>CAVKOP010000042.1:0-11705 GCA_963657835.1 Lachnospiraceae bacterium | reverse complement strand
AGAGAAAGAGAATATAATAATGGGAATTCCATGACATTTGATATTGGCAATGGTAAGACGTATACGTTGTCGTATGATGATGTAAAAGCAGCGTATAACTTATTTAAAGAAACATATAATCCGGTTCCAGGAAATGAAAGTGAATATACAGATGCACAAAAAGCATATATTGCTTTTGGGAAAGAACTAAAAGCTCAAAATCCAAATGGACCCGACGCTTCGATGCTGCCATTGTATTATATGAATTTAATGAATGAAAAACAAGGAGCCCCTTATTATTATAAAAATTTCCAATATAATGGAAAATATTACGGAAAAGACTTTGAAGATAGAGAAAATCAGGTTAGTGGTGGCGAAGCACGGCTGCAAAAACGTCATGCCTTTATTCAGGATACATGGCAGGTCAACGATGACACCATCATTACGCCGGTTCTTCGCATAGACCATAGTGATTTGTTTGGTACGCATGCGACGGCAAATTTGGGCATGACACACAACCTCAACGGCAATGCTCATCGCCGTTTGAAAATCAATGCCGGCACAGGCTATGCCGAACCGGGCATGGGCGAACTCTATTATAATTGGGAAATGTACGGCAGTGCCGGTGGCAGTCAATATGGCTGGTATTGGATTGGCAACCCGAACTTAAAACCGGAAAAATCGGTCAATTTCGATATTTCTCTCGAAGGGGAAAACAACAAGACCTATGCTAAAGCCTCGGTATTCCACAATGTCATCAATGATTACATGACCCAGTATTTTACGGGACAGTTGATTGATTTTGCATTTAACGGCAATAGTGCAATTAGTGCTGACCGTATTTACAGCTTCAAAAACATCGGCAAAGCGGAAATTACGGGCTTTGAAGCAGAGGTACAACAGCGATTCAATGACAAATGGTCAGCCAAACTAGGCTATGCTTGGCTCCATGCTATCAACAAGAGCGACCCTGACATGCCGCGGACATTGCTGGACCGGCCGCAGCATAAGATAGACATTAGCTTCAATTATGAAGACAAAAAGCATGGCTGGAAAGCGGCGCTTTGGGGAGATTATTATATTCATATGCTGGATAGTAATTCTGTTAAAACTGTTTATACCTCAGCAGATCGAGATTCTTTTGGGAACTGGAACAAAAAGGCGGTAGATTATCAGAAAAAAACCTTTGGCATTTGGAATTTTATGGTAGAAAAACAAATTAATCCTGATGCTACTATCTATGTAGGTATAGACAACCTCTTTAATTATCGTGATGACGACAGAGCCTATGCCGACAGAACATACCGTATTGGTGCCAACATCAAGTTTGGTTATGATGCCAAAGGGGCGGCAGAAAAAGCGGTGAAGAAGGCTGCAGCCAACGCACAGAAAACTACAGGTCCCAGTGCAGTCGATACGACAGCCGACAACGGCACGGTCATTATGAATCAAGGTGATTGGTTCTTGACCCGGCCGTCTGATAAAGATGCAGCACGTAAACAAGGCGATGTCAAGCTCATTGGCGATTATCGGGTACGCTCCAATATGTTTCAAGGAACCGAAACAACAGGAATGCGAAAAACATCAACCGGCTCTGCTAATGAAGGAGCAAATCATAACTTTAAAGATGAACCAGGTCACGGTTTAGAACAACGGCTGCGCCTTGGCGTCGATGCCCAGCTTGGCGACAACACGAATTTGCTCGTCGAAGGTTCTTCAGGCAATACAGTGGACACTAAATACAGCAAAGCCGACAAACGCGGCCTCCATGACACGCGGCTCGAACGGGCAGAACTCAACCAAAAAGCCAATAAATGGGACTTCACCATTGGCCGCTTGACCGAAAAGATGGGGGCGACAGGCTACTGGTTTGGCAAAGAATACGACGGCGTCCGTGCTACCTGGACAGGCGACAAGACGCAGGTTCGCATCGGCTATGGGGATTTTAGCAAGAGTACGGGTATTACGGACTCCCCTTATACGCATGCAGAATTTGGTACTTTTATGACGGCCCCGACATTGGACCAATTATTAGGAACGATTGGGACGGTATATCCAGCGGGAGCAGATGATTGGCAAAATAAACAAATAGATTATCAAAATAAGTTTAATCATGCAGGTATGATTGAACAAATAAAGGCTGATGGCACTAAAGAATGGGTTCGCGATCCAAGCTTGAGCGATGTTGAATTTGCAACTAAAAAATTAGAAGTAATTCAAGAATTGAATAGTATTTTGAAAAATGCAGGTGTATTGGGAGATACTGTTGATTTTGGTACAGGTCGAAATTGGTATAATGAAACGTTCTTACCTAATGATAAAAATAGTGTGGATTTGAATTTGATATCAAGCAGCTCTATTGTAGGTCTTGGAAGTTCTATTATGGCACAGTATAAGCGTCCGGATATGAAAATAAAAAAAGCTGATGGTACTGTTTTAGATTTATCTAAAACAGATTCATCGGGTAGGTATATACAACTATTTCGTAAATTATCTGATGAACAGATTGATAATAATGCTCTTTTTAAAAAACAGTCACCATATACAGCAGATGATTATGACTTGTATTCACTTAACTCAGATGCAAAACAGTTAGCAAATACTGGAAACGTGAGTGGAATGGGACTTACTGTTACGCAGAATAAAATTCGGACATTACAGCAAAAAGGCTATAAAATTGACAATTTGACTTGGGAATCAGCGTTAGATCCGGTACATGGAGCTGATAATATTAAAAACTTTATGGGACAACTTTGTGATGCCGTAACCCAAAATTATGCCAAGCATGGTGAAGCTATTCAATTTGTAGATAGCAATGGCAACGAATTAACTCGTGAACAGCAAATTAATGTTATGTATGTTAATTTCATAGGCGGCCAGTGGACCCAAACCAATACTACAGGAGATATAAGTTTATATGGCAGAGGCATTATAGCTAACTTTGCCGGTGCTCTTTTAGGATTAGGTCACTACAGCCCCACGAGTGGAGCAGATGTTTCGTTGCCCAATGTACCTGAATCCATGTTGACGACTGGTACAATTATTACACAGGATTATGTGCCTTCTATTAAACGGGCTGGATTTATTCAGTTGCGGCATAAATTGGGCAATGATTTTGGCCTTTCAGCTTGGTATCTTCGGTCTACTAGTGGTGATTATACCGTAGATGATAATGATATGGACATTGCGAATGTCTTTGGTCTTGGGGCTACATGGAAACTTGGCTCGTCCCGGATTTCTTTTGACTGGGGTGTAAACCGTTCTGATATGGGACGTTACTTGCATCGTCGTAGTGTGTATACATATGATAATAGTCACAATGTGACAAATATTAATCATGTCAATGATGGAAACCCGACTTTTTGGGTACTCCGTGCCGACATCGGCCATGCCGATACGGACCAGCCGGGCAGTTGGAATGCTTTCGCAGACTACAAATACTTCCAGCACGGATCCTTCTTTGGCGGCAACGGTACCGAAGCCCTGCCGGACAGATACCTCGACGGTATCCGCAGCTTTACCTTGGGTGCAGGCTACGTCCCGGCGAAGAACTTCCTCGTCGAAGCATTCTACACCTTTGGCGCCAAATCCACAGGCCAGCGGGATACCCTCTACGGCCCGGAATCCTTTACCCTGGGTGATTACACACGCGTGCAGGTAAGCTATAAATTCTAACAATTTCATATCGTAGGTGTGATGCCAACATCAGATATATCAGTATTCCCTTTCTGATATATCTGTGTTGATATACAACAGCCATACAGACAACGCAGCTCTTCTCTCTATCTATGCATGCAGTCTGTATGGCTGTTCTTTTTGTGGAACATGAGCGTGCGGTAAAAAAAATTTGTAAAGACATATTGTTTTTATTTTTGCAGCAAGATATTTGACAAGCCGGGGGATAGTTGGTACTATTAATGTCAATAGAACCTGACATATTTCTCTATGGTGAGAGGGATGCGTCGGGTCTTTTGATTTTTGGTTGCTAATAGGAGATATAGGTATGGCTGAAAAACGTATGGCGACGGTGTATTTGCTGGGAAGGCAGTGCACAGTGCCTGATGATTTGACGATTATGCGGGCTATGGAATATGCAGGTTTTCGTTTGGTGCGCGGCTGCGGCTGCCGCAGCGGCTTTTGCGGTGCCTGTGCTGTGGTGTATCGGCTGCAGGGGCAGACGGAACTCAAGTCGGCACTGGCTTGTCAGACGAAGGTAGAAGATGGCATGTGTGTCGGACGGTTGGAATCGTTTCCCATTCATAAAATGCAGTATGATTTGGAAAATCTGCCTGTTGCCGGGAACGTAGTAGGGCAGCTGTATCCGGAAATTTATAATTGTATTCATTGCAATGCGTGTTCCAAGAGTTGTCCCCAGGGCTTGAATGTTATGAAATATATTGCTTTAGCGCAGCGCGGCGATTACGCTGGTTGTGCCAAAGAATCATTTCGCTGTGTCAGCTGTGATATTTGTGCGTCCCGCTGTCCCGTAAAAATCAGCCATAGTGCCGTAGGGCTGCTGGCACGGCGGCTGATGGGAAAATTTATTGCCAAAAAGAGCAAGCCGTTGGCGAAACGGGTTCATGAAATCGAAACGGGTGCGTATGTCAGCGAAATGGAGGCATTGGCCCATATGTCGAGTGACGAACTGCATCGTTTGTATGAACAGCGGGATATTGAAAAATAGGAGGCTCGTATGAAATATACAGAAGAAATGCTGGCATCACAAGCCCGCGTCGAGGCAACGCGGAATCTGCGGCTTCATGAAGAGCTGCGGCGGTACACGCCGGAAGAAAAACAGGAATTGCTGCTGCATTATCATCCGGATTATAAACGGGAAAATTTTGCTGTGCTGCAGGTCGGTCCCAACAAAGGCGATAAAGTTCCTAAAGAACTGGCCGTGGTCTTGGAAGGGAAAAGCCGCTTGGAAGGTGTTCCTATAGAGCTGCAGCATGCCATGTATGATACGGATGTGCTGATTATTGGCGGCGGCGGTGCCGGAGCAGCGGCAGCTATAGAAGCCCGCAAGCATGGGGCGTCTGTTATCATGGCGACTAAGCTTCGTCTGGGCGATGCCAACACAGGAATGGCTGAAGGCGGTATTCAGGCAGCTGATACCGAATCGGATTCACCGGCTATTCATTATTTGGACGCCATTGGCGGCGGCCATTATAAAAATATTCCGGAATTGCTGGAACGGCTTGTCATCCATGGCCCGGCAGCGATTCAGTGGCTGGGCGAGCTGGGCGTCATGTTTGATAAACATGATGACGGCTCTATGGTTACGACGCACGGCGGCGGTACGTCACGCAAACGAATGCATGCCTGCGGTGATTATACGGGCGCAGAAATTATGCGGGTTCTTCGCGATGAAGTGCGGAATATTGGCGTACAGGTCGTCGAATATTCACCGGCTGTCGAATTGATTTTGGATGAAGAAGGTAAAGCGGCAGGCGCTGTGCTGTATGATTTTGATACGAGAGAATATCAGGTCGTTCGTGCCAAAAGCGTTATTTTGGCGACAGGCGGCGCCGGGCGGCTTCATTATCAAGGGTTTCCCACATCCAATCATTACGGGTCTACGGCAGATGGGCTGGTATTGGCTTACCGAGCCGGTGTCCCTTTGATATATGCCGATGCGATTCAGTATCATCCGACAGGGGCTGCCTATCCACCGCAGATTTATGGTGCGCTGGTGACAGAAAAGGTGCGTTCTCTAGGAGCGATGCTGGTCAATAAAGACGGGGATGCGTTTCTCAATCCACTGGAAACGCGTGATGTCGTTGCGGCTGCTATTATTCGTGAATGCACCGCCCGGCACAAAGGTGTCCATGCCCTGCATGGACCGGCTCTCTGGCTGGATACGCCTATGGTAGATATGCTTCATGGCACAGGAACGATGGCCCAGCGTCTGCCGGCGATGATTCATATGTATGAGAAATTTGGCATCGACATTCGCAAACAGCCTATCTTGGTATATCCGACACTGCATTACCAAAACGGCGGCATTTGCATTGACAAGCACAGTGCTACCAAAATTCCGGGCCTGTATGCAGCCGGTGAAGATGTAGGCGGTATTCACGGCACGAATCGGCTGATGGGCAACAGTCTGCTGGATATTATTGTATTTGGCCGTATTGCCGGGACCGAAGCAGCTCGATACAGCAAGACTGCAAAACTGGGAGCATTGTCTTTGCAGCACGTCCAACAGTTTGCTGCAGAAAAGAAAGCCGTTCGTTTCCAGGATGATGTGCCATCGCCCAAATTACTGCCGAATTATACGCATAACAGAGGAACGCGCGGCTGAGGAAGACTGCTTTATTCTATAAGGCAGATATGATACAATTACATACACGACATATACCAATAGTGTTGCCGGTGAAGGGAGCGTGCGTATGAGCTGGCAAATTGAAAAAAAATTGACAGAGCGGCTGCAGGAAGAAGACGGGTATTATAAATATCCTTTTGGGACGCGGCATGCCATGGCTATTTGTTATCCGAATACGTATGAAGTAGCCATGAGCAATTTGGGCATGCAGATAATTTACAAAATGGTGAATGAACGGCCGGACTGGCTTTGTGAGCGGGCTTTTCTGCCGGATAAGGAGCTGAGTAAGCTCTATGCCAAACAAAAGACCCCGCTGCTTACGATGGAAAATCAGCGGCCTCTCTGCGATTTTGAAATTATAGGGCTGTCCGTCAGCTTTGAAATGGATTACTTTCATATACCGGAAATTCTGGAGCAGGGACGTGTCCCCATACTGGCCGCCGCACGCAGTGACGAGGACCCGCTTGTCGTGATGGGCGGGCCTGTCGCTTTTTTTAATCCGGAGCCGTTGTCGCCTTTTGTCGATGTATGTTTGATTGGCGAAGGAGAAAGTCTGATGCATCCGTTTTTGGATGCGTATATGAAAGGGCGGGAAGAAGGGCTGTCTCGGCATGAGTTGCTGATGAAACTGGCTCAGCTGCCGGGAGTCTATGTTCCTTCCTTATATGTGCATGAATACGATGAAGCAGGAGAACTGGTAAAGATTACGCCTGAACCGGGAGCGCCGCTGCATGTCAAGCGGCAGTGGCAGGAATTGACAGAACCGGGAGAAACGGTGGTCGCGACACCGCACACGGAATTTGGCGCCATGTACTTGATAGAAATCGCCCGAGGATGCGGCCGGCACTGCCGATTTTGTATGGCAGGCTACTGTTATCGCCGTCCGCGTGTACGGCCGCTGGAGTACGTCGAACAAGCGGTACTGCGGGGCAAAAAGCTCGGCAAGAAAATCGGCCTGATGGGAGCTGCTATTTCCGATTATCCGTATATTGATGAATTGGTTGCGTTCATCCGCAGTCAAGGGCTGGCCTTTTCCTGTGCATCCCTGCGGGCTGATTCGATTACGCCGACGATTGTTAAGGGCTTGGCAGAAAGCGGTCAAAAGACCATTACGCTGGCTCCGGAAGCAGGAAGCGTGCATATGCGGGATATTATCAATAAAGGGATTACGGAAGAGCATTTGCTGCATTCCATTGATTTGGCCACAGCAGCCGGTATTCGCCACGTACGTATGTATATTATGATTGGCCTGCCGATGGAAACGGATGAAGATATTCAGGGCATCGTAGCCATGACGCGGCGCGTGCAGCAGCATATGGCGGCGATTGGTAATTTAAGTAAAATTACGCTGAGCATCAACCCGTTTATTCCTAAACCCTGCACGCCCTTTCAATGGATGGCCATGACGGATAAGAAGACCGTAGAAAAACGACTGGCGTATATCAAAAAGTCGCTGGATAAGGATAAGCAGATTGAAATTTTGGCAGAACCGCTGCGGCAGTGTTATATCCAAGGGGTATTGTCCCGCGGGGACCGTCGTGTCGGCGAACTGCTTGTCAAGGCGCACGAATACGGCGGCGTCAAAGGCTGGAAACGAGCAGCAAAAGAATTGCGGTTCGATGTCAAGCGCTTTTTGTATACCGAACGGGACGTACAGGCCCTGCTGCCGTGGAGCGTACTGGACATGGGGCTGGCCCCGTCGTATTTAGTACACGAATTGGAACAAGCCCGCAAGGGAGCCTTTACGATTCCCTGCTTTGACGGCTGTCATCGTTGTCATGTTTGTGGAGGTGCTGATGGGAACGCAGTGGATTGAACATGCGAACGGCATTGCCTGGGAAGAAAGCCGGCTTTTGCACCGTGCCGGTCTTTGTCATGGTGTTACAGGCCGCGGCGGCGGCGTGAGCCAAGGCTGCTGGCAGTCTCTGAATGTGTCGTTGACTGTCGGAGATGATATGCAGGATGTATTGGAAAACCGACGCCGGCTGTGTGAAACGCTGGGCATTTCTGTCAGCCAGATTACGACAGTGCAGCAGGGACAGGGCAATCATATTGTGGTCATTGGCAAAGAAGAATGCGGCAGCGGCGCTGGGTCTGCCCAAGATGCACTGCCCCATGCGGACGCGTTGATGACGAATATACCGGGAGCCCTGCTCATGGTACAAGTGGCAGATGCCGTGCCGGTTATTCTCTTTGATGCAAAACAAAAAGCCTGTGCTGTGATTCATGCCGGATTGTACAATACGGCGGCGAATATTACGGCTAAGACCGTGCTGGCGATGGAGTTTGTTTACGGCTCAAAGCCGCAGGAGCTGTCTGCGTATATTGGGCCATCCGTATGTCCGGCTCATTTGACAATCAGCAGACAGATGGCCGCTAGGCTGTCTATGGCAAAGCTGGCGCTGCAGGGATTGATGCACGAAGAAAACGGCGCAGTTACAGCAGATGTCAAGGCCTTGCAGTATCACATGCTGCGTCAGGCAGGACTGCAGCCGGAACATATTGATATAAGCCGTCAATGTGTATTTGAAACACCACAGCGGTTCTTTTCGTACCGCAGGGACGGCAGCCGCACAGGCCGTATGGCTGCGTTTGCCATGATACCATAATTTCCGGTGGTTAGACGGACTTTTTTTATAAAAATACTAGCATTTATGACAGCAAATATATATAATAGAAATAGTGTAATGTTTTATAAAGTACGTCGTATGTGCGACTGAATTATATACACTGCGGAGGGATTACGTTTTGATAAAAGAGAATATTGCAGCAGTACAAAAAAGAATTGCTGATGCAGCTGCCCGTGCTGGCAGAACCGATACGATTACGCTCGTAGCGGTTACTAAAAATCATCCAGTTGAATACATGAAAGAAGCAGCCGCGAACGGTATTACAGATGTAGGGGAAAATCGTGTTCAGGAAGCGCTGCAGAAGCTGGAAGCATTTCCGGAAAACCATTTGAAATGGCATTTGATTGGCCATTTGCAGACGAATAAAGCAAAACATGCCGTGGAACATTTTGACCTTATTCATTCTGTTGATTCTGAACATTTGCTGAAAGCAGTCAATAAAGAAGCGGCAAAATTGGGAAAAGTACAGGATATTTTGCTGCAGGTCAACGTTGCTCGTGAAGAAAGCAAATTCGGCATGGAAGTAGAAGAATTTCCGGCTATGTGCGAATTGGCTAAAACACTGGCAAACGTTCGCGTGCAGGGCCTCATGTGCATTGCCCCTAATTTTGAACATGTAGAAGATGTGCGGCCCATATTCCGTATTGCCCACGCGCTCTATGAAGATATGAAGCCGAAATTTCCGGCTGGACAAATACAGTATTTATCTATGGGTATGACCCATGATTTTGAAATAGCAATCGAAGAAGGCGCAAATGTAGTTCGTGTAGGAACCGCTATTTTTGGCGCTCGTAATTACTAAGGAGGATACAAACCATGGGAGTAAAAAATTTTTGGAACAAATTAGTCGGAACTATCAGCGGTGTGAATGATGACGATGATTTTGAAACAGATGAATTTGAAGATGAAGAACCAATGGAAGAAGAACAGCCGCAGCGCCGTGCGCCGGTAGCAGCAGCTACGCGCCGTCCGTCTTTGGGATATGCGCAGTCTGAACGGCCGCTGAAAATGATGATTGTAGAACCGGAAACGTTTGATGATTCTCAAAGCATTGCCGATTATTTGCGGGACCGCAAACCGGTTATTATCAATTTTGAATCGACATCTCCTGATGTATCCAAACGAGTTGTTGATTTTATCAGCGGTGCTACGTATGCATTAGACGGCAATATTCAAAAAGTAGGCAAAGACATTTTCCTCTGTGTGCCGAGCAGCGTAACAGTAGACAGAGGCAAACGGGATTATAATGATTTCAATACGACACAACTGGCTTGGGGCAATAAAACACCGGAAGGCGGCAGTACGCCTCAGCAGTAAGCACAAGTGAGGAATAAGTGTGAAAAACAGAGATAGGATTATTCGATATTATAAAGGAACCGATAATGGCGAACTGGCTGCTAGACTAATCGATTTGGCAGATAGTACAGCCAAAGGCCGGCCGTACGCTGTCAGTGAATTTGTATCTCCGGGCGCCGTGCAGATAGGTGAAACCATTCAGGCTCATGTGCCTTCGTTGCTGCTTCGCACGTTTGGCGGCTATGAAGGAGCGGAACGCGTCAAATTGGCATTTGTCAGCAGTGACTATGAAGGGCCTGTTGATTTTGGCCTGACAGCCTGCCGTGTTTCGTGGGATGCACGGTATCGCCTGCTGAGTCATCGCGATGTATTGGGCTCACTGATGGGGCTGGGAATTGGCCGTGAACGGTTTGGCGACATTATCATGCAGGAAGATGGGGCTGTGATTTTGGCAGACACGTCGTTGCTGCAGTATTTGAAACAAAATTTCACTAAAATTGCAATGGTTACGGTTTCCGTAGAAGAAATGCCTCTTAGCGATATTGCACCGCGCCAGGAAAAGGTCAAAGAAATCAAGACGACAGTGGCATCGCTGCGGCTGGATGCGATTGCTTCTTCCGGTTTTGGCATTTCTCGTACGAAAGCAGCCGAAGCCATCAAAGGTGAACGCGTGCAAGTCAACTGGCAGCCTGCCAAAGGACCTTCACAGGATGTACAGGAAGGCGATGTGATTTCACTGCGCGGCAAGGGCCGCATGGAATTGACGCAGATTACAGGAACATCACGTAAAGGCCGTATTGGTGTACTGCTGAAACGATACATGTAATCGTTAACGTCAAAGACGCCAATGGATATGATTCGAGGAGGAATTTTACCATGCTAACACCAATGGATATTCATAATAAAGAATTTAAACGAGGTTTTCGCGGGTATAGTGAAGAAGATGTAGATGCATTTATGGATGATATAGCCGGCGATTACGAAAAAGTATATCGGGAATATTGTGAACTGAAAGAACGCTGCGACAAGCTGCAGGATAAATTGACGCAGTATGAAAAAATGGAATCTACCATGAACAGCACACTGATGCTGGCGCAGCAGACGGCAGAAAACGTCAAGGTATCTGCCCGCAAGGAAGCAGATTTGATTTTGCAGGAAGCTTCAAACAAGAAGAAACAAATGATGGATGAAACAACGTTGAGTTTGCAGGCTTCCCAGCAAGAACTGGATAAAATCAAATCACAGACTCGCTCTTTCCGTGCCAAATGCCGCGCTATTTTGACAAGCCAGCTTCGTCTGCTGGATGATATGGTTATTGACGGTGAAGATGCTGATGCGGAACAGGAAGCAGCCGATACAACAGCTGCTGCAGAAACAGCGCCGCAGACAGAAGACGTAAAAACTGAAGAATAAATCATGGATATGCTCTCTTTCAGGTATGACGATGCAGTTAGGCCCGGCAGGGAGTATATTTG
>CAVKOP010000041.1:0-14468 GCA_963657835.1 Lachnospiraceae bacterium | reverse complement strand
GCGTGATGTTTTGGGACGCGATGGCACTTTGAAAATGGACAATGTACGGCGCTGTCAATTCCATGAGAATAAATTCTTCGTCTTTTATATCAGCCAGACGGAGAGCAGTCCGTTTGCTCAGCGGATTGTCAGGATGGGCAATGACAACAACTTGTTCCCGCTTGGAATACCAGGTCTGCCACTGTGTCTGCGGCAGCGGGTCCGCAATCAAGCAGGCAAAATCGAGAATACCTGTCTGCATGCCGTCTTGCAGGGAAGCAGTATCATCGACGATGAGTTCTACTTTGACGTGGGGAAAGCGTTGGTGATACCGCAGCAGCGAAGACTCAAAAAGAATTTCGTACAGGGATTCTACCATGCCGATACGAATCGTACCGCTCAGCGCTTTTTCTGATTTAAGAAAATTTTCCATCAAAAAGGCTGTCGATACAATCTTTTGCGCATATGGAATCAATTCTTCCCCATATTGTGTCAGCGTGACTTGGCGTCCAATACGATTAAAAAGGGGCGCACCGACTTCTCGCTCCAACTGCTGTATTTGTGCGCTGACATTGGACTGAGAATAGCCAAGGGTACGAGCTGCCTGGGTGAAATTTTTGATGGAAACGACTTGTAAAAATGTAGTCAGATTGCGTATTTCCATGAGGGGCATCCTTTCTTTTATATACTTATTTATACTGATTATGGAATATTTTTTCATTGCCGTCAATCTTTTTTTGCTGTCCTAATCCATCAAAAATATTGATGGATACCATTAATAGCATTTGTTTTACAAATACTACAATGTACACTACAATAGGACTAACGATACGATTTAATTATATTCTACGGATGGAGGCATTGAATATGACTAAGAAAATGATGACCATGGACGGGAATACGGCAGCAGCATACGTATCCTATGTATTTACTGATGTTGCTGCTATTTATCCGATTACGCCGTCGTCTACAATGGCAGAAAAAATGGATGAATGGGCTACACAGGGTGTGAAGAATATGTTTGGCCAAGTTGTCCGTATACAGGAAATGCAGGCCGAAGGCGGCGCAGCAGGTGCCGTTCACGGATCGCTGCAGGCTGGGGCGCTGACGACGACATATACAGCGTCTCAAGGCTTGTTGTTGATGATTCCAAATATGTATAAAATTGCCGGTGAATTGCTCCCAGGTGTATTTCATGTGGCAGCCCGTGCACTGGGTACTAATACGCTCTGTATTTTTGGGGATCAGCGGGATGTTATGGCTTGTCGGCAGACCGGCTTTGCCATGCTGGCAGAAGCAAGCGTGCAGGAAGTTATGGACTTATCTGCTGTAGCGCATTTATCAGCGATTAAAGGCCGTGTGCCATTTCTTAATTTCTTTGATGGCTTCCGTACGTCTCATGAAATTCAAAAAATTGAAGCGTTGGATTACGGTGATTTAGCTGATTTAGTAGATATGGATGCTGTCAAAGCCTTCCGCGACCGCGGCACGAGCCCGGATCATCCGACAACAAAAGGTTCTTTGGAAAACTCCGATGTATATTTCCAGCAGCAGGAAGTACAGAATAAGTATTATGAAGCCCTGCCGGATATTGTGGAAGATTATATGTGCAAAATTACGGCACTGACAGGTCGGGAATATCATCCCTTTACATACTACGGTGCACCAGATGCAGACCGTATGATTATTGCAATGGGGTCGTTGTGTGATGCTATTGCTGAAACGGTGGATTTCTTGAATGCACGCGGCGAAAAAGTCGGCTTGCTGTCTGTCCATCTCTACCGGCCATTTTCAGAAAAATATTTCTTCAAGTATATTCCGGAAACAGTAACCAAAATTGCTGTTCTCGATCGTACTAAAGAACCGGGTTCCGTTGCAGAACCGCTGTTTCTCGATGTCAAGGCTATGTATTCCGGCAAACAGCAGCAGCCTGTTATCGTAGGCGGCCGTGCCGGTCTTGGCGGCAAAGATACGACGCCGACGCATATTTTGTCTGTGTTTGAAAATCTTAAACAGGATACGCCGAAAAATCAATTTACGATTGGCATTGTCGATGACGTTACCTTTACTTCTTTGCCCATCGGCGAAGATATTGATACGACGCCAGCAGGCACGACGGCATGTAAATTCTGGGGACTGGGTTCAGACGGCACTGTCGGTGCTAATAAGAGTGCTGTTAAAATTATTGGCAACCATACGGATATGCATGCCCAGGCATATTTTGCCTATGATTCTAAAAAATCAGGCGGCATTACCGTTTCGCACTTGCGGTTTGGCAAAGAACCGATTCGCTCTTCGTATCTCATCAATAAAGCGGCTTTTGTATCCTGTTCCCAACAGTCGTATGTACACAAATACAACGTGTTGGCAGGATTGAAAAAAGGCGGTAGTTTCCTGTTAAATACACTTTGGACTCCGGAAGAATTAGACAGCAATTTACCGGCGGCTATGAAACGGTACATCGCACAAAACGATATTCAGTTCTATACGATTGACGCAGTCAGCATTGCACAGAAAATCGGCTTAGGCGGTCGTTTTAATATGATTATGCAGGCAGCATTTTTCAAAATTGCCGATATTATTCCTATTGATGATGCTGTGAAATATTTGAAGGATGCGGTCGTATCCTCTTACGGCAAAAAAGGTCAAAAAGTGGTAGATATGAACAACGCCGCTATTGATAACGGCGTAGCCGGCATTGTCAAAATAGACGTACCGGCAGGCTGGGCTGATGCTGAAGACGTACCGCAGCCGAAAAAGGACGTACCGGCCTTTGTATCTGATATTTTGGAACCCATTAATGCGCAGGAAGGGGATTCTCTCCCGGTCAGCACGTTTATTGGGTTGGAAGACGGTGCATTCCCGCAGGGAACGGCAGCCTATGAAAAACGCGGCGTCGCTATCAACATTCCGGAATGGCAGGCAGACAACTGCATTCAGTGCAATCAGTGCGCGTTTGTTTGTCCGCATGCAGCCATTCGACCGATTCTGATGACTGCTGAAGAAGTGGCAGCAGCTCCGGAAGGGCTGACTGTCAAAACGGCTATAGGAGCCGATGGACTGCAGTTTACGATGGCTGTCAGTGTATTGGACTGCTTGGGCTGCGGCAGCTGTGCGCAAGTTTGCCCGGCTAAGAATAAAGCCTTGGAAATGAAACCGTTTGCCACCCAAGAAGCGAAAGCAGATCTTTGGGAATATGCTGTGGGTCTGCCGACAAAAGAAAATCCGATGAATAAATTTACTGTCAAAGGCAGTCAGTTTGAACAGCCGCTTCTTGAATTTTCCGGTGCGTGTGCAGGCTGCGGTGAAACGCCGTATGCTAAACTCGTTACGCAGCTGTTTGGCGACCGCATGATGGTAGCCAATGCAACAGGCTGTTCTTCTGTATGGGCAGGCAGCGTTCCTTCTATGCCGTATACTACCAATGATGCCGGTCATGGTCCTGGCTGGGCTAACTCCCTCTTTGAAGATAATGCTGAATTCGGACTGGGCATGTTCTTGGCTGCAGCGCAGATGCGGGATAAAATGGCTATGGATATTCAAGAAGCAATTGACAGCTCCAATACGCCGGCAGCTGCCAAAGCTGTTTTCCAAGAATGGCTTGACCATAAAGATGAAAGTGAAGGCACGCGGCAGCGAGCAGATAAAGTTATTGCTGTTGTAGAAGCGGCAAAAGATACATGCCCGATTTGCCGGAAGATTTATGAACGCCGTGATAATTTGGTCAAACGCAGCCAATGGATTTTTGGCGGCGACGGCTGGGCCTATGATATTGGCTTTGGCGGCTTAGATCATGTGTTGGCGCAAGGCGAAAATGTCAACGTTTTTGTCTTTGACACCGAAGTCTATTCCAACACAGGCGGCCAGTCTTCCAAAGCAACGCCGACTTCTGCGATTGCCAAATTTGCTGCAGGCGGTAAAAAGACACGCAAAAAAGACCTGGGACGGATTGCCATGACCTATGGATATGTATACGTCGCACAGGTAGCACTCGGTGCAGACAAAAATCAATGCCTGAAAGCTATTCAGGAAGCCGAAGCCTACGATGGCCCAAGCCTTATCATCGGGTATGCACCGTGCATCAATCACGGCATTAAAGCCGGCATGGCCAACAGTCAGATTGAAGCGAAAAAAGCCGTTGATGCAGGCTATTGGCATCTCTATCGGTACAACCCGACACGTATTGAAGAAGGTAAGAATCCGTTTACACTCGATTCTAAAGAACCGACACAGGATGTTAAGGATTTCTTGTTGGGCGAAGTACGGTATGCTTCGTTGAAGACGGTATTCCCAGAAAAAGCAGACGCCTTCTTTGACAAAACAGCGGCTGATATGAAAACACGTCTTGAATCGTACAAGACATTGGCAGGAAAAGAATAATGTGTATACTCTATTGCTCATAGATGAATATACAGCAAAAAAGGTTCTATGTATTGGCTGGGACTTCATAAAACAGTAGTTGTAAAAGACCAGTGTTGTGAACCGAAATGCAGTAAACCCCCTAAGTTGTAATCCGACTTAGGGGGGTTACTATTTTACACTGCCATATTGATTTTATACCAGCCATATCATAGCGACTGCTACTAGAAGAGACGGCAGTAAATTGGCCACTTTGATTGTCTTGGGCCAGACTAAATTGATGCCTACACAAAAAATTAAAATATTGCCAACAAGAGAAATGTTGTTTAGTACGGCATCCGTCATGAAGCTGGATAAACCAGCTGCCAGCACGGTCATAGTCCCTTGTAAAACGGCTACTGGAATGAACGAGAATATGCATCCCTTTCCCAGAGAGGAAGCCATAATCAGTACAATGATAAAGTCTAAAACTGCTTTTGCCGTCAGTGTGGAATAATCGCCGTAAATACCGTCCTGGATGGAGCCCATAATGGCCATAGCTCCGATGCTCACCGTCAAAGATGCCGACACAAAACCATTTGTGAATTGGTCGTCGCCGTCACTTCCCGTCTTGTGTTTGAGCCATTCACCGAATCGTTCAAATTGTGCATCCAAATCGATGACTTCTCCCAGCAGTGCACCAAATGCCAGTGATATGATGATGACCATGGTGCCGTCGACGGTTAAGCTGCCGTTGGGCAAAACAGTCAGCATGTGGGAGAGGGTACCGGCTGCGCCTAAAAAGAGGACTGAAAAACCAGTCGCCTTGATAATGGTATCCTGATAGTGTTCTTTTAAAACGTGTTTGAACAAAATGCCCAATACGCCGCCTGCAAAAATGGCGGCTGCATTGATAAGAGTTCCTAATCCCATCATTATTTTTTATAACGTTCCTTCCTTCTTAGGACGTGAAATATTTGTGCAAAATTTCAACGGCCGTGAGTTGATGTTACTATTGGATGTATTGCATGCAGCCCTCAAAAAAATCAGCCTGTGCCGAAATGCCTGGAGGCTTCATTGGCTTTATTACAGCAAATGACAGGTTGCTGCCTTGTTTTAAGCTATACTGCGAACGAAAAGAATACCCCTGCACACAAAAATCCCTATGTCTGACACCTTGGCAGTGCAGACAAGGGACTCGTTAGTTTTTTTGGGGGGCAGCTAGAGACGCTGCAAGCCATTTTGATAGGCAGCAGCCGGTATCAGTCTTTGGGCAGGGCGACTAACCGATGGGCATACATGTAAAAATTTTTCATATGGCTGATGCGAAGCTTGTCTTTCTTTCCTTCCAGTTTTTTGCCTTCAGATGTATAAGCTGCTTGGAAATCAGCATCCAGCAAATATTTGTTTTCTACTTTATTGGCATGAATGTCTGCTTTGTATTCACTGATTTGGCTGATGAGCCGATTTTGCTGAAAGGCCATAGCGTCAATCTTTTTGGCATATTTTTCGACGTACAGCGTACAGGAAATATTTTCAATACTGCTTGGCAAATCTCGTGTCTGCAGTGCCTGTACGGAGTCCATATCCATATAAACGATGCCGTCAGGCTGCGTACTTACTACACGATAGCGAGACGGATTATTTTGCAGCGTTGCGGAATCCATGGCCATGGCGGATACAGAACCACAGATCAATGCGGAACACAGTGCCAAGACAACTTTTAGTTTTTTCATAATATATAACCACCTTTCTCGTACTGTCTCTTTAAGAAGAAGTATGGCTATTATACCATACACATCAAAAAGAAATAAGAGGTTTGGCAAAACTGTAACAAAAAAGTAACAAATGAGTCGGTTTCTTTGTATTGGTTCATTGGCATTGCTTGGGAACGACGATACAGTATAGCCAGCAGCCGTGTTTTAGTGGCATAACTATCCTTTAGTTTTTGATGTGCCAATCGGGCATAGCAAGGAATTCTTTAAAAAAATCGCACTTTTTTTATTATCATATTGTGTTAACTTATATAATAGTATATACTGAGGACAAATATCCTTGTAATAAGGACAAACTATAGAGGGGGATGATGTATGTGTCCAACAATGAAAATGTAAATGCATTGATTATTGGATTTGCTATGTTTGCTGTATTTTTTGGTGCAGGAAATCTAGTTTTTCCGCCGCTTATTGGCCTTATGGCCGGCGACCATTGGCAGATAGCGGTTGCAGGATTAACGGTATCTGCTATTTTATTTCCTATTGCGACGATTATCGCTGTAGATAATATGGGGGGAACGCTGAAAGGAATTTGTCGTCCTGTCGCGACGTGGTTTACCAAAGGGTATATGATTATGTGGATTGTTTTTATCCTTACCTGCGGTGTGCCGCGGCAGGCAGGCGTAGGCATTGAAAGTGGGCTGCTTAGTGTCTTTCCGGCACTGCAGGCCAATGACGGTTTGCGCATTGGTCTGCTGGTTTTGTATTTTTTGATTGTCTTGGCTTTAACATTCCGGCCGTCAAAAATTGTAGATATTGTCGGCAAGTATTTGACGCCTTTCTTGCTGGTGTGTTTAGTCGTGATGATTGTGCTGGCATTTGTGCAGCCATTGGGTGAACCTGTGGCACCGCAGGTGGATGGGGTATTTTCGTACTCCTTCTTGCAGGGGTACCAGACTGGCGATGTTGCTGTGGGTATGGCTGTTGCCGGCATGTTTATTGCGTCTATCAAGGCAAAAGGATATACGGATGTTGCTAAACGACATGCGATGACTTTGAAAGCGGCTGTAGTTGCTTTTTTGGGTTTGCTGATTGTCTACGGCGGCTTGTTGTATTTAGGTGCTACCGGTTCTGGCCTGTTTGACAGTAAAATGGATCAGACCGCACTGCTTAATGGGCTGGTGCACGCGCTGACTGGAACAACTGGTAACGTGGTTTTGGGGCTTGGTATTTTCCTTGCCTGCCTGACGACGACTATCGGTGTTGGCTCGACGATTGCTAATTTGACAGTAGACCTTTCCAATGGCCGCATATCATTTAAAGCCATGATGCTTTTCGTTTGTGCATTTGGCCTCTTGGAAGCATGCATAGGTGTACAGGGGATTATTCGATATACGTTTTGGATTTTTATTGCTATTTATCCCGTATCGATTGCTTTGATGCTCTTGGGAGTATGTTATCGGTTTGTACCGAATCACGGCTCGTGGAAGGGAACCATTTTCATGGCAACGCTTATTGGTTTATTTGAAGGCTTGATGCAGCTTAATAAGAGTCAGATTATCAGTCTGCCTTTAGACTCTTTAATACAATTATATGAATGCATTCCCTTTGCGACAGATGGATTTGCCTGGGTTGTGCCATCTATTATTGGATTTATTATAGGGACGGGCATTGTTAAATATCAGGGCAATCATCCGTATCCCATGAACGAAGCAATACGTAAATAGAGGAGATAGATATACATGAAATTAAACATAGATGCTATAAAAAATGACCCGCAGTGGGAAGGAGAAGAACGCAGCGCTTCGTTGGAATCGCTGACATTTTCCAATGGTGGTTCCCAGATGTACGGAACGGCATTGATTCCTGGCGGTAAAAAAGACCAGACGTATCCGTGTGTTATTTTACTGCACGGTTTTCCCGGATTTGCTGCTACCTTCGATATTGCGCAGAGTTTGCGGCGTACAGGAATGGTAGTTATCAGCTTTTTCTATCGCGGCAGCTGGGGAAGCCAGGGCAACTATACGTTTTCCGGGGCTGTTGATGATGCCGTTTGTGTGGCAGAATGGGTACACCGTGAAGAAACAGCGGCTCAGTATCATATTGACAGAGATAACATCTTTTTTGTAGGACACAGTATGGGCGGCTTTGTTTCTATCAACGCGACGCGGCGGCTGCCATGGATTCGCGGTACGGCTGTTATGTCTCCGTACGATCTGGTGTATTGGCCGCTGCATCAGGATACCGAACCTATGAAGCAAGTTATTGATGAAAATTTATATGCCCTGCATATTGAATCACCAGCAGCGATATATCAAAACATAGCGTACTGCTGCCAAGAAGGCTATGGTATTTTCCAAGCCTATGAAGACTTAAAAGACCGTAATTTGTATTTTATCGGTGCCACACAGGATGACGTGGCACCGGCTGCGAAAATGATTGAACCGCTGTGGAATCAGCTGCAGCAGCATACGACGAATGCTCTGCAGGCGTATGATACATTGAACACCAATCATGCCTATGATGACAAACGAGTGACAGTCAGCGAACTTTTTGCGAAATGGATTGCAAAGGTACAGACCAAAACAGCTGAATAATTTTAGTAACAAAGGGTCTACCGCATAATGAACTGACCTCCCATCGTTAGATTTTTGGTCTAACCATTGAGGAGCAGCTCAAGCATTTTATGCGACAGGCCCTTTAAATTTTACAGTATTTGTTTTTAGCAGATATATAAGAGTTTTTACATTCTTTGCTGTTAATTAAAATAGAGCTGCCGCTTGTATGCGACAGCCCTTGTTTTTACATATGGAGCGGATGAAGGGGATCGAACCCTCGTACCAAGCTTGGGAAGCTCGTATTCTACCACTGAATTACACCCGCAAGTACTTATATAGTATAACAGAATACATAGGTACTTGTAAAGAAAAAATTAAAAATGACGGGTTTCTTTTAAATCCGTGTACTGCGCCAGTAAATCCGGCTTTTCCGGGCTTTGGTAGGTGTAATCCGGCATGGCTTCTTTGGCCTTTTCTACGGCAGCCTTGAAATCATAGTAGACCTGCCATTTGGATTCGACGAGATTTTTTCCTGTTTGACGCAGGAGAAATGCCGGATGATATGTCGGCATGACAGGAATGCCGTGATAATCAAACCATTTGCCCCGGTTGTGCATAATGCTGGCCGTGCGTCCGTAGAAATATTGAAAAGCGACTTTGCCAAGACAAACAATTACCTTGGGATGGATGAGTTCGATTTCTTTAATCAGATGAATGTTGGCACAGAATTTCCCTTCTTCCAAGGTTGGCGTGCGGTTGTTTTGCGGACGGCATTTGACAATGTTCGTCACGTAAACATGGTCGCGCGTAAGACCGACACTCCACAAGGCTTTGTCCAATAATTGACCCGACGGTCCTACGAGAGGAACGCCGTATTCATCTTCCACACCGCCAGGTCCTTCGCCGACAAACATAAGAGGAGAGTTGACATCTCCAGAGTAACGTGTAGGGCCTCGGTTTCCTTCATGGCGCAGTTTGCAGGCTGTACACTGCATGAGATCTTGCAGCCATGGTTTCATTTCTTCATTTGTCATCGCACTCTTCCTTCCGTCAATGTAATGTCTTTTACAGTTAAATCGCACAGTACGGCGCCTAGCAAGTCGGCGACGGTTTGCGGCGCCACTAAAACCTGCTGCCCGCGCATGCCGGCGCTTAGACTAATCGTATCGCAGTGTGCGGCAGAGATATCTATATAAGTAGGAAACTGCTTTTTCATGCCAATGGGAGAACAGCCGCCGCGAATATAGCCTGTAAGACCAGGAAGATCTTTAACATGCAGGAGCTGAACGCTTTTGTTGCCGCTGCAGGAAGCGGCTTTTTTTAAATCCAGTTCTTTATTGCTGGGAATGCAGAAGACGACAAGGCCTGTTTTATTTCCCTGCCCGACGAGTGTTTTGAACACTTGTCCCGGATTCATGCCGAGTTCTGATGCAGCGTGTATGCCGGAAAGGTCTTCTTCTGTATAGTCATAGGCTTTTGCTGTATACGGAATGTTTTGTTTATCTAAAATCCGCATGACATTGGTCTTTTTTAGCTTTGCCATTCCCATCACATCCTTTATTATAGAAACTACTTTAACTATAGCAACATATACGCTTTTTTTCAAGATGCCGGCTTAGGCTGGAAATCATGAAAAGTAGGCCCTGTTATATTGTATTTTGAACGCAACTCTTTTATAATTTTACATTATAACGTATGTAGAGAGAAGGTGTATCTATGAAAATTGCAGCGGTTCAGTTAGATGTTGTATTAGGAGCGGTAGATACGAATTATGAAATAGCAGAAAAAGCGATAATCCAGGCTGCGCATACCGGAGCCGATATAGTCGTGCTGCCTGAAATGTGGAACACGTCTTTTTATCCGACCAATGTGCAGCAGTTAGCCGATGATGACGGCAGGCGAACCCAAGCGTTTTTAACGTCTTTGGCAAAAAAATATCATGTTCATATCGTAGGAGGCTCTGTAGCTAACTGCAAAGCAGATGGCGTATACAACACGACGTATGTAGTTAATCGGCAGGGGGATATAGCAGGCACGTATGATAAAGTACATGTCTTCACGCCGGGAGATGAAGATAAAGCATTTCATGCCGGCAATAGATTAAATGTTTTTACATTGGACGGCATTACCATGGCTTCTATTATTTGTTATGATCTGCGATTTGCTGAATGGGTTCGCATGGCGGCGCTGGCAGGCGCGAAGGTGCTTTTTGTACCGGCAGCCTGGCCGGATGTGCGCATAGATCATTGGCAGATTTTAAATCGTGCTAGAGCTATTGAAAACCAAATGTTTGTGGTAGCTGTCAACAACTGCGGCATAGCAGGCGCATTTCATTTTGGCGGGCACTCTATGATTATTGATCCATTAGGCACTGTATTGGGAGAAGGAGAAGAAGCGCCGACGATAGTAACGGCTGACGCGGATATAGACTGCATTGCGTCTATTCGGGAAACCATCAATGTATTTCGCGACAGACGGCCGGAATTATATCAGATTCATCAATAAAGGAAGCGATTTCGTATGGCGGGAATGATTCATGGCCTGCAGGGGATTTTTGAAATATTATTTATGATTGGCATTGGCTTTGTTTTAGCGAAAAAAGGATGGTTTGCGGCGGATACGAGTGCGCTGTTGACCAAGCTGGTTATGAAAATAGCACTGCCGCTGTATATGCTGTGCCAGTTGAAAAAGGATTTTACGCATG
This sequence comes from Lachnospiraceae bacterium, assembly GCA_963657835.1. Classification (GTDB taxonomy): domain Bacteria; phylum Bacillota; class Negativicutes; order Veillonellales; family Megasphaeraceae; genus Megasphaera. The sequence goes on along the minus strand of CAVKOP010000041.1, from coordinate 3,174 downwards.
ATTCACTGCTGCAGATTGCACCGGATTTGCTGCTGCCTGTATCTTCTATTTTATTGGCGTATGCTGCAGGGCGGATAGCGGTTAAGGTGCTGCATATACGGAAAGATCGGCAAGGTGTATTTATTACTTGTTTTTTTATTGCCAATACGATTTTTATTGGCCTGCCTGTCAACCTGGCGTTGTTTGGCACGCAAAGCGTACCGTCTGTGATGCTCTATTATATGGCCAATACGACGATGTTCTGGACGTTGGGTGTCTATCATATTGTCAACGACAGTACTGGCGGCCGAGAAAAGATGCCGTTATTTTCACTGCAAACGATTAAAAAAGTATTATCACCGCCGTTATTGGGATTTTTGGCTGGATTGCTGCTTATTATAGCAGATATTCCAGTGCCTGATTTTTTGCTGGTATCGTTTCAGTACGTAGGTAATATGGCGACACCGTTGTCACTGATGGTCATTGGTATTGAAATGAGCGGCATTTCGCTGGCAGATGTGCGTTGGGATCGAGATTTGATAGGTGCGTTGGCAGGCCGATTTATCGTTTGTCCCCTATGCGTGCTGGTACTGCTGCCGCTGATTCCGGTTACGCCTATGTCTGCGCAGGTTTTTTCCATGCAGGCCAGTATGCCGGCTATGACGCAAATGACGGTAGTTGCCAAGGCAGTAGGAGCTGATGTTCGCTATTCGACGCAGGTCAGCTTTCTTTCCGTACTGTTGGGGCTGATTGTTATTCCATTATATATGTTTATATTGCAATGGTAAGATAAAATGTAATTTCAGGAGGATGTCATGTCTGTTGGATTAATGTTGAAATATATGAAGGAATATGAAAGAAAGGCGTTTACTTTAAATTATCAGATTGCCAATGATCCGGAATTATCCGGACAAGAATATCATGCGTGCGCTGCGTATGCTGCATTATGCCGGTCTTTGGGGATGGAGGTAACGGAACATTTTGCCAACGAGCCGACGGCTTTTAAAGCGGTAGTCCGCCGTGTAGAAAAGCCTGTAATGAAAATTGCCCTTTTGGCAGAATATGACGCACTGCCGGGAGTAGGGCATGGATGCGGCCATTCGGCAAGCGGCGCGATTAGTTTTTTGGCAGCGGCTGCGCTGCAGCATATGGATATACCCGTTGATATAGATTTATTGGGAACGCCGGATGAAGAACTGCACGGCGGCAAAGTCGGCATGTGTGAAGCCGATGTGTTTAGAGTGTATGACCTGGCCGTGATGATTCATATGTCACCGAATAAAACGACGTCTAATTCTCATTTTTTGGCATTAGATGATTATCGTATTGCCTTTCACGGGCAGACAGCGCATGCAGCCAGTGAGCCATGGAATGGCCGCAATGCATTGAATGGCGCTGTGCTGGCGATGCATGCTATTGATATGCTGCGTCAGCATGTACGGCCGGAAACGCGTATTGGTGTCTATATGGTGCAAGGTGGGACCGCATCGAATATTATTCCGGATTATGCAGAGTTGGAATGCTGCATTCGACATACAGAAAGAGCGTATTTGGATACGGTTGTAGCCAAAATTATGAAATGTTTTGAAGGAGCAGCGATTGCGACAGAGACCACGTATGATGTCAGACAGGTGGGATATAAGTTTGACAATATGATTTGGAATCAAACTGCAACACAGGCTGTCGAAGCCGTTTTGGATGAAATGAACATCCCGTATAAAAATACGAATGACTGCGGCAGTTCGGATATCGGCAATGTAAGTCATCAATGTCCGGCGCTGCATTTGCATTTAGCGATGGGGACGACGGCTTGCCCGGAACATTCAGTACAAATTGCCAATATGGTAAAAAGCCCTTCTATTGAAAAGACCATTCGCCAAGGCGCGGAAATTATGGGACGTTTGGTGCTGAAACTGGCGGCCGAAGAACCATTGCGGCGAGCTATTCGGGAAGAGTTTCTGCAGCAAATAAGTAACGAATAATTTACACAGTAAAAAGAAAAGACCATAGACGGATCATCTATGGTCTTTTCTTTTTTAGGGAGATATAACCGCTCGTGTGAATACGAGGTGATTAGAAGACACCTTGAGCAAGCATAGCATCAGCAACCCGTTCAAAACCGGCAATGTTAGCACCGGCAACCAGGTTGTAACCCAATCCATTGCGGGCAGATGCATCTTTGCAGTTCTTGTAAATCGTATTCATGATGTGATGGAGCCGTGTATCGACTTCTTCTTCTGTCCAAACGAGACGTTCGCTGTTCTGGCTCATTTCCAGTGCAGATACAGCTACGCCGCCGGCATTTACGGCTTTGGACGGAGCCACGATCATGTCTTTTTGGTCCAATAAATATTTCAATGCATCGTTCGTTGTCGGCATATTGGCAACTTCGATGTAATACCGAATCTTGTTTGCTGCAATTTGTTTTGCCTGTTCCAAATGAACGTCATTCTGCATAGCAGACGGCATAACGATGTCAACTTTTCTATTCCATGGTTTTTCACCAGGATAAAATTCTACGCCGAATTTATCTGCATAATCTTTTACGCGGTTGCGGCCGCTGCTGCGCATTTCAAGCAGATAGTTGATTTTTTCTTCCGTTACGACACCGTCTGGATCGTAGATATAGCCATCCGGACCGGATAAGGTAACAACTTTTGCGCCGAGTTCAGCAGCTTTTTTGCAGATGCCCCAGGTAACGTTGCCAAAGCCTGCCGCAGCAATCGTTTTTCCTTTGATATCCTGGCCGTCGTCTTTTAAGACGTTTTCCAAGAAGTATACAGCACCGTAGCCTGTTGCTTCCGGACGGATGAGGGAGCCGCCAAAGCTAAATCCTTTGCCTGTCAATACGCCGTTTTCAAATGCACCTTTTAAGCGGCGGTATTCACCAAATAAATAACCGATTTCACGGCCGCCAACGCCCATATCACCAGCAGGTACGTCGATGTCCGGCCCGATATAGCGATACAAGCCCTGCATAAAGCTTTGGCAGAAACGCATGATTTCAGCATCGGATTTGCCTGTAGGATCGAAATCAGAGCCGCCTTTTGCTCCGCCGATGGGAAGGCCTGTCAAAGCGTTTTTGAAGATTTGTTCAAACCCTAAGAATTTAATGATGCCGGGATATACGTTTTTTTGAAAACGCAGTCCGCCTTTATACGGCCCGATTGCTCCATTGAATTGGAAACGATACCC
>CAVKOP010000040.1:0-14474 GCA_963657835.1 Lachnospiraceae bacterium | reverse complement strand
CAGAAACGCCGCTGTCAGAAAATATGTTTTACGGCTTGTCTATTATTACGTTTCTCGTATTAGTTGCTTCGCAGGGGGAAAAGCTGCTCATGAAGGTATCGTCCGGAATGGTATTTACCAAAGCGATGGTGATTGCTGCCTTGGGGATTATCATGTTTCCTCATTGGGATATGGCCAATATTTTGATTCCGTCCGATGCGATTTATGTGATTAAACACTTTATTATTATGCTGCCGTTTATTGCGATGTCTATTGAGTTTTTTGTCGGTTTGGGACCGGTTGTTATTTATTTTCGCTCCCATACAGAAAATAAAGTAGTGGCTCAATACCGCGCAATGCGTGTATATAATACGGCGTATTTATTTTTGGTAGGTCTGGTCGTATTTTATACGATTTCATTTAACCTGGCGATTGACCATGAACAGGCTGTTCATGCCTATACAGCTAATATTTCGGCCTTGGCGTTGGCGGCGCAGCACATGGATGGCGCTCTTATCAAAGTATTAAACTTGATTTTGAATATATTTGCAGTAGTCACGGCATACTTTGCCATGTTCCTTAGCTTCCGCGATGCCTGTATCGGCATTGTCATGAATGTATTGAAACGGTTTATTCCGGAAGACAAGATTAGCCGCCGTTTTATTCGATACGGTATCAGTGTGTTCTGCATTCTGCTGTGTTGGGGTATTATCGTTGTCAATGCGCCGGTCTTAAGCTTTACACCTATTTTAGGCTCGTTGATTGGTATTATTGCCTGTTTCCTGCCGGCTTGGCTGGTACTTAAACTGGATATTTTCAAAAAATATAGGACATGGCAGCTTATTCCTATTGTTGCGATGGGTATCGTTTTGTTTATTTCTCCCTTTATTTCGCTGCTCTAACATTGCAAAGCAGCAGATGGTTATAGTATTCTAAAGGAGTGATTCAGTATGGCATCACAGGAAATGTATCGATTGGGCTCACAGAGTTCTGTCATTCGTGAACTTTTTACATATGGACAAGAACAGGCCAAGATTGTCGGCAAAGAAAATGTCTTTGATTTTAGTATCGGCAATCCGACCGTGCCGGCACCGGCCTGTATCAAAGAAGCCATTGAAGACATATTGGCAACTCGTGAATCGGCAGCAGTTCATGGATATACGGCTGCGGCAGGTGACTTGGCGGTACGGCAGGGATTAGCAGATTATATGAATACTACCTACGGCGCTAATGTGACGGCCAATCATTTTTATATGACGTGCGGTGCTGCGGCATCCCTTACGATTACGCTCAAAGCGTTGACGGAAAGTCCGGAAGATGAAGTGATTTTGATTGCTCCTTTCTTCCCGGAATATACTGTTTTTGTTGCCAATGCCGGTGCTAAAACCGTGATTCTGCCGCCGGATACAAAACATTTCCAAGTATCGCTGGAAGCATTGGAGCAAGCCATTACGCCGCATACGCGTGCCGTTATTATCAACTCTCCCAATAATCCGTCCGGTGTCGTATACTCGGCTGCTACGTATGAAAAAGTAGCTGCGCTGCTGACGAAAAAATCAGCGGAAATAGGACATCCTATTTACATTATTTCGGATGAACCGTATCGGGAAATCGTATATGACGGGCTGCCTATTCTATATGTGCCTGCATTTTACAACGATACGATTATCTGCTATTCGTATAGCAAATCATTGAGCCTTCCAGGCGAACGTATTGGATATATTCTTGTGCCGCCATGTGCAGCAGACGCCGATACGATATATAAAGCAGTCTGCGGTGCCGGCCGGGCAATGGGATTTGTCTGCGCGCCCCATTTATTCCAGGATGTTATCTTAAAATGCATGGGTCAAACGTCGGATATGAACATCTATGACGAAAATCGCAAATTGTTGTACAATGGATTAAAAGAACTGGGATATGACTGCGTATATCCGAGCGGCGCATTTTACCTTTTTGTCAAAGCACCGGAGAACGATGCCAAGGCTTTTTCTGAAAAAGCCAAAAAACTCAACTTACTGATTGTACCGGCAGATAGCTTTGGCTGCCCGGGATATGTACGTGTATCCTACTGTGTAGAGCCGGATATGATAAAACGTTCGTTTACGGCTTTTAAAAAACTGATAGACCAATATACATAGAGAAGAGGCTTGGATTATGACAGTATATGATGAATATCAAACGAAACGGTGTACGGCAGACGTAGCAGTACAGCTTGTTCAAGACGGTGACTGGGTCGATTATAGTCAAACATGCTCGTTTCCTACGGATTTAGATGCAGCGTTGGCAAAACGGCGGGATGAACTGCACGATATCAACGTCAGAAATGCGATTTCCTGTCGGCCGATTCAAGTAGTAGAACAAGATCCGGAACGTAAAACATTCACATATAATTTATGGCATTGTTCTGGGTTAGACCGGAAATATTTGGATGCAGGGCGTGCATTTCATTCGCCCATGATTTTCCGCAACTGCGGTTCGTATTACACGCGGAAACTGGCGCCGGTTGATGTGGCGATGATTACCGTAGCGCCTATGGATAAGCATGGCAATTTTAATTATGGGCTGACAAACTGCTGTCAGCAGGCCATGTTGGATGCAGCCGACAGAATTATTTTGGAAGTCAATGAAGAAATGCCGGTTATTTACGGGATGGAAAATGACCATATCCATATATCTGACGTGGACTGTGTAGTAGAAAGTCATGCGCATTTGTGTACAGCGCCTAACCGGGCGGCCAGTGATATTGACCGGCAGATAGCAGAAAAAATTTTCCCGTATCTGCATAACGGTATGACGCTGCAGCTTGGCATTGGCGGCATGCCCAATGCGTTGGGCGTACTCATTGCCGAATCCGATTTAAAAGATTTAGGTATGCATACAGAACTGATGAGTGATGGATACCTTGATTTATACAAAGCAGGAAAAATTACGAATAAAAAGAAAAAACTGCAGAAAGGAAAAGGTGTCTTTTCCATTTGCCTTGGCTCTAAAGAACTGTATGAATTTTTAGACCACAATCAGGATATATTATCGGCGCCGATGCACTATGTCAACAATCCGGAAACGATTCGCCAACTGGATGATTTTATATCCATCAATGGCTGTATTGCCATGGATTTGTATGGACAGGTTTGCTCTGAGTCTGCCGGAACGCGGCAAATCAGCGGCACAGGCGGCCAGCTGGATTTTGTAACAGGAGCATACATGGCAGAGCATGGCAAGGCGTTCTTGGCAATGCCGTCGATGCATGTGGATAAACAAGGCGTGCGTCATTCCCATATTCTGCCTAAATTTACAGAAGGGGATATCATTACAACGCCCCGGACACAGGCTCCGTATATGGTAACAGAATATGGCGTTGCCAATTTATCCGGACTAACTACTTGGCAGCGGGCAGAAGCCATTATTAATATCGCGCACCCTGATTTTAGAGAAGAACTTATCAAAGCTGCTGAAGAACAGCGTATTTGGCGGCGGAGTAATAAACGATAGTTTTCGTATCACCCCTCTTGCTGTCTGCCGGAGTAATCCTTGCCTTCGGCAGACCCCGTTACCGGGGACGTGATACTGTAGCATACAACAGAAAGGTATTGATGGAGGCGATGTTTCATATACAACGACAAATACGCTGGCTGTATTTACTGCTCAGTGTAGTACTATTGCTTTGTTTGGGACTGATTTATGCCTGGTCTATTTTTCGGGTTCCCTTGGAAAGTGAATTTGGCTGGTCAAAAGCAGAAACATCTATTACGTTTTCTATTTCTATGATGATGTTTTGTTTAGGCGGCGTTGTTTCCGGTGTTTTGACAGAACGGCGCGGTGTACGCACCACTTTGATTATATGTGCGGCATTATTGGCAGCCGGTTTTGCGGGCGCTTCCGGCATACACTCGTTATGGGGCATATATGCTACGTATGGCGGCTTGGCCGGCTTAGGCGCTGGGCTGGGATACAATGCGGTTATCAGCACGGCTGTCAGATGGTTCCCGGATAAACAGGGATTCGTATCCGGCATATCGTTGATGGGATTTGGCTTTGGCGCGATGATTTTGGGAACGTTGGGAGCCAGTTTAATTGTAACAGTTGGCTGGCGGCTGACCTTTTTGCTTATTGGCATCACGTTCGGCGTTCTCGTTCTCTTAGGAGCTGTCCTCCTGCGTCCCGCACCAATGGAATTTTTGCAGCAAATGAAGCGTTCTATGAAAGGACGCAGAGTGTTTTTAGAAGACGTGGATTTTCGGCAAATGCTGCGCCGGAAAAATTTTTGGTTGTACGTTTGCTGGGCCGCAGCTCTTGGGGCAGGCGGTTTGGCAGTTATTAATATATCCGCATCGTATGCGAGTGGATTTTTGGGAGGTGATTTGACAGAAGCGGCAGCTATTGCAGGCATTGTATCTGTTGCCAATGGTATAGGACGTGTCGTGTTCGGCCAGCTGTTTGACAGCAAAGGATATAAAGTTACCATGCTGGGTGTGAGTTTGACGTTCCTTTTGGCCGGCATCGCATTGTTAGGCGCGGAATATACAGGCCAGTTGGCAATTCTTGTCGCAGGCTTTACGCTTATTGGTCTTTCGTATGGCGGTGTTACGCCTACTAATTCTGCCTATACAGCTTATTTTTTCGGACAGAAGCACTATGCCCTTAATTTTAGTATTATCAACCTAAATCTAATTGTTGCTTCCTATATAGGGCCTATGTGTGCCAGCGGTGCACCGATGACAGCGTTTCTGATTATGATAGGATTAGCTGTAATTGGCATTAGTTTGTCTTTTGTCATAAAAACTCCTTCGTAACAACTATATAAAAGCGTGCTGCGTACGGTACTGCTTCTTTACGACACAAACCAACTCCCAAAGAAGCAGCGTATGGCAGCACGTTTTTTCATATATGCTTTTCTTGCATAATTCTGGGAGATTGCGTACAATACAGATAGATATTACTAGAGAAATGAAGGTGCAGTTTATGAACGAAATGATAAAAAAGCTGGTTGATGCGTACGGCCAAAAGCTCATCGACAATCGCCGGTATCTCCATGCGCATCCAGAATTATCTTTTAAGGAAACGCAGACAGCCGCATGGATTAGAGAGCATCTGCAGGCTGCAGGGATTCCCATGCTGACAGGAATTCACGGCAACAGTACAGTCGGGTATCTAAAAGGCAGCACCGATGGCCCGGCGATTGGCTTTCGGGCAGATATTGACGCATTGGGCCTTGCAGAAGAAAATGACCTGCCGTACAAAAGTCAGTGTGACGGTGTGATGCATGCCTGCGGTCACGATGCCCATACGGCAGTGCTGCTGGCTATGGCAGAAATACTGGCACAGCATAAAGAACTGATTCATGGTACGATTTATTTTATTTTTCAGCAGGCTGAAGAATTTTTGCCCGGCGGCGCCAAAGGGTTGGTAGAAGACGGGCTGATGGATACCTTAGATTATATTTTTGGCTGGCATGTCAGTGCCATGGACAAAGTCGGCACAGCTGATATTGCAGCAGGTGTCCGCACGGCGGCTGTAGGTACGTATGATTTGAAAATTACCGGCAAGGGCGGTCACGGCGGTTCGCCGCATCAATGCAACAACCCGATTATTCCGGCAGCGGAACTAGTCAGTGCTATAAATTTGATTCCGGCATTGAAATGCGACCCATTGGCCAACTGCACCGTATCGGTCAGCAACCTGATTTGCGGTGTTGCCGGTGTAGATAATGTACTGCCGGAAACGGTTGTCATGGGTGGGAATATTCGCAGTCTGCGCACAGATGTACGAGATTTTGCCATGGCTGAAATTAAACGATTGGCTGAATCTATCAGCGCTGCCCATCAATGCCAATGTGACGTACATTTGGTATATGGGTATCCGGCATTGGACGTTGATGCAGCTTGTGCAGCCATTATGGAAAAAGCAGCGCAGGAAACAGGCTTGACTGTAGAAAAGAAAAATCCCAGCCTGGGGGCCGAAGACTTTGCGTATTACAGTCAGAAAAAGCCGGCTGGATTCGCTCATTTGGGTTTGGCAGATCCGACAGGAGTTCATGCACCTACGCCGCATCACAATCCGGGCTTTTACATTGATGATACCAAAGGACTGCCGTTGGCACTGCAGTTTATTTTGACGACATATCTGATGGCAGTGAAAGAGTTAAAAGAAACGAAATAATGCTGTCGGGACATATAGTTTCTTGACAATGCGTGTAAAATACGTTACACTACTTACAAGTAAATAAACAGGGAGCTGATGAAATCGGCTGAGAGGAAGCTTATAGCTTCGACCTATAACCTGATTTGGATAATGCCAACGTAGGATAATATGATGTACAGACTATCAGCAGAGGCGGTTATCCGGCCTCTGTTTTTTTTATATTCATACTATAGTTTGACCATGTGAGTGAGCGAGAGTTCATGAAGGGGTACACCACCGCGGGTGTAATTCCTTTGTGAACTCTTTTTTAGTAGGAGGTGTCGAAATGATTACTGTCAAAATCAATGGGCAGCAGGAAACCTGGGAACAGCCGATGACTGTCCAACAGTACCTGCAAACACAAGGGCATACGGCAGAACGCGTTGCGATAGAACAAAATGGCCGTATTGTTCCTAAAAGCACATATGCTGAGCAGCAAATACAAGATGGCGATACGGTAGAAGTCGTATCATTTGTAGGAGGAGGCTGATATACGGTGCTGACACACGAAGAAATATATGAAGCATTGTGCAAACGCCACGGCAAAGCGGTGCAAGACAAATTAACGAAAGGCCGCGTAGCGATTGCCGGCTTAGGCGGACTCGGGTCTAATATTGCCATTGCCCTGGCGAGAATTGGCGTAGGTCATTTACATCTTATTGACTTCGACCGGGTGGATTTGACCAATCTTAACAGGCAGCATTATTTTATCCGTCATGTAGGGCAGTATAAAACCGATGCATTGAAAGAACAAATTTTGCAAATCAATCCGTATATTCAAGTAGTTACGAACTGCTTGAAAATTACAGCAGACAAGGTGCCGTCCTTGTTTGCCGATGAAGATATTATTTGTGAAGCCTTTGATGTACCGGAACAAAAAGCCATGCTCGTCAATGCGGTTTTAGAAACCCTGCCGGAAAAAATATTGCTGTCCGGCAACGGCATGGCGGGATACGGCAACAGCAACGCGATTCGGACACGGCAGATTTTGCCGCGGTTTTACCTTTGCGGTGATGAAGTCAGCGGCAATGACACGAAATCGCTGATGGCTCCGCGCGTAGCTATTTGCGCGGCTCATGAAGCCAATATGGCAGCGGCATTACTTATTGAACATATAGGAAGAGAGGAATAGAAGATGACTTGGAAATTAGGAAACCATGAATTTCAATCTCGTTTTATTTTAGGCTCCGGCAAATATTCACTGACGTTGATTAAAGCGGCAGTAGAAAATGCAAAAGCAGATATTGTAACGCTGGCACTGCGCCGCGTCAATGACGGCGGCATGGCCAATATTCTCGATTATATCCCTAAAAACGTTACGCTGCTGCCCAATACGTCCGGTGCTAGAAATGCCGATGAAGCAGTGCGGATTGCCCGTTTGTCCCGTGAATTATGTCAAAGTGATTTAGTAAAAATTGAAATCATGCGGGACAGCAAATATTTGCTTCCAGACAACTATGAAACGATTAAAGCCACAGAAATTCTTGCTAAAGAAGGATTTACAGTCCTTCCCTATATGTATCCGGATTTGAATGTAGCTCGTGACTTGGCCAATGCAGGGGCTGCGGCTATTATGCCGCTGGGTGCGCCGATTGGCACGAATAAGGGCCTTTGCACGAAAGAATTTATTCAAATCCTCATCGATGAAATCGACCTGCCGGTTATCGTAGATGCCGGAATTGGCAGACCTTCCCAGGCATGCGAAGCTATGGAAATGGGGGCTGCTGCTATTATGGCTAATACAGCAATTGCAACTGCCGGGGATGTGCCGCGCATGGCAGAAGCGTTTCGCCTGGCCATTGAAGCAGGCCATTTGGCATATACGGCAAAATTAGGCCGTGTGCAGGACAAAGGGGCTGCTTCTTCGCCGCTTACGGGATATTTACGCGATTAAGGAGGAACAGTCATGAAAGATGAACATAAAGATGAACACGTTAACGAGAGTATTATCAGCGAAGAAGCCAAAGCTTTTTTGGAAAAAGAAAACCGCACAGACCATATGAAATACATGCCGGATATGGAAGTATTGGACAGTGATTTGCTGGACAAAGTGGTTCATGATATGGAAACATACGATTATGACCGTTATACGGTCCAGGATGTACGCAATGCGCTGCAGCATGACCGGAAGACGCCGGAAGATTTTCGGGCTCTGCTCTCGCCGGCGGCGCTGCCTTTCTTAGAAGAAATTGCTCAGCAGGCAAAAATAGAAAAGGAAAAACATTTTGGCAATTCCGTCTGCTTGTTTACACCGATTTACATTGCCAACTATTGTGAAAACTTTTGTATTTACTGCGGATTTAACCGCTACAACCATATCCGTCGGGCTCAGCTGACCTATGATGAGATCGATAAGGAAATGGCTGCGATTGCCAAGACAGGACTGCAGGAAATCCTGATTTTGACAGGCGAAAGCCGTAATAAATCGACGGTTGAATATATTGGGGAAGCTTGTAAGATAGCTAGAAAATATTTCCGTATTATTGGGCTGGAAGTATATCCGATGAACAGCGAAGATTATGCGTATTTGCATGAATGCGGCGCCGATTATGTGACGGTCTTCCAGGAAACCTATCATGCTGATAAATATGAAACGCTTCATTTAGCAGGCCATAAACGGATTTTCCCGTATCGGTTTTATGCACAGGAACGGGCTTTAAAAGGCGGCATGCGCGGCGTAGGCTTTGCTGCGTTGCTGGGCCTTGACGATTTCCGCAAAGATGCGCTGGCAACGGGGATGCACGCCTATTACCTGCAGAAAAAATATCCGCAGGCAGAAATTGCGTTTTCCTGTCCGCGTCTTCGCCCGATTATCAACAATGATAAAATCAATCCGATGGATGTACACGAAGCACAGCTTTTACAGGTCGTTTGTGCATATCGGCTCTTTATGCCTTTTGCCAGCATTACCGTATCGACACGTGAATGTGCCCGCGTCCGCGATAGTTTGGTACAGATTGCGGCGACCAAAATTTCTGCAGGCGTCAGCACGGCAATTGGCGAACATTGTGCGGAAGCAGAAGATAAAGGCGATGCCCAGTTTGAAATCTCGGACACGCGCTCTGTGGATGACGTATATCAAAGCTTGCTGCAGCATGACTTGCAGCCGGTTATGGCCGAATATATTTATGTTTGATTGACTCCTATATACCTCAATACTATATACATAGAACCTCTCTGCGGCAGATGGCTTATCCGACGCAGAGAGGTTCGTTTAGTTTAGGCATATATAGTATATAATTTTACATTTCCGGGACATACACCGTCAAAAACGAAGGCAGGATTTCCAATTCCAACGGAAAAGACGGGCCTTCATCGCCGTCCATGTTGGTCGATAAGGGATGATCGTCTACAATCGTGATTTTGGCGTGCGTAAAAGTAGACAGCGTCATATATTCACAGCTTAACGGCGTGCCGGCGAGAAATTCCGGAACCAATTTGATAAGGTCCAAATAGGTGAAGTCTTTGAAGACGGCAAGCCAGATTTTTCCGTCATCTACCCGGGCCTGCGGGGCAATATTGCGGAAACTGCCGACAGAATTGGTCAGCATGGCTACAATGAGAGGGGAACGATATATCATTTGGCCTTCATCGGTTTCTATCTTAAAAAGAGAAGTCTGATGATTTTGCAGCGCTTTAATTCCCGTCAAAAAATAGGCAAAAGGGCCGAGCCTTGTTTTTTGTTCGATAGACACATGGCCGACGGCTTCCGGCATGATGCCGGCAGCGACTGTATTGACAAAATAGCGGTCATTGGCACGGGCAATATCGACGTGCGTCGTTTTACAGTGTTTGAGCATAGCAATCGCCGCTTCCGGATGAAGCGGAATATGCAGCGCCCGTGCTAAATCGTTGACTGTTCCTAACGGAATAAAGCCAAAGTTTATAGGTGTATTTGCCTGGGCAAGCCCGTTGATGGTTTCATTAAGCGTGCCGTCGCCGCCCATACAGAATACAGCGTGATAGCCGTTTAAGGCCGCTTCTTTAGCCCAGTCTGTTGCATCACCGGCTTTACCTGTCTGCCGCAGTTCGACATCGTCAAACATGGTTTCCAGTTGTGCTTTTAACGCATCTTTATGATATTTTGCTCGCTCCCGACCCGCTGTCGGATTTACAATCAACATACACCGGTTCACAGTACATATCTCCTTACAATACCTCGATAATATAATGAAAATGGTTTATAGTGAGTAGTATTCATTATACCATTGTCCAGAAAAAACGGAAAGAGATAATAAGAGTCTGCGCAGTTTTTTGTTCCAGTATTTTCTCATTGTTCGGATGATGAATACGGCAGAATATGATATAGTAAAAGAAATGATACTCAAGGAGGAATGACAATGAATTTTGATGCCTCTTATTATCCCTATGCATCGCGTCGGGAGGTTTTATACAGTCGGCGCGGCATGGTTTGTACGTCGCAGGCCTTAGCAGCGCAGGCAGGGCTGGATATGCTGAAAAAAGGCGGCAACGCTGTAGATGCAGCACTGGCAACGGCGATTAGCTTAGTCGTCTTGGAACCGACGAGCAATGGCTTGGGAAGCGATGCCTTTGCCTTAATTTGGATGAAAGACAAGCTGTACGGTATCAATGGCAGCGGCTGGTCACCGGCCGGGATATCCCGGGAAGCGGTAGCAGCTGCTGGACATACGGTGATGCCGAGCCGCGGCTGGATTCCTGTCATGGTACCGGGAGCCCCTGCTGCCTGGGCTTCTATTCATCAACGGTTTGGCCGCCTGCCCTTTGCGGATTTGTTTGAGCCGGCCATTGGCTATGCGGAAGACGGCTATGCCGTACAGCCGACGGTAGCAGCACAGCTTGAAGAAAGCTGGCATGACTTTGCGGCCTATAAAAATGAAAAAGCCTTTGCCGGGTTGTTTTCTACGTTTTTTCCTAAAGAAAGAGCCCATCGCGTCGGTGAAATCATGCGGCTGCCAGATCATGCTAAATCACTGCGTCTTCTCCGGGACAGTCACTGCCAAGCCATGTATACAGGAGAATTGGCGCAGGCTGTAGATGACTGGTCTAAAGAAACGGGCGGCTATATCCGTCAAGACGATTTGGCGTCGTACGTACCGCAGTGGGTCGAACCGATTCATACGAATTACCGAGGCTATGATGTATGGGAAATACCGCCTAACGGACACGGCTTGGTCGTTTTGATGGCGTTGAATATTGCCAGGGGCTTTTCTTTTTCGCAGCGGGATACTGTTGCCTCATTTCATAAGCAGATAGAAGCTATGAAATTGGCATTTACAGACGGCAGAGAATATATTGCAGACCCTCGCTATATGAGGACGAACCTGTCATACTGGCTTTCGCAGGAGTATGCAGATGCCCGGCGCGGCTTGATTGGGGAACAGGCATTGCTGCCGAGGCCTGTTGATGTAAATAATGGCGGCACGGTATATCTTTGTACTGCCGATGCAGAGGGAAATATGGTTTCCTATATTCAAAGCAACTTTGACGGGTTTGGTTCAGGCATCGTCGTGCCGGGATATGGCATTGCCCTGAACAACCGAGGCAATAATTTCAGCATGAATCCGGCAAGCGACAACTGCGTTGCTCCGCATAAAAAATCCTACCACACCATTATTCCGGGGTTTCTGACTAAAAACGGCAGCGCTGTCGGTCCGTTTGGTGTCATGGGCGGTTTTATGCAGCCGCAGGGACAAATGCAGGTCATCATGAATACGATTGATTATCACCTCAACCCGCAGGCCGCCCTGGATGCGCCGCGCTGGCAATGGACAGGAGGCAGGACGATAGAAGTGGAACCTTCTGTGCCGCAGTCGATTATAGACGAGCTGCGCGCCAAAGGACATACGATTATAGTCAATCCCAATGCGATGTCATATGGCCGCGGACAGATTATCTGGCGTAATGAAGATGGCGTGCTGATGGGAGCGACGGAACCGCGTGCAGACGGTACAGTGGCTGTTTGGTAAACTCAAAGTATACATGTAGTTAAAACGCAGCAGAAAGGGGCTGCCGCATGAAAGATTCTGACATCATGCGGGGCCCCTTTTTGGTGCAGAAAATGATGATTGCTTTTTTCGTATATATATTGCAAAAATATTATTACAGTGATAAAATTTTATTAAGCCAAGAAAAGGAGGCATACAGGTATGAAAGTACTGGATTCATATATACCGCTCGTTGCATTTCTTGGCAATGCTTTAGGGGAGCATTGTGAAGTCGTTTTGCATGATGCGACAAAGCCGGAACAGTCTATTGTGGCGATTGCCAATGGTCATTTGAGCGGCCGCCGTATTGGAGGTTCACTGACGGATTTTACATTGGGGCTATTGCAGCAAGCCAAAAAGAAACCTATCCAGTATGTGACAAATTATCAGGGAAAAGGCAGTACAGGGCATACGTTTCGTTCTTCGTCATATTTTATCAAAGATAAAGCCGGCACGATTGTAGGCGTACTGTGTTTGAATTATGATATTCAGCCGTATTTAGAAGCACGGCACATGTTGGATACAGAATTTCTAAAGGGATTGGTGTTGGACAATGAGCCGGCTGCAAGTCAGGAAGATACGCAGGAACCAGCATTTGAAAATCTGTACAAAACGGCAGAGGATACGATTCACAGCATGATTTCCAAACGGCTGCAGACGTATCCGGCAGAAGCAAAACGATTATCTGTGGAAGAACGTATGAAAATTACACAAGAATTGGATGAAGATGGGCTTTTTTTGCTAAAAGGAGGGATTTCTGCGTTAGCATCTATGCTGGATGTATCAGAACCGACGATATATCGGTATTTGAGTCGTATTCGTAAAGAGTGATAGTAAGATGAGCGTGATATTTTGATAGGGAGAAGTGAGAATATGATGGCCAATGCAACATGGAACAAAATGATTGAAATTATGAAGCAGGATGTCATTCCTGCTACTGGTTGTACGGAACCGGTATCTATGGCGTTTGCGGCAGCAACAGCTGCACGCTATCTTGGTGAACCGGTACAATCCATTGCAGCACGTGTGTCTGCCAATTTAATGAAAAACGGCATGGGCGTAATGGTTCCCGGTACAGGTCGTCCTGGTTTGTATATTGCTGCGGCAGTCGGTGCGCTTGGTGGTAATCCGGACAAGGGACTGCAGGTTTTGTCCGGCATATCTCAAGATGTAGTGGACCAAGGTGCGGCAATGGTTGATGACGGAAAGGTTACGGTACAGATTGCTAAAGAAGTGCCGTATGTTTTATATTCAGAAGCAATTGTAAAAGGAGCATCCCACACCGTTAAAGTGTGTGTAGCCAATGCCCATACCCATGTTATTTCTATTGAAAAAGACGGGACAGCTGTGTTTAGCGCTGAAGAAACGGATGGCGATAACGGACAGGAAAAGATTGCTTTTTTACAGTCGCTGTGCATTGCGGATATTGTCGATTTTGCAGAACAGGTGCCGCTGAAAGAAATCGCATTTATGAAAAAAGCAGAAGAATTAAATGACCGCCTCTCCAGAGAAGGTTTGACGGGGAAATATGGCCTGCATATTGCAGCCTCATTGGCCAAACAGCAGGAAAGCGGCTTAATAGGGAAAGACTTGCAGACACAAGTCTTAATCCGGACTGTCAGTGCGGCAGATGCCCGCATGGGCGGCGCGCCGTTCCCGGCAATGACGAATTCCGGTTCCGGCAATCAGGGAATTTCTGCGACACAGCCGGTAGTTGCCATTGCCGACCATGTCCACGCGTCCGAAGAAGAACGGCTGCGGGCTATTGTATTGTCGCATATGACAGCTATTTATGCCCATTCGTTTTTGCCCAAATTATCGGCCTTTTGCGCGACTATTACAGCGTCCATGGGGGCGGCGGCAGGCATGGCCTGGCTTATGGATAGAGACCATGCCGTCGAAACAATCAGCCGGGCGATATGCAGCATGACAGGCGAAGCCGTAGGCATGGTATGCGATGGCGCGGCCAACAGTTGTGCCATGAAAGTCGCAACGGCCTGCACCTCTGCCTTTCGGGCTGTTTTGCTGGCTCTCGAAGGAACACGCGTAGGCGGCAATGATGGGCTGGTATCGTTTGATGTTAATGAATGCATTCGCAATGTAGGCTGCCTGGCCTGCCAGGGCATGCAGCAGACAGATGATGAAGTGCTTCAAATTATGCTTCATAAAAACCAGGAAAATGGCTAAGATGCGCGTGGTGCAGGTATCGCTGTTGTTTTGATGCACCACTTGTTTTATCATATTGGTTTGTAGTTTGTAGTTTGTAGTTTGTAGTTTGTAGTTTGTAGTTTGTAGTTTGTAGTTTGTAGTTTGTAGTTTGTAGTTTGTAGTTTGTAGTTTGTAGTTTGT
>CAVKOP010000039.1:0-14492 GCA_963657835.1 Lachnospiraceae bacterium | reverse complement strand
GTCATGGGCCATGACGACTGCGGCATGCTCAAGACGACGTCGGACAGCTTGTGTCAAAAGATGGCTGACGAAGGCATTGAGGCGGCGGCTATAGAAGCAGTCCGTCCGCAGCTGCAGGCCTGGGCGGATCCTATTGGCGACGTCGATGAATCAGTGCGCCATACGGTGCAGTGCCTGCGGAAAAATCCCTATTTACCCAAAACGCTTTCTATTTATGGCATGGTGATTCATCCGCATACCGGCGAAATCCGGGTTGTAGATGACAACGAAGCTTGAAATCGGCAAGCAGACTTACTGGGTGGGAAAAGAAAGGAAGCATATCATGACGATTGCAGAACAACGGATACAAGAACATGAAGCCGTCCTGGCAGCGACGAAAGCCTTGCTGCCGGATATCGAAAAAGCAGGGATGATAGTCAAGAAAGCCTTGATGACAGGCCATAAAATTCTTTTTTGCGGCAACGGCGGCAGTGCAGCTGATGCGCAGCATTTGGCAGCGGAAATCGTCGGCCGCTTTCAAAAAGAACGGCGCGCCTTCCCGGCCATAGCCCTGACGGTAGACACATCGATTTTGACAGCTGTGGCCAATGACTATGGCTATGATACCGTTTTCAGCCGGCAAGTACAGGCCCTGGGAGAAGATGGCGACGTTCTCGTCGGCATTTCTACATCCGGCAACAGCGCCAACGTACTGCAGGCTATTGCTGAAGCGCATGCCAAAAACATGACGGTTATCGGCATGACAGCCATTGGCGGCGGCAAGATGAAAGACCAATGTGACCTCTGCCTGGCCGTTCCTGCCAAAACCACGGCGAGAGCCCAGGAAATGCATATCATGATGGGGCATATTCTCTGCGAAATTGCAGAAGAAGACATGTAACCAGATTCGGTGCATCGGGACAAGCAGCAAAAAACACGTCAATACTTGCAGGGAAGTGAAGGCAACATGAGTATATCTATACAATTAGCGTATGAACATCCGGACGAAATCAGGCAGCTGTTTTCAGCATATACAGCCATGCTGACTGCCGAGGACAGTACTGTGCAAAATTACCTCCATATGCAGCATTATGATGATGAAATACAGCATTTGGAACGCAAATACGGCAGACCGTACGGCCGTTTATATATTGCCTATGACGATGATGTGCCGGCGGGCTGCATCGGCCTGCGAAAAATCGATGATACCCATGGTGAAATTAAACGGTTTTACGTTGTGCCTGCCTGCAGAAGAAAAAAGATAGGTACGGCACTGCTTGAAAAAGTTATAGCAGATGCCAAAGAAATCGGATACGTGTGCGTATTGCTGGATACGCTTCCCTTTTTACAAAACGCCATACGCCTGTACAAAACATATGGGTTTCAAGAAATAGAAAAATACAATGACAGCCCGATGGATACATCCATTTATATGAAGCTGGATATATAACTAAGCTGCATGGGATGCTGGATATACTGCGTAGAAAACGCCGCCGTTTTGCTTGAAAAAGTGAATGGCGGCGTTTGGTATGTCCGTTGAGTCGTTGACAGCATATATAAAAAATGACATAATAAATTAGATATGCCTATATATCCATAAGGAGGTTTACAGATGGCAGATAATCGCATTATCACTGCTTTGGATGTCCATTCCTTGGAGGACATGAAAAAGCTCGTAGAATTGCTGGGAGACAGTGTTTCTTTTTATAAAGTCGGCATGGAATTGTTTTACAGTGCCGGCCCTGATGCGGTACGGTATTTGAAAGAACAGGGAAAGCACGTATTTTTGGATTTGAAAGTACATGATATTCCCAATACAGTCGGACAGAGTATTCGCGCGCTGACGCGTTTGGGTGCCGATTTGATGACGCTTCACGGCACAGGCGGCAAAGCGATGATGGCAGCGGCAGCTGAAGCGGTCCAGGATGAAGCTGCCAAACTGGGCATCGAACGGCCGAAACTGCTGGCTGTTACCGTACTGACCAGCATCGATGAAGAAGGCTGGCAGGAAATCGGCGGTAAATACAGCATTGCCGAAACAGTACAGCGGCTGGCCAAACTTGCCAAAGAAGCCGGTGTGGACGGTACAGTTTCTTCACCGTATGAAGCCAAGGCCATTCGTGAAATGAATGGTCCGGATTTTCTGATTGTTACACCGGGGATTCGTCCGACCTTTGCCGTTGCCAACGACCAGAAACGCTTTACGACGCCGTCACAGGCACTGCAGGACGGTGCGTCACACCTGGTTATCGGCCGCCCGATTACCAAAGCGGACGATCCGAAAGAAGCAGTACGCAAAATTTTAGCAGAAATTCAGGGGGTATAGTAAGTTATGATGACAGAAGCAGAAGTAAAACAATTATTAGTTGACACCAAAGCCGTATTGGAAGGCCATTTCCTTCTTACGTCCGGCCTGCACAGCCCGCTTTATGTTGAAAAATTCAACGTTCTTCAGCATCCGGAATATACGGAAAAGCTTTGCAAAGAATTGGCTGAACG
Organism: Lachnospiraceae bacterium; assembly: GCA_963657835.1. GTDB lineage: Bacteria > Bacillota > Negativicutes > Veillonellales > Megasphaeraceae > Megasphaera. The sequence continues at coordinate 12,014 of CAVKOP010000039.1, read as the reverse complement.
CTTTAAAGACCAAAACGTACAGACCGTTATGGGCCCCATGACCGGCGGCATCCTGCTGGCTCATGAAGTCGGCAAAGCATTGGGAACCCGTGCTATTTTTACAGAACGTGAAAAAGGCGTCATGACGCTGCGCCGCGGTTTTCATATTGAACCGGGTGAACGCGTGCTCATCGTAGAAGATATCGTTACGACCGGCGGCTCTGTACAGGAAGTTGTCAATGTTGTCAAGAAAGCCGGCGGCGTTATTGTCGGCGTAGGCCTTTTGGTAGACCGCAGCGGCGGCAAGGCAGAATTTGGTGTTCCGAAAGAAAATGTCCAGGCCTTGCTTCATTTGACGGTTCCGACATATCAGCCGGATAACTGCCCGCTTTGCAAAGAAGGCATACCCATGACAGAACGCGGCAGCCATCATTTGAAATAAGAAAGGGCTGAAAACAGAATATGGAACTATTATCAGCTATTCTGCCGTTTTTTGGTGCAGGTCTTCTCGGTGCTGTATTTTCCCGTTTTACAGGCATGAATATGAGCATGTGCCTGCTTATGATTTTTCTCTACATGGGTGCAAAACCGGGCGAACTCATCGTCGCTATGCTGTTGTTTAACGTCTTTACGTACTTTACGGTATATTCACAGGAACATCGCATGAACATGAAGACCTTTGTCATCTTCCCAGGTGTCAAATTTCTCCTGCCTGTGTTTATTACGGTTATTTTAGCAGCTGTTAGCCCATTTTTCGGTATTGTCTTTTTTGTCATCGTCTTTTTGCTGGAAATTTTCGCCAAGATATATCAGGGGATTCCCCAAAAAGTTCGGCCGACTAAAGGACAGCTCGTGCAGATGTGTGTTATTGCCAGTGTACTCGTCGTTATCGGCGCGGTCATTGTAGAATTTATTCCGGCAGTGTACTATTATATTTTAGCGGGCATTGTTATTCTTGCCTTTGCTGCGCTGATGTGGTTTGCCGGCGACCGTAAAAAATGGAACCGCTCATGGGATACTATTTTGTACGGTACGACTTTTCTGGCAGGCCTTACGGGTATTGACGCAACGGACTGGCTTACGGCTATGCGGCGCAATGAACAATCCGTGTTGTCCCGCTGCTATCCGATTGTCATCAATTCAGCTATGGTTGTCGGCTTGATTGCTGCCTATCTGATTTTCAGATATTTTTCATTGGGCGCGCTGTTTTCCACGATTGGCGCCGCCGTAGGCGTCCGCTTCTTTGGCGTGGAAACGCACAGCACTAAAGGCAAGTTCTCCTATTTGACACTGGGCATTGCCGTACTGGCTGCACTGGTCTTCATGATTATTCAGCCGCAGCCCGTAGGTTTTCCTGGACTTCCCATGTCGGATGAACAGCCGCATTTTCAATTTTTTAACTTTTAAAAACGGTTACGCCACTCAACTGGAACTGCATCAGCGGTTCCAGTTTTTTTCTTATATAACTTTATGAGATACAGCAAAAAATTCTTGACTTTATGACGGCATATATATAAAATAATATAAGAATATGACGGAGGTCCCGTGAGGCCTCGCTATTCACAATGTAGTGATTGTACCTTTAATATAGTCCAGAGAGGCTAAAAAGGGACATATTTTGCCATGCTTATGATATGACCTTGCCTTTCGGCAGAGGTCTTTTTTTATATAAGGAGGATTCCAATGGCTAGTATTCAGGGCAAAAGCCTGTTAGGGCTGCAAGGAGTACCAAAAGAAGATATTGAAATGATACTGCGAGTGGCAAAAAAAATGAAAGCTGTCGTCAACAGCGGCAACAAGAAATTGTCACTTCTCAAAGGAAAATCAGTCTGCAATATGTTCTGGGAACCCAGTACACGTACACGCGGCTCTTTTGAAATGGCAGCAAAGTATTTAGGGGCAGATGTTATCAACTTTACCCCGCGCGGCAGCTCTATTCAAAAAGGGGAAAGCTTTCGGGATACTCTCCTGACCGTTACGGCCATGGGTGTTGATGCGATTGTCATGCGTCAAAAACAAGAAGGCTCGCCATGGTTTGCTGATACATGCGTTTCACCGATTATCATCAATGCCGGTGACGGCGCGCATGCGCATCCGACACAGGGCCTGCTCGATTTGTTTACGATTACGGAACGCAAAGGCCATATAGACGGCTTGAAAGTGGTCATCGTCGGCGATATCGACCACGGCCGTGTAGCCCGTTCCGATATTTACGGCTTAAAGACGATGGGGGCTGATGTCCATTTGGTAGGTCCGCGGACACTGCTGCAGCCGGAATTGGAATCCATGGGTGTAACCGTTCATTATAACTTAGAAGAAGCGATTAAGGATGCCGATGTCATCAATGTACTGCGTATTCAAAAAGAACGGCAGGGCATTGGCTTCTTCCCAAGCTCCGGTGAATACAATGATTTGTTCGGCATTAATAAAGAACGGCTGGCACTGGCAAAGAAAGACGTTCTCGTCCTTCATCCGGGCCCAATGAACAGAGGTATTGAAATCGAACCTGATACTTGCTACAGCGACCATTCGGCTATTCAGGAACAAGTCAAAAACGGCGTTTCTGTTCGTATGGCAGTATTGTATTTGACAATTATGGGAGGCGATGACGTTGACACTACTCGTTAAGGGAGGCAGGGTAATCAACCCGGCTGTACAGCAAGATGAAATCTGCGATATTTTGATTGAAAACGGCAAAATCAAAGCCATTGGAAAAAATCTTCAGGCAGAAGGTGCGGAAGTATACGATGCATCCGGCCTGGTTGTAGCACCGGGATTTATTGACATGCATGTCCATCTTCGTCAGCCCGGCCAATCCGGTAAGGAAACGATAAAAACGGGAACGCAGGCAGCGGCTGCCGGCGGCATTACGCGCGTAGCAACTATGCCGAATACCAACCCGGTTATCGATAAAGCTATTATCGTTGACGGCATGAAATACAAAATTGAGAAAGAAGCGTGCGTAAAAGTCGAAATTATCGGCGCCATTTCCAAGAACTTGGCCGGTGAAGAACTGTCCGGCATGGGCGGCATGGCAAAAGCCGGTGTCGCAGCGTTTTCCGATGACGGCCGCTATGTAGAAAACTCTGACTTCATGCGCAAGGCCATGGAATATGCCAGCATGTTCCATAAAGTCATTATTGACCACTGCGAAGAAACAAGCTTGGTAGAAGGCGGCCAGATGCATGAAGGTGTCGTATCCAACCAGCTGGGATTAAAAGGCCGTCCGGCAGTAGCAGAAGATATTGCAGTAGCTCGTGATATTTTCTTGGCAGAAGCTACGCGCACGCCTGTGCATATTGCCCATATCAGCACGAAGAATGCCGTAGAATTGGTTCGTCAGGCCAAAAAACGGGGGGTACAGGTTACAGCGGAAGCAACGCCGCAGCATCTGATTTTGACAGATGAAGCACTGCGTACGTATGACCCGCGGTTTAAAGTCAATCCGCCGCTGCGCTCGGAAGACCATCGCCAGGCTGTCGTAGAAGGCTTGAAAGACGGCACGATTGATGCGATTGTTACAGACCACGCACCGCATGAATGGGAAGAAAAAGACCAGGAATTCAATTTGGCACCCAGTGGTTTTGTCGGTTTGGAAACAAGCGTTGGCGCTGTACTGACGTATTTATACCATACAGGTACGGTGGACTTGATGACGATTGTCAATGCCATGTCTACGGCACAGGCTAAGATTTTGGGCCTGGATGCCGGCGTCATTGCCGCAGGCAAAGATGCAGATTTGACAATTCTTGATTTAGATAAAGAATGGACGGTAGATGCTGACAAGTTCTATTCCAAGGGCAAGGCATCGCCGTTTGATGAAATGATATTCAAAGGCAAAGCCGCCGCTACAATTGTAAATGGCGAATTTGTCATGAAAGATGGGGAGGTTTTACGATGAAGGGTGTTCTCATTTTAGAGAATGGACAAAAATTTTATGGTCAGCTGCTTATGGAAGAACCGGCTGTTGGCGAAGTCGTATTTAATACAGGCATGACTGGCTACCAAGAAACATTTACAGACCCGTCGTATGCCGGACAGATTATTACCATGACCTATCCGTTGATTGGCAACTACGGCCTGTTCCATGAAATTGAACAAGCAGACCGTCCGTATGCAGCCGGCTTTGTTGTCAGTGAATTATGTGATCAGCCGAGCAACTGGCAGAATGAAGGCGAATTGTCTACCTTTATCCGCACGCACCATATCCCCTGCTTATACGGCGTAGATACCCGTGCCGTTACGCGCGCTATCCGCAGCCAAGGCGTTATGAAGGGCGTCATCGTACCGGCTGACATGGCTGAAAATGCCGTGAAGGAATTGCTTGATACGCCGTTGGAAACTCAGGTAGTACGCCGGGTTACGACTAAAGAAATTGGGCACATGGGCGACGGTAAATATCATGTTGCTGTCATGGATTATGGCGCAAAACGCAACATTCTTCGTGAATTAGTGCGCAACAACTGCCGTTTGACCATTTTCCCGGCTGAAACGAAAGCAGAAGATGTGCTGGCTGTCAACCCGGATGGCATTTTCCTGAGCAATGGCCCTGGCGACCCGAAAGACGTACCGTATATTGTAGAAGAAGTCAAAAAGATGATTGGCAAAAAGCCGATTTTTGGCATTTGCCTGGGACTGCAGATGCTGGGACAGGCATTGGGCGGCAAGACGATGAAATTGAAATTCGGCCACCGCGGTGCCAACCATCCTGTTAAAGATATCCGCACAGGCCGTGTGTATATAACATCCCAAAACCATGGCTATGTTGTCGATGAAAAAACACTGCCGTCTGATGTCATCATCACGCACCGCAATCTGCATGATAACACGTTGGAAGGTTTTGAATGCCCGTCAAAGAAAATCATGTGCGTTCAGTATCATCCGGAAGCTTCACCGGGACCGACTGATAACTTGTATTTATTTGAACAGTTTATCAAAATGATGGAGGAAAACTAACATGGTAGAAGGATTGAAGAAAGTACTCGTTATTGGATCCGGCCCTATCATTATCGGCCAGGCAGCAGAATTTGACTATGCAGGCACACAGGCTTGCCGGGCTTTGAAAGAAGAAGGACTGGAAGTTGTCCTCATCAACAGCAACCCGGCTACGATTATGACGGATGAAGATATTGCCGACCGCGTATATGTAGAACCGATTTCTTTGGATTATGTAACAGAAGTTATTGAAAAAGAACGCCCGGACGGCTTGCTGGCAACGTTGGGCGGCCAGGTAGGCCTCAACATGGCAGTAGAACTTGCCAACGCAGGCGTTTTGGAAAAATATAATGTCAAACTGTTGGGCACGCATCTTTCGGCTATTGAAGAAGCCGAAGACCGCGAACTTTTCAAAAAAGCCATGAAAGACATCAACCAGCCTGTACCGGAAAGTGATATTTTTGAAGATGTACAGTCTGCCGTTGATTTTGCCGATAAAATTGGCTATCCGATTATCGTTCGTCCGGCTTTTACCCTTGGCGGTACAGGCGGCGGCATTGCCAAAGATGAAGAAGAACTCTTTATGATTGCTACCCGCGGCATCAAACTCAGCCCGATTCATCAGATTTTGGTAGAACGCTCCGTAGCCGGCTGGAAAGAAATCGAATACGAAGTCATGCGTGATAAAGCCGACAACTGCATTATCGTCTGCAACATGGAAAACATCGATCCTGTCGGCATTCATACAGGCGACTCCATCGTCGTAGCGCCCAGCCAGACGCTGAATGATTTGCAGTACCAGATGTTGCGTACGGCATCGTTGGCTATTATCCGCCGCTTAAAGATTGAAGGGGGCTGCAACGTACAGTACGCTCTCGACCCGAACAGCAACCAGTACTATGTTATCGAAGTAAACCCGCGTGTCAGCCGTTCTTCTGCGCTCGCATCTAAAGCAACAGGCTATCCGATTGCTAAAGTAGCAGCAAAAGTAGCTACAGGCTTGACGCTGGACCAGATTACCAACGCTGTAACCGGCAAAACAACGGCTTGCTTTGAACCGACATTGGACTACTGCGTTGTCAAATTCCCGCGCTGGCCTTTTGAAAAATTTGCCTTGGCAGATAAGACATTGGGCACGCAGATGAAAGCAACAGGCGAAGTCATGTCCTTGGACCGCTGCTTTGAAGGGGCTCTGCTCAAAGCCGTACGTTCCTTGGAAATCGGCGTCAACTACTTGAGCATGAAGAAACTGGAAAGCAAAAACATCATTGAAATTGCCGAACTCTTGTCCAAGCAGGACGACGAACGCCTCTTTGTCGTAACGCAGGCGCTGCGCGTAGGTATTAGCGAAGAAAAAATCCACAATATCACAGGCTATGATATGTGGTTTATCAATAAAATCAAAAACATCGTTGATTTGGAAGAAGACCTCAAAGAAAACGGCATGAACGAAGACAACATGCGTCTGGCAAAACGCTACAGCATGCCCGATGTAATTATTGCCGGTTTTGTTGGCAAGACTGAAGAAGAAGTCCGCAATTTCCGCGTCAGCAAGGACATTACACCGACATTCAAGATGGTTGATACCTGCGCTGCTGAATTTGAAGCAGCCACACCGTATTACTATTCCTGCTATGCCGCTGAAGATGAAGTCAAACCGCTGGGCGATAAGAGCGTTATCGTCCTTGGTTCCGGCCCGATTCGTATCGGCCAGGGCATTGAATTTGACTACTGCTCCGTTCATTCTGCCTGGGCACTGCGCAAAGCCGGCATGAACAGCATCATTGTCAATAACAACCCGGAAACAGTAAGTACGGACTTTGATACATCAGACAGCCTGTATTTTGAACCGCTTACAGTAGAAGATGTTATGGCTGTTGTCGATAAAGAAAAACCAGTCGGCGTCATCTGCCAGTTTGGCGGCCAAACAGCGATTAACTTGGCAGCTCCGTTGGCTAAACGAGGCGTTAAAGTCTTAGGGACCTCTGTAGAAGGCATGGACCGTGCAGAAGATCGCGAACGCTTTGATGAAGTCTTATCTAAACTGAATATTCCTCGCCCGGACGGCCGGATTGCGACAAGTGATAAAGAAGCCATGAAAGTTTCACAGGAATTGGAATTCCCGCTTATCGTTCGTCCGTCTTATGTCCTCGGCGGCCGTGCTATGGAAATCGTTTACAACGAAAAAGAATTGGAACGGTATCTCCGCGAAGCCGTTATTGCTTCTCCGGACCATCCTATCCTCATTGATGAATATATGGTAGGCCGTGAAGTAGAAGTCGATGCGGTTGCCGACGGCACGGATGTATATATTCCGGGCATTATGGAACAGGTCGAACGTGCCGGCGTTCACTCCGGCGACTCCATTGCTGTATATCCGCCGCAGCATCTGGATCAGGATATGATTGACCAAATCGTTGATTATACGACGCGTATTTCTTTGGAACTGCAGGTTAAAGGCTCTGTCAATATCCAGTTTGTCGTATCCAAAGGCAAATTGTATATTATCGAAGTCAACCCGCGTTCCAGCCGTACTGTACCGTTCCTGAGCAAAGTAACGCATTTCCCGATTGTCGAAATCGCTACGCGGATTGCGTTGGGCGAAACATTGAAAGACATGGGCTACGGCAGCGGTTTGATGCCGGCTAAATCCCATGTAGCTGCGAAAGCACCGGTATTCTCCTTCAGTAAGATTGGCTTGGCTGAAATCGCTCTTGGGCCGGAAATGAAATCTACAGGCGAAGTTATGGGCATTGGCAAATCCTATTCGGAAGCATTGTACAAAGCCGTCAATGGGGCTAAGATGCGGATTCCGGCAGGCGGCACGATTTTGGTCACCGTCGCAGACCGCGATAAAGCAGAAGCACTGCAGCTGGCACACGGCTTCAAAGACTTGGGCTATCACATCATTGCGACAGAAGGCACGGGCAAATACTTCAATGAAAACGGTATGCCGGTCGATGTTGTCCGCAAGATTCACGAAAGCGGCGAAAACATTGCTACCCTCATTCGCGGCGGCAAGATAGACTTGGTTCTCAACACGCTTACATATGGCAAACATCCGGAACGCGATGGCTTCAACCTTCGCCGTATGGCTGTAGAACTGGCAGTTCCCTGCCTTACATCTCTGGATACAGCTCGTGAAGTACTCCGCGTATTTGCCAATAAAGGCAAAAATGACGGCTATCATCATGTAGCAGCATTGCAGGACTATGATATGGATAAATAATACGCAGTCTAGATAGAAAGACTGCCTGGATGAAGCTCTTCCGCATGAGAAGGGCTTCATTTTTTTTGTATAATAAGTATATTTAAAAGTAAAAAAACGGAGAAGATGTTGTTTTTATGTAAATAATACAATATTTATCTTGACATAATATGAAAATGCATATATAATGAATAAAAATTCAATCAATAACAAGATGTAGCATGAAGTTACATCGATGTATAGGAGAATGGAGATAGGTTGGCATGACAAAAGTATTTATTGATGGACATGAAGGTACGACAGGACTTAGAATTCACGAACGGCTGCAGCATCGGGATGATATTGAACTGATTCCCATTGCTGAAGAGCTGCGCAAAGATCCGGCAGCTATCAAAGCATGTATGAAGCAGGCTGACATTGCATTTCTTTGCCTGCCCGATGCAGCCGCTAAAGAAGCAGTCGAACTGGCAGCAGACTGCCGCGTCCGTATCATTGATACGTCTACAGCCCATCGAACGGCTCCTGGATGGACATACGGTTTTCCTGAATTATCCCCGCAGCAGACAGAAAAAATTGCTGCTAGTGACAGAGTCGGCAATCCGGGATGCCATGCCAGCGGTGTCATTTCATTGGTGCAGCCTCTCGTACAGGCAGGCATCATGCCGGCGGCCTATCCGGTATCTGCTGTTTCGCTGACCGGCTACAGCGGCGGCGGCAAAAAAATGATTGGTCAGTATGAAAGTGACGATAAAAGCGATGAACTGCTGGCTCCGCGGCAGTACGGACTGGTACAGAAGCATAAACATTTGAAAGAAATCGTGGCTGTCTGCGGACTGGAACACGAACCGATTTTTTCGCCTATTGTCGATGATTATTACAGCGGTATGGAAGTCATGGTACCTTTGTTTACGGCCCTGCTCAACGGAACGCCGACTATGCAGGATGTATGGCAGGCACTGACTGCGCATTATGAAAACTGTCCCTTTGTCCATGTACTGCCCCTTGGCGAAGATAAAGGCGGTTTTATCGCAGCCAACAACCTCAGCGGTTATGATGACATGGAAATCATCGTTTCCGGCAATGACGAACGCATTGTCTTGACTTCGTTGTTTGACAATCTGGGCAAAGGCGCATCCGGTGCCGCTATCCAGAACATGAATATTATGATGGGTGTAGACCCTAAAACAGGACTGAATCTGTTGAAATAACGTCTAAATCATAGCAGTATACCAAGAAAGGTGGAGTTAGTATGAAACAGGTACATGATACGGCATGTGTTCCCCAAGGCTTTTTGGCAGCCGGCACCTACAGCGGCCTTTGCGACAAGCGGGTCAAATTGGATTTGGCAGCCCTTGTCAGCCGAACAGACTGCTCCATCGTTATTTCTGACAAAACAGGCTGCCGGAAGCATACGGGCAAAGCCTTTTTCTTTCACAACGGCACCGCCCTGCCGGCGAATGCGCGGGGACAGGAAATACAGAAGGAAGTTTGTCAGGATATAGCTGCTCATATGCATCTTCCTGCAGAGGATATTGTGTTTGCAGCTCAGGGCATGGCCGGGCAATTTCGTCCGTCACGGCTGGCCGATAGTTTGGAAACGTTGGCAGCTTCTTTGGCACCTGACCACGGCAGTCAAGTAGGTGCTGTGCTTGACAATAACGGCGATTTGACATGCTGTGCTATGTCGGCAGGAACGAAGAGCCTGCTGTACGGCATGGCTGCCGACGGTACAGCAGAAACAGACGGCGTATGCGTTATGCTGACCGATGCCAAGGTTACGGCAGCACAGCTTCAAGATGCCGTAGAACAATGCCGCCAGGTCATCGATACGGAAGAGTTTACCATTATTTGTATGGCCAACGGCGCATCGCAGGAATACATTCCGGCTGAGCAGCTGGCTGAAGCCGTGCAGTGTCTTTGCAAACAGCTGGGATTTCAGGCATCCCTGCAGGCATGCTCATAAGACTGCGAATAGAAAACTATACAGCAATGTGGTACAATGGAACAGTCAACTACTTGTTTCTTGTACCATTTTACATTTTATCGACAATGGAGGAACAACGTAATGTTTGAAAGAAAAGAGTTAATCGCGCATGATATTCAATCAGTTACCAATGCGCAGAAAGCCCAGATTTTGATGAATGCTCTGCCGTACATCAAACGATACAACGGCAAAATTGTCGTCGTCAAATACGGCGGCAATGCCATGGTCAATGAAGAACTGAGGCGCACCGTCATGGGAGATATCGTGCTGTTGAATCTCATTGGCGTCAAGGTCGTACTCGTTCATGGCGGCGGCCCGCATATCAAAGATATTTTGAACCGCGTAGGCTTGGAATCCAAATTCCTCAACGGGCTGCGGGTCACGGATGCGGAAACAATGAAAATCGTACAGATGGTATTAGCCGGGCAGGTCAACAAAGACCTGGTCAATCTCATTGGCTCCATGGGCGGCAATGCCATTGGCTTGTGCGGCTTGGATGACCAGATGATTAAAGTTACCAAACAAAGCGAAGAATTGGGATTTGTCGGCAAGATTACGTCCGTCGATGTAGAAATCATCAAAGACAATTTGGACAAAGGCTATATTCCCGTTATTTCTACCATCGGGACCGATACGAAAGGGCAGGCCTATAATATTAACGCCGATACAGCAGCTGCGGAAATTGCCGGTGCTTTGAACGCCGAATGCATGCTGTCCATGACCAACATAGACGGCGTACTCAAAGATAAGGATGACCCGACGTCGCTGATTACGGACATTACTGTCGAACAGGCTGAAAATTTGGAAAAAGAAGGTATTATTGCCGGCGGCATGATTCCGAAGGTGCAGTGCTGTACTGATGCGATTAAAGGCGGCGTCAAACGTGTCTTTATTATCAACGGCACGGTGCCGCATGCAATTTTAATTGAGTTGTTGACAGAAGAAGGGCTGGGCACCATGTTTGTCGGCAGCCATTCTGATGTGGAACGATAGCAATACAGTTTATGTATGCAAAGCAAATGATTTTGCAGTATAAGGGGGATTTTACATGGCAGAAGATTTTAAAACAATGGATAAAGAATATATTGTTAACGTATATAACCGCCTCAATGCCGTATTGGATCACGGCAAAGGCTCTGTGATATACGATGTAAACGGCAAAGAATATATTGATTTGAGTGCCGGCATTGCCGTTAATATTTTTGGTGTATGCGATGACGTTTGGAAAGAAGCCGTTATCAATCAGATTAATACATTGAGTCACATGTCCAATGTATTCTATACAGAACCACAGGTACTGCTGGCTAAAAAACTCTGTGAAAGAACAGGTATGAAAAAGGTGTTTTTCTCCAACTCCGGCGCTGAATCCAACGAATGCGCTATTAAAGCAGCCCGCAAATATTCGCATGATAAATACGGCGACAACCGCTATACGATTATTACCCTGAAAAACAGCTTCCACGGCCGGACGATGGCAACGCTTACTGCCTGCGGCCAAGACGAACTGCATCAGGATTTTGGCCCGTTCCTGGAAGGCTTTGTCTATGCGGAACCGGATAACTTTGCATCTGTCAAAGAATTAGCTGAAAAGAACAATGTCTGCGCTGTCATGATGGAAATGATTCAGGGCGAAGGCGGCGTACATCCTCTCGATAAAGAATTTGTACAGCAAGTAACGGAATACGCGCATGCCCATGATATTTTGGTAATTGTAGACGAAGTACAAGCCGGCAACGGCCGTACCGGTGCCTTGTATGCGTACATGAACTACGGCATCCATCCGGATATTGTCACGACGGCTAAAGCTATCGGCGGCGGCTTGCCGCTTGCAGCAACGATGTTTGCTGATTCCTGCCAGCATGCACTGACAGACCATACGCATGGCTCTACGTTTGGCGGCAATCCGAT
>CAVKOP010000038.1:0-14862 GCA_963657835.1 Lachnospiraceae bacterium | reverse complement strand
GCTTCATCGTTTGTTAACTTACCATTGATAGTAGTAATATCATCCACATTTTTCTTAATATCTTCCTTATTCTTTGTAATTTGATTTTGCAAATTGGTATTATTGTTGGTGATTTGATTTTGCAAGTCGGTATCTTTATCGCCTAGTTTTGTAATATCAGATTTAGCAGTTGCCATATCAGCCTGCAAATTGTCAATATCCGATTCTGCAGTGGTCATACTTGCCTGCAGCTTGTCAATGTCCGATTCTGCAGTAGTCAGTCTAGCAGAAACATCATTCAACTTAGTATCTGTTGCATTTGTCTTGGTTTCTAACGCTGTAATTTTAGTAGTATTATCCGCAATCTTTCCTTCTAGTTCTGTCTTTGCAGAAGTAATTTTACCTTCTAACTCAGTCTTTGTAGTATTCAAACTGTCTTTTGTCGCAAATTTATCATCTGCATCAGTTTTAGTGTATGTATTTCCAACTGCGGTCCGTAATGCATCCACTGTTGTTTGATCCGCTTTCTTTGCAACATCCGTCTTTAATGTTCCAATATCAGCGGTATTGGTTCCTACACTGGTTTTCAAATTACCAATTTCGGTTGTATTGCTCGCTACGTCAGTCTTTAATTTGCCAATATCGGTAGTATTAGTTCCTACACTGGTTTCCAAATCACCAATTTTCGTTGTATTGCTTGCTACGTCAGTCTTTAGTTTGCCAATATCTGTAGTATTAGTTCCTACACTAGTTTTCAAATTGCCGATTTCTGTTGTATTGCTCGCTACGTCAGTCTTTAGTTTGCCAATATCTGTAGTATTAGTTTCTACGCTAGTCTGCAATGTACCAATATTGACTTTATTATTATCTACATCACCTTTTTTTGCAAAAGTCTTATCAGCACCATCTTTCGTATATACTTCCTGTGCGGTACCCAGCGTCGCACTTTCATCTACGTGTACTGTATCTGCTGCCCCGACATTCACAAAGCCACCACAAGCAATACCTGTGGCAATCGCCAAGGAGAGCAACGATTTTTTTGCGGTTTGTTTTGCTGAGCCCGTCGACGATTTGGTATTGGCTTTGGCAAATTCTGAGGTAACAACATAACAGTTCCGTACTTTACTATAGATGACTTTAAATATTTTATTCATACAGACACTTCCCTTCGCTTGTGTATATAAAACATTTTGTATTATATTGGATGATAGGCCACCTGGGTGGTCATATAGATATGCTAGAGGTACCTTTTGTTCCTATTTAGAAAAGATGTAGCGGAAATAGTCTTCTTGAAATTGACGGTATTTTCGCTTGGCAATCGGAATTTCTTTTCCTTGTATTTCGATATAATTGCTTTTGATGACGTGAATTGCTTTTTGGTTGACGATGAACCCTTTGCCCGGCGATACAAACTGCCCCGGAACGATGCATTCCAGCGTGTTGAGCAGCGATGTCAGCGATTGTCTGGAATCCAGGGACGTGCCGTCTGTCAAAAATACTCGTTGGACATGGCCGTCGCTTTCGACGTAGGCAATATGGTCTACTTCTTCAATCTGAATGCCGCAGCCGACAAGACGGAAAATGATTTTGCCGCTGTGGCATTGCTTGATTTTTTCGAGCGCTCTGTCCATCGCCACATCAAACAGTTCCTGCTGCACGGGTTTAACCAAATAATGAACGGCTTTGAGGGCAAAGGCTTCGACAGCAAATTCATCGCTCGTCGTCAAAAAGATGATTTCGGCATGATATTTTCTTTCCCTCATTTCATTGGCAACTTCTGTTCCCAAAATCCCGGGCATGCAGACATCCAACAGTACGAGGTCGTATGTTTGTTTGTCCAAATCTTCCAAAAAGGTAAAGGCATTGACATATTCCGTATAGACCGCTGTTTCCTGATGCCGTTGGATATAATTTTCTGCTAAGGTTCGTATTTCTCTAATCTGTTGCATCTGGTCATCACAAATCGCAATCCGCAGCATGATCGATTCCTCCTTTCTGTCTTTTATAGCAAGACGTTTGTTTTCTTGTTTGTATTATATCGAATATTCACAAGGTATAGAAAAAAAGTGCATAAGTGGTACGTTTTTTTACACAAGCGGGAAGTTAGAGCAAATCATCTCCTTTCTATGAATAAAAAATAGTGATACAGCGTGAAATATAATTAATTTTTCAAGCATTATGGCCGTATTCTTTCAAAAAAATTAGGCATACTATCATCATTCCCTTCCTGCCAAAAGGTGATTCATACTATGCCTATATCTATTATATAGAAAAATACAGGTCTTGGAAAGAAATTCTCTTCCCTTTTCAAGGTGAAAAAACGATACGAATTGGCAACCGACATATCTTTTTCCAATTGGGATAAGCAACCAAAATATTTTCAGCTATACTAAAAAGACTGCTGCATGAAGTATGTTTTACTTGATGCGCAGTCCTTTGTTTTTGATGTTACGTTGTCAGTTTAAAGCTGTCAGCCTACTTTGAAGTCTGAATTTATAAAAACAGATGCCGAATCCAAGGCACGAATATAGGCTGATAGATGAAGCGCAAGACAGCAAATACAACTAATCCTATCGTGCCGCCGACGATGGCGCCGTTAATACGAATCCATGCTAAGTCTTCGCCTACTTTGCTTTCCAAGAAATGATTGAATTTTTGTTTGTCAAATCCGGACAATACATCGCGAACGGCTACGGCAATCAGGGAATGTTCATGTTCCAAAATGACGTTGCAGGCCCGGCGGATTTGTTCGTCCAGCCATTCTTTGATTTCCGGATGGCTGCTGCAGTATTTCAGATAATGGAGAAATTGTTCTTCCAATAAGTCTTTTAATTCTTCTTTGCCTGCGTCCCCTTTGGTAAAGTAGTCTTTAGCCGAACGCTGAGTGGCACTCAGCCATTGTTCTATCGGCAGGGATGCGACAAATTGGTCCTGCCAGTTTTGCACGCCGTATGCCAGCTGCCCGTTCATAGAATACAAAAACAGTTCCAGTTTGCGGCACAGCCATTCCCGCTGCTCGCCTTCGGCATGTTCCCATTGTTCCAGCCATTTCAAAATGCCCATTTTGATGTCTTTGGCAATTTTACGGGTATCGACAATGCCGACAAATTTTTGCAGCGTAATGATAGACACGGTAGAATGCTTGGATTCTTCAATCCATTGCTGAATCAGCCGATCCAGTACTTCATCAAAATCATCACTCTGTACGATTTCTTTTCCCAGACCAATGGCATCATTAAACATGTGACTGTTGGGGTCTTCCAACAGGGAAATCAAACGGTCCTGGAAAAAGCTGACCAACGGCTGCTGCCGCAGGTATTTGCGGATATGAGACGCAATAGAATCCTGCGTCGCGCCCTGCTGGGCATAGCGATACGCTCGCTGGGCAACTTCATATAAAAGCGACCGGAATTTTTCTCTGCCACTAGGGCCGCGCAGCCAGCCTATCAGTTTATCCATAAAGGAAATTTGATAGAGTTTTTCCTGCCACATATCCGGCTGCAGTAATTTTTCTGAAATAATCCGCGTCATGCTGTCGATAATCTGATTGCGGTTGCGGTATACCAATTCGGTATGATACGGAAATCCCAAAGGCTTGTCAAATAATGCCGTTACGGCAAACCAGTCGGCAATACTGCCAATCAGCGCCGATTGGATAACGAAGAAAATGAGCTCTTCCCATACACTCACATCATGTGTGTACCACCACCAAAAAATCAGGATAAAACAGAAGAAGGACAAGCCTAAAATGGCATTGGCCCGCTGTCGATAGGTCATGCTACACACCTCCTTTGACGGCATACATGATAAGATAAATCGCAGTGCCCAACACGGCCCCTACGAGAGAGCCATTGACACGAATCATCTGCAGGTCATACCAAACGCTGTTTTCCAGTTGCTGTGCCAAATACTGGCCGTCATATTTCATAATTTCAGCCTCTGCCGTTTTGCCAAACCAAACTTGCAGTCGTTTGAGTTCACGCGCTACAAAAGCCAGCGCCGTGCGATTCATCTGTTCAATTTGGTCCGGGCTTTCACGCCACGTTTCCAGTTTGCGAATCACATATTTGGCAGCTGCCGTGCAGACTCGTTTTTGGCGGTCCGGATCTTGAACGTACCGCTGCCATGCTTCCCGCGTGTCCGGCCGGGTGACTAAGCTTTGGTACATACGGTTTTTATAGCTGTCAATCCGATTACGCCAGTCTTCGTTGAAATTGATTTGTTCAGTCTGTTTCCATAAATACTGCAGTGCCTGCTTCCGCTGTTTGGAATCTTCTTTTTTTGCTTCTGCCAACAGTTCCAACGCTTTTCCCTGCAGTTTTTCAGCTACTACATCCGGACGGAACATTTCACTTTTCAAAATCGGCTTGATAAGCAGTTTAATCATCATGTGCCGGTTGGCATACTGCATGACCGATGCTTCATAAATTTCGCCGATGTATTGTTTCATGATGTCGCTTTTGACAAGATTTTCCAAATTCAAAATCATGAAGTCCAGAAAATCTTTTCCTGATTCACCGCGCAGGCCGATTTTTATGGCTTTGCTCATAATCGGTGCCAAATCGATTTTTTCAATGGCGCCGCCGCCCAAGCCGGAAAAGGCTTTGACAACAGTTTTCATATCAATCGTATATAAAAAGGTATTTAAGATTTGGCCAAAAACGCGTTCTGCCGATTGAAATCCCTTTTCGGTATGCAAATATTCCAACGTCGCGCCCAACACGGGATGATGTTTCAAAACGTTGTACATGTTGGGAACTGTCAGGATTTCACATTCTATCATATGGCGCGCCATTTCAGCAATTCGTTCCTTGCTGTTGGGAATCAAGGCCGTTTTAAAAGAAATGCCCAGCGGTTTGCGAAACAGCGCCGTCACGGCATACCAGTCTGCCAGCCCCCCAATGAGCGCCGCACTTGCCAAATGCATCAATAAGCCGCCCCAGAAAAAGTCCTGAAACGGATACGCCAGCAACAGAATAATAGCTGCCATAATCAATATATAATTAGCGATTTGACTGCGTCTTGGCTGTGCCGTCGTCTGTAATTCAGTCATGCTAGTCCTCCTTTGGTTATTTGTATTTATTTTATATCTACGGCATCCCCTTCATGAATGGGAATCCACAAAGGCACGCTGCCGTATGCCGCTTTAAATTCAGCAGATGGCGTCCATGGCGTGCCAAAATAGTGCATAGGAATAAGACATTTGGTGACAGTCACGTCTTGCAAAAATCCTTTTACGCCCCATTCACGAGCCGCTTCCAACCGCGCATCGACAGGGAAAAACGCAACGTCTACCTGCTGTCCTGCTATTTTTTCCATTTCCCGCTGGAAATTGTCTTTGGCAAAGGCATTATTGGCATCCGTGTCTCCCAGCCAATGCCACCAGTTCAAGTCGCCGGCATGAAAAATTTTCAAGCCGTCCGTCTGTACGAGAAAGGAGCCGCCTTCATCTGTAGAACCATATTGCGTAATGATTGCATCTTCCATATGTATTGTATCATATAAACGCATAGATTGCATTTTTTTTGTATCCTGGCAGTGAAACCGCACGTCGTTATTGTAAATATAATGACGAGTATGGGCTTCAAATTTGGCAATATCCCGGTTGAAATGGTCTTCATGCCAATGGCTGATAAAAAACCATAAGGGCTTACTGCCTTTGGCATAGGCATCTACAATTTTTTTGTCATCTTTATAATAGTCAAATACTAATACTTTTGTCGCAGTTTCTACGGCAAAACCACTGTGTGCTAAAAACGAAATACGAATTTCTGACATATATACCTCCTTGAGCGGGAATCGTCTTCCCTAATCAGGCTATCAAGCCATTAGTACATTATACCATCAATGCCCGTCATCCTTAAAGACTTTATGTCAAATAACAAAAAAACGGCCCTGTCCGCTGCACATAGAGAAGCGATTCACCATAAAACGACAAAGAGCTGTTGACTAGGCAGGATACTCGCCAAAGACAGGAATGACATACCCCATCCACGGCGAGAGTACATAGTGCCGCACAACAGCTCTTTCTATATGCAAGTTTTACAGTTGATCCGCTGCTTGCATTGCTTTTTTTATTTTCGCAGCCAATCCTTTCATTTTAGCTTTCGGTACAGAACATACGCCCAAGCGGACGCCTAAATCGACAGGCGCACCGAAAATCAACTCTTTCTGCAGTTCTAGACAAACCGCCGCAGAATCTTTGACGGGAATGGCAATAAAAAATCCCGATTGGAATGGAACGACGCGCAGACCGCATTTCTTCGCTTCTTCCATAAAGATAGTTGCCCGTGCTTCAATCACATCATAAAATGCACGGCGTTCTTTGTCGATTTCTTCCTGCAGGGCCTTGTCACCGCGAACCTTGATCAGCAGCGTCATAGCCGCGCGATTGACATTGGACCAGGCAGTACGGGCGGAATATTTAGCCACTTCTACAAATTCATCAATGACGTCTTTACTCGAAGATACACCTACGAGGGCGCCAGCACGCTGTCCATACAGTGTGTAGCCTTTGGACATGCTGTAGGCAACCAATACAAAGATATTTTTAGGCAAATTGCTGAATTGCTTCATGAATTTTCGTACTTCATTTTTTTCACCGGCATAGGCAATATACGCAATATCTACGAGAATTGTAATGCGTTTGCCTTGTTTTTCATGAAAGCGACAGACATCCAGCACTTCTGTCCAATCCTGTTCCGATAAAGAAAAGCCCGTCGGATTATTGGCAGGCGTATTTAAGACGATAAGTAGGGAATCTTGTTTGCTTAATAAGTCCGCAACTGCTGAAGAAAATGATTCAATATTAAACGCCTGATTGCTGTCCAGCAGCGCAAAGGTCTTCATGGAACGTCCTACTTCATTGCTCAAGCCTTCGTAAATACTCCAACGCCAATCCGCCACCAAGATGCTGTCCCCAATTTCAGAATAGTTGGCAATCGCAATATGAACAGCTCCTGTACCGCCGGCTGTCGCAATGGCATCAATATAGCCTTCCGGTCGTTGATCTTCAAAGGTTTCACTAATAGCGGCCTGCCGATACGCATCTAAGCCAACAGGCGGCGCATAGGCCGTAAAATCCCGAATGGGAAAACTGCGGTACAGTTTTTCAACGACAGGCAGGCAGCCCAATACTTCGTCTTCTCCCGCATAACAGCCAATCGTCGCATTGATGACCTTATCGGCACCATATGCCGCTATTGCTTTTCGTGCCTCACTTCCTGCAAAAGAAACGACGTCATTAATTTTTTTCCCTTCTCTGCTTGCTGCTGCCATTACTGTCATAATACGAATCCCTCCAATAATTCTTTACATCTTATTGTTTCGTTAATGGTTTACATTATACTATGTTCTGTTCCTGATTTATATACTTTATCTTGTAAAATACTGTATACAAGACAAAAATACTGTATACAAAATATATCTAAAACTGCAGCAGGTTGTCAACGGGCTGTCAGCACAATATACGTTGTGCCAAACCGTCAAACTATGTAAAAAAATGGGACTGCAGCACGAAGCAGCAATCCCTATGTATCGGCACAGTATTTAATGTTGTAAAACGAAAAAATTTTTCTTTAAATGCGAAACAGTAACCTTAAAATTTTGAAGAAAAAGAGGGGCGGGCATGATGACGAAAAACTTCATGTCATACTCCCATCATGTATGAGATGCATGGGTATCTTTGGTTTGATTGTTTTCTTCATGAAATATTTCGCATCCAGCCCGTGTTATTCCTTTTAAAGCCAGCAGCTGTCCAATGATTTCACTGGGTTCAATGCACCGATTGGACCAAATAAGTACATGCAGTTCGACAATAGAATCTTCTTCCTCCGATACTACATGAAAATTTTCCACGCGCAGATTTTGTTCCTGCAAAAAAGACGACAGCCGTCGGGATTGTCCTACTGTATTTTTCATAAAAATATGCAGGATATATTTTTTGCGGTGACGGCGACTAAGTATTTTTTCAAACTGCACGAAAACAGTAAGTACAACAAGAATCATGATAGTCCCTGTAATCGCTTCTACTAAATACCCGGCCCCGACAACCAATCCCAGAGCCGCTACGGCCCATAAGCCGGCAGCTGTCGTCAACCCTTGTACATTGTGTGCTTTTTGGTTTGCCATAATCGTACCGGCTCCCAAAAAACCGACGCCGGAAATGACTTGCGCCGCAATGCGTTCCGGATCGGAATTGCGATAGCCATACATAAAAAACGCATCCATCGCAATATGGATGGATATAATCATACACAGGCAGGCACCTACGCATACCAGCGTATGTGTCCGCAGGCCTGCCGCTTTGCTCTGCGCCTGCCGTTCATATCCAATCAGCGCACCCAAAATCAAGGCGACAAACAGTCGAAGGATACTGTCTTCTGTCGTAATGACCATTGCTACCACTTCTTTCGATATTTTTTTGCGTTTCGTTAAGAAATCTTTATAATTGTATTATAATATATAGAGGTGAGAAAACATAGCAAATATTTTTATTTGCCGGCTATTGTTTCTCAGAAAGAAGGGTTTGATATGAATAATCGCCTTGTGTATTTAGATATGCTGCGTTCTACAGCCGTACTGCTGGGTACGTTGGCAATCATACTGCATTCATGGACGGGGTTTTACGACTGGTGCAGTTTCATTGTTTTGCCAGTTCTTTTGTTTATCAGCGCCTATTTCAGCGCATCTGTACTGCGGATTCACACATTTCGCTCATTTTTTAATGCGAAATGGCTGCGCATCGGCATCCCCTGGCTGGCAGCAGCTGTTTTGTTCGCGCCGGAAGAAGCCTTTATAACGTATTTGCAGCAGGGCGGGACAGCTGGTTTTGCTGCGTTTTATCTGCATAACTGGGGCAGCAGTCACTATGCCGTCAGTACGCATTGGTTCTTGGGATTTCTTCTGCTTTTGTGCATTGTATTGATGGGACTGAAAAAAGGAAACCGCCAGCTGCTGCAGCATCGGGTACAGTCACAACCCGGTCCGGTGTTCTTCTTCCTTTTTATTGTGCTTTCCACACTGCTGCTCTATGGAACGGCATATCTGCCGTCTCTGCATATGGCCAGTGTCCATATTCTGCCTCCTCGTGTTGATTGGCTATGCCTCGGCATATTGTACTTTGCCCTTGGCATTTACGCCTTTCGCCATCGCTGGTTCACGGCTAACGGCTATGTACCTCTTGTTGGATGGTTTATTGCCTTTCTCGTCGCCAACGCAGCCTATATTCTTTTGATGCTGCATCCATTAGCTGCCGTGCCATTTCTGCTGCCGCTGCTGCAGACACTGCTTTCTTTGACGGCTGTTTTGGGACTGACAGCAGCCTTTCATACCTGGAACCGCATCAAGGCAGACACCGCCCATGCGGCATCGCGCTTTTCTTACCCGTTCTACTTTATCAGTGAACCGATTATACTCAATGCCTTTTATTTCCTGCAGCCTTTGACCATTCCCTTTTGGCTCAAAGCACTGCTCGTACTGCTTTTGACAGGTATTTACGGCGGCTTGCTCTGCAAATACGCCCTGCTCCATCTCTCATGCTTCAAACGCATCATATAGAAAGTTCCTCTATGATATACATCTTTTATGATTAGCCTATCGCAGCAGCCCGTTTTTATGCTATGATAGGGATGTTACGTCTATTTACTACGAAGGGACAGGAATTACGTTATGGATACATTATTACAATTGATGGAATCGTATGGCTACGGTGCCATGTTCATTGCCATGCTGCTGGAAAATGCCAATATCCCCATTCCCAGTGAAGTGGTGCTTGGATTTGCCGGTTTTCTGATTTCGCAGCATATATTCGATTTTTGGATGACTTTTGCCATTGCCTGCGCAGCCGGTGTAATCGGCTCGATTATCAGCTATTGGCTGGGCTCTTACGGCGGCCGCCCGCTGTTACTGAAGTATGGTAAATACATTTTTTTCAACGAACACAAGTTTACAATGGCGGAAAACATGTTTAACAAATACGGCGGTGCTGCCGTATTGATTTGCCGCTGTCTTCCTGGCGTCCGCACGTTTATTTCGTTTCCGGCCGGTGTAGCCCGGTATCCTTTTTGGAAATTTGTGATTTTTACCATTATCGGCACCATTCCCTGGACATTTCTCCTCGTATGGGCCGGGTCTATCTTGGGCAGTCACTGGCGTGATTTGATTCAGTACAATCATTTCTTCCTCATCGCCGTCGTTGTTATCTGCGCCATCATTGCTGCACTCGTTTTTTGGAAACGGCATCAGCGAAAAACAGCAAAATAACACGAAAGCTATAGGAAGCCGTGTATTTCAACATACATGTATTTTGGGCAGCAATGAATTTGCTGCCTTTTTTGAGATACGGGTTCCATCCAGCTGCAGCTGGACAGCCTTATCGTTTCCTGCTTTGGCATGCTGCAAAAATACCAAGGCACCGTTTTCATCTATCATCCTTAGGAGGTCTGTTATGAGACACCGCACTGTTCTTTTTCTCGTGGCTGTCGTCTGCTTTCTTTTTTTGCTGGCAGGCAACAGCCTGCTGCCCGTCACCGACCCAGTAGAATCCAATTATGCACTGACTGCTAAAGAAATGGTTTTATCTGGTGACTGGATTTCCCCGCAAATTTACGGCACGTACTGGTATGACAAACCTATCTTTCTGTACTGGCTTCTTTGTCTTTCGTATTCAGTCTTTGGCTTTACGGATTTTGCCGCCCGCTTGCCCAGCGCGTTGTTTGGGACGCTGTCTGTCGTCATTGCCGCCTGGTATATGCTGCGGCGGTATCAGCGTATTTGGCCGGCGCTGTTACTGGCCGCTATGACCGTAACGTCGTTGGAAGTCTGGGCTGTCAGCCATTCGGTTATTACCGACCAAATGCTCTTTGCATTTACGGCTGCCACTATGTTTTTTGCCTATATCGGTCTGACCGAAGGGAAAAAAGGATTTGTCATCGGTGCCTATGCAGCGGCGGCCTTGGCCGTCTTGACCAAAGGGCCTGTCGGCATCGTCCTTCCCGGCCTGTTCTTATTGATTTTTATTGCCCTGCGCCGCAATACGATGTATTTGAAACGCCTGTTTCCGCCGGCAGGGATTTTGTTGTTCTGTATCATTTCACTGTCCTGGTACGGCACGATGTATGCCCGCCATGGCATGGATTTTATTAATGGATTTCTCGGACTAAACAACGTCGTGCGGGCCACTGTTTCCGAACATCCCAAATATAATGTCTGGTATTACTACATCATTCTCGTACCGCTCAGCCTGCTCCCCTGGACAGGCCCCTGCCTGTACGGCTTATGGAAACGGCGCAGCTGGAATGACGAATACGTCTATATGGCTGTCTGGGCTGTAGGAACTATTCTTTTCTACACCTGCATGGCCACCAAATATCCTACGTATGCCTATATCGCCAATATGCCGCTGCTTTTCTTAGGCGCCCAGACCATTCTAATGCTGTATCAACAGGAAAAACGCCGTCTATGGACCGTGCTGACCGGCCCGGCACTCTGTTACTGGCTTCTCTTTTTTGTCGCGGCACTCGTCGCCAAGCCCAAAACCTTTGAAATGGGCAGCCTGTGGAGCCTGCTGATTCTGCTCGTCATTGCTGCCGCCTGCCTTATTTTTGCGCAATGGCAAAAGGCGTTTACAGCTCTGCCGGCCAGTATTGCCATCGCAACTGCCGCCATATATATCATTTTGACATATCAGGTACTTTCTCCCTTTTATGCGTATCGTTCTTCCGTGCATGTACTGCCCGCTGTGCCGCAGCTCAAAGATACGGTTTACTTTTATGAACAGTATTCTACATCCTTCCCGTATTATACAGGAAAAACAGCTGTTTTTGTTTCTCAAAGCGGCAGTATGACCAAAGGCGACAACAAAGGCCGCGCTGCCGCTTGGCAGGGAAAATACTTGTATCCCCGCGAAACATTGGACGCACTCGCTATGCGGCTGCAGCAGCATGAATCCATTTCCATCATCGTGCCGCAAAGTGAATATGACACGTTTGTGCAGACACCTTGTTATCCTCTGACTGCATTCGTCGGTAAATTTAATACCTTTTATGTGTTTTCTTCTCGTTAGGAGCAGACTATGACTATTGAAACGTTTATACACCATCTCAGTCAATACCAAAGGACCAACGTATTCAATCCCTGGCATGATTACGATGCCCAGTGTGATATCGGGCCGCAGGCACCGGCTGTACGGTGCAGGCAGCTGCATGACTATTTACAGTACCGGCTGGCGAAAGCCAGTTATGTATTCGTAGCGGAAGCTGCCGGCTATCAAGGCTGCCGCTTCACCGGCATTGCCATTACCTGCGAACGCATGCTGCTCAATGCGCACAAGCAGATCAACAGCCGTATGGTATTGGGTTATAACGGCACGCGTACCAGCCGCCCGGACTGCATGTACATGACCAGCAATCCACAGCGGCTTCAGGGCATGAATGAACCGACAGATACATACGTCTGGGGTGCTATCGTAGACAACGGCCTTTCGCCGGAAGACGTTTTGTTGTGGAATATATTTCCATTCCATCCGCACAAAGCGTCGTCCCCCTTCAGCAACCGCACGCCGACCGATGCCGAAATCCTCGACGGCCTTGCCTACACGAAAGAACTGCTTTCTTTGTGCCGCCCAGACATTACGATTGGAGCCATTGGCCGCAAATCTGCTCAAATGCTGGCAAAAGCCCATCTCACCGCTATAACTATGCGGCATCCTGCCAATGGCGGTGCCAGTCTGTTTCGTCAACAATTTGCACAATGGGTAAAAGGTAAAACTTTATAAAACAGCAGAAACAACAGTCGTTTTCTTAAAAATTATTAAGATTAACCTTAATTCATTTTCTAAAAGTTATTGCATTTTATTCATAAATTGTTTATAATCATATACAACCTGTTATACGAGCCTAGCATTGCACGTGCATTCAGGCTCGTTTTTTTCATCTGCCAAAGGAGGAACTGCGATGTTGAAAAAGCTGCGCGACTTGCCGGCTCCGCAGGGGCTGTATGACCCCTCATTTGAACATGATGCCTGCGGTATCGGCTTTGTCGTAAACATAAAGGGAAAAAAATCTTATGATATTATTGATGATGCATTGACGATTCTGGAAAACCTCAAACACCGCGGCGCTGAAGGCGCTGACGCAAAAAGTGGTGACGGTGCCGGTATTTTGGTGCAAATTCCGCATCAATTCTTCTGCCGTGAATGCGAAGTATTAGGCTTTTCACTGCCGGAAGAAGGAGAATACGGCGTCGGCATGATTTTTGCTCATCGTTACGAAAGTTTCCGTAAAAAACAGATGGAAGCCTTTGAAAAAATCGTCCGTTCTGAAGGATTGACAATTCTCGGCTGGCGTGATGTTCCTGTCGATGAAAGCTTAATCGGCAGTATCGCCAAAACCATACGTCCCCATTTTCTTCAGGTCTTTATCAAAAAAAGTCCGGACCTGGAAACACAAATGTACTTTGAACGCAAATTATATATTATCCGCAAACTGGCAGAAAAAGCCATCGTACCGCCAAGCCAGGAAAAAGGGACCGACTTTTACATTGCCAGCCTTTCTTCCCGGACGATTGTCTACAAAGGCATGCTGACGTCTGTCCAGCTTCGTCATTTCTATTTGGATTTATCTGACCTTGATTTTACAACGGCTATGGCACTCGTCCATTCCCGGTTCAGTACAAATACCTTCCCCAGCTGGGCCCGGGCGCATCCGAACCGCTATATCGTACACAATGGCGAAATCAATACGATTCAGGGCAACATCAACTGGCTGAATGCCCGTGAAAGCAAATCCAAATCCGAGTTCTTCCCCGACATGGAAAAAGTATTCCCTGTCGTCGATGCAACGGGCAGTGATTCGTCCATGTTTGACAACTGTCTGGAATATTTGTATATGACAGGCCATTCTCTTCCCCATGCCATGATGATGATGATTCCTGAACCTTGGGAACGAGACCCGCTCATGAGTGAAGAAAAACGCGATTTCTACCGCTATCACAACTTCATGCTCGAACCATGGGACGGCCCGGCTGCCATCGGCTTTTGCGACGGCACGGTTATCGGCGGCATGCTGGACCGCAACGGCCTGCGTCCGGCACGGTACTATGTCACACGCAATGACCGCGTCATTGCCAGCTCGGAAGTCGGCGTTGTCAATATTCCGCCTGAAGATATTCTCTACAAAGGCCGTTTGGAACCAGGCAAAATGCTCCTCGTCGATACGAAGCAGCAGCGCATTATTGATGATGATGAAATTAAACATCAGATTGCAACGGAACATCCGTATCACGAATGGTATAAAGAACATATCGTCAACTTGGAAGACCTGATGACGACACAAAATATCGCCAGCAATGACTCCATTATTCCATATGACCTGAAAGAACAGGAAAAAGTCTTTGGTTATACGCAGGAAGATATGGATAAAGTCATCCTGCCAATGGCCCGCGACGGCAAACATGCCATTGACTCCATGGGCGTCGATGTGCCGCTGGCTGTACTCAACGATAAACCGCAGCTGCTGTATGATTATTTCAAAGAAAACTTCGCCCAAGTTACCAACCCGGCTATTGATGGCGTCCGTGAAAATATTGTCATGTCTACGGCAGTCATGGCCGGCAACGTCGCCAACATCATGGACCCCAATGAAGCGACAACAGCTGCTTTGTATTTGAAAACGCCGATTCTGACCAATGAACAAATGGCTGTCATCAAATCGCTGATGACAGATAAGCTGCGTACAGCTACGCTGTCCATGTTATATCCAGTCAACAGCGGTGCTGAAGGCATGGAAACAGCCATTGAATCTTTGTGCATTGATGCGTTAAAAGCGATTAAAAACGGCGCCAACATTCTCGTTTTATCTGACCGCGGTGTCAACTCCCGTATGG
>CAVKOP010000037.1:11497-15219 GCA_963657835.1 Lachnospiraceae bacterium | reverse complement strand
ATCCCAAGGGGCATGAACAAGATACGGCTCCTGTAGAAGATTTGGCCATGAAGGTCAAAGAGGTTTTGGCAAACAATGAAACATTAGACGGCTGGGCCAAGTCCAGTTTTGTCGATAAAATTGTATTTGGTACACCGGCAGGCCAGTCATCCAGTATTGGCATTGCCGTTTTTTCGTTTACAGTTACTTTTTTAGAATAGGAGTGATTTAGTATGGCAAGAACATATGCAACACCTACGAATACCGGCGCTGTAGCACAAGCAGGCAAAGATTTTTTGATTTATCTGAACACCGGGGAAACAGAAGCAAACCCAACATGGACACTACTTGGCGGCCAGCGAAGCGGCGACGTAACCCGTAAAGCTGATTCCATTGACGCCAGCCACAAGACATCAGGAGGATGGAAGTCAACCTTGCCAGGCCTTCGTGAATGGTCCATTGATTTGGAAAGTGTAGTACTGCTGGATGATGCCGGCGCGAACTTCCTGGAAGATGCATTTAACGATGGAAAACTTATTCATGTAAAATTTGAATATCCTAACAAAAAATATCGTACCGGCTGGGCCGCTATTACTGATTTTAGCTTGTCTACAAAATACGATGATGTAGCAACGATTAAAGGCACCTTATCTGGCAATGGTGCTCTTTCTGAATTACAGACACCTGCCGTTAGCGGCAGTGGCCATTAGGAGGTGATACAGCATGCCTAAAAAAGTACCGTTTGAAATGTTCGGTGAAGGGCAGTATTTATATTTCAATATTGCCCGGCTGGCACAACTGGAACAGGTCTGTGGCTGCGGTATCAGCGGCATTGTAGCCAAGCAGGAACTGAATTTAACCAATCTGATAAAAATCTATATGATTGGTCTGGCACATCACAAGAAGCATAATGAACTTTGGTATGCCGAACAGATACAGCAGAAACTGGATGAAGGCGCAAGCCTGGAAGAAGATTTTGTCGTACCGGCGGTCAAAGCCATTGCCGGAAGCGGCATTTTGGGAAAAACAGCGTATTATGGGGCTTTTCCGGAAGAATTGACGAAAAAAGCGGAACAGGATATGGCTGACGAAAAAAACGAGTAGAGACGGAGCGGCGAGAACATCCTGCCCCGTCTTTTTATGAATGGCTCGAATGGGCTGAATCCCAGGCATATGGCCCATTAGCGTTGAAACCATGGGAGTTTTATAGACTGACGCCTATGGAACTAAATAAGATGATTGAAGGCTGCCAGGCACGGCGAGAGGACAAGGCTTTTGCTGTATCCTGGTATGTCAGCAATTTAATGAATATTCATTTGAAACGCAATGTTCAGGCTAAAGAACTGGCTAAACCATTTTTACATGAAAAAACAGCCGGCGAAATACAGCAGGAAAAAGAAGCGTTTTTAGCATCGTTTAAACGGCAACGAGAGGAGGCAGAAGATGGCGACAGTAGCGAGCATTTTGATTAAAATAGGCGCCAACAGTTCAGAACTGCGAAAAGAATTGGCCAATACCAAGAAAGAATTGGAAACCAATTTGGGAAGTGCTGCTATGACGGCATCTCATGTAGCGGTGGCAGGTATAGCCGGGATTGCTGCCTCATTGGGGGCATTGGGGGTTAAAGCAGTACAGGCCGCTGGAAGCTTTCAACAGACGCAGGCTGCTATGACCAATATGCTGGGCAGTGCCGAACGAGCACAAAGCCTGCTGAGCGATTTGCAGAGCTTTGCCGCGAAGACGCCGTTTGAATTTAACGATGTAGCCGCAGCCACACAGAAGTTTTTGGCCTTTGGCTTTACGGCAGAACAGGTAATTCCCACGTTGACAGCAGTAGGGGATGCTGCTGCCGGTGTGGGCCTTGGCAAGGAAGGCGTAGACAGGGTAACACTGGCATTAGGCCAGATGGCAGCCAAAGCGAAGGTACAAAGTGATGAAATGCTGCAGCTGACGGAAGCTGGCATTCCGGCATGGCAAATGCTGGCCGATAAAATTGGCGTATCTGTCCCGCAGGCTATGGATATGGTCAGCAAGGGGGCCGTAGATGCCAAAACGGGGCTGCAGGCAATCGTAGGTGGTATGGAAGAAAAATTCGGCGGTATGATGGAGCAGCAGTCCTCTACTATTACAGGTACCTGGTCCAACATGATGGACGGGCTCAGCCAGACGGCAATTGCCGTGGGTCAGCAGATTTCAGATGCTTTCAATTTGCCGGATATTTTTTCATCGTTAGGTGACAGTTTGCAGCAATTCGCGGCGCTGGTAAAAGAACAGGGAATCGGAGAAGCGTTATCTCAAATGGTCCCGCCGGAAGTACAAGCGGCGGCCGCTGTGCTAGGTACTGCATTGCTGACGTTAACCATACCTGCGCTGGGATCGTATATTACAACGGCTAAATTAGCAGCAGCGCCGCTTGTTGGCAGTTTAATACCGGCATTAAACAACGCAAAGACTGCTTTTATGACGATGCCGACAGGTATGGCAGGTGTGAATGCTGCTATGGAAACGATGAAAGCGAGAGCCGTTACAACAGGGGCATCCTTTACCCGTTTTGGTTCTGGATTGAAAGGACTGATTACGTCACTGCCGACCGTAGCAGCGCGTGTTGCGACATTGGCTGCCGCTTTTGGCCCGGTTGGCATCGTGATTACTGCCGTTGGTGTGGCTATTGCCGCTTTTATTGCATCCGGCCATTCGCTGACAGATTTTCTAAACGTAGTGCCGGGAACGATGGATGCTGTACAGACCGCAGGAGAAGCATTGGAAGCCTTGTGGGGAGAACTTGGCGTAGCCATTCAAAATCTGGTATCGGCTGCGGCTCCGATAATCGCTGTCATGGCAACGGCCTTTACGGTAGCAATTTATGCTATTATCGCTGTTATCAATGTATTCGTAGCCATCTTATCGGGCATTATAACAGTTGTATCGTGGGTTGTAACAAGCTTTATTGCCTTCTTTAACATGATGTATGAAAAAGGCGCAAATGCATTAAGCCGTCTAGGAAATGCTTTGAGCGAATTTGCTGATTCTATTCTTCCGGCATGGGCATCCAATGGCCTGCATACTATCGTCAGCTTTGTACAAAAAGCCATTGGCTGGCTGCAGAAATTGATTGATAAAATTTTTCATACGAATAATGCGCTTAGCAAGGCGGGAAATAAAGCTGCTACACAGGATACAGAAAGTGATGACAGCAGTGACGATGAGAGCAGCGCATCTGATGTTAGAAGCGGTACTCCCACCTATGAAAATTTTAGAACGGCTGATGATGAGGCTTCAACGGGGAGTGTTGGCGGCGCAGGCTCATCCGGCGGTACATCCGGGGCAGGCAGTTATAATGTACGAGAAGGCGCATTATATAATGCTAAACAATTAGAAGGATTATCCTATGGTACGGATGACGGGCAAGTAGTATGTACGACCTACGTAGAAAACGTTTGGAGTCGGGCAGGTGTATCCAACGCCTTTGATTTAGGCGGATGGGCACCGGATTGGCAGGCTAATGCCGGCAGTGCCTTTCATAAGACCGATGCCTATGGGAACGGGTATGATGCTAAGCCGGGGGATGTGGTTATTACCAATGATGGCAGTCATGTTATCATGGTTGGTGAAAACGGCGGCTATTATGCTTCCGGCAGCAGCCAAAATAACGGCGTATCCAGTTATTTCTCACAAAACTGGAAAGAAGCCTTTGGCGGCAATATTGTTGGCGTTATATCCCTTGCCGATTATGCCGGCATTAA
>CAVKOP010000037.1:0-11487 GCA_963657835.1 Lachnospiraceae bacterium | reverse complement strand
CCCTGGATACAATGGCGATACAAGCAAGCCGTCTATCAACTGGGATTCCAGTAATGAATTGCAGGCTATTCATGCAGCGGCCACTGCCTACGGACAAGATGCCAAACTCATGGCATCTATAGCGGCAGTTGAAAGCGGCGGCGGTGATGTAAGCGCAATCCATATGGCAGCTGGTGGCGGCATGTTCCAGATAAATGACAATCAGGATATTCGCGACGGCAATGGCGGTCGTGTCCGCATTGCCGATTTATATCCGGAATATGCTACGGATACTACCCAAAATGCCATGGCTGCAGCGGCTATACTGAAAGATAAAATCACCGATGCAGGCGGTAACGTTTGGGAAGGTGTTAAACGGTATAACGGCGGCGGTGATCCGGAATATGAACAAAAAGTACATGGCGTATACAGTGCTTTTGGCGGCAGCAGTTCCGCCATGGCAGATAAACAAGCGCAGTACTATAAACAAATGCTGGACCAGGCACAGCAGACAAGCAAACAAATCGATGATACGTATGCTCAGTCTACGATGACGCAGGAAGAGTTGATTGACCGCAAATACCAAAAAGAATATGCAAAGCTGGAAGAATCCAAACAATGGAACAGCAATTATGCTAAAGATAAAGAAAAATTGGATACGCTATATGCGCAGGAACGGTTGAAAGCTATAGAAGCAGATGCCCAAAAAGAGCGGCAGATTCGCGAAAAAGCCCAAACCATGAGGCAAGAGTTAAAGGCGAATTCTTCCCCATTATCTACATCTGCTAGCCAGCAAGCATTGGCAAAGATGGAAATGGAATATGAAAAGACAATCACGTCGATTCAATCCAAATGGCAGGGATATTCCAATGACTTTGCAGCCATGACAGAAAAGCAGAAACAAGTATTCCTTAAAGCACTGGATGATGAAGGCGTTGCCTATGAAGTTATGGAAAACGGTAGATTGTCCTTTGCAAAAGCAATTCATCAGCAGGAACAGGCTGAATTTGAAAAGCTGATGGATAATGAAACGGCGTATTTTGCGCAGGCAAAAGATGTACAGGCAGATTTGGAAGAAGCCAAGAATCAGGCGTCTATGGAAAAGCTGGAAGCTGTTCTTTCTGACTCCAATGCAATTCGGTTAAATGACTATGAGGCCCAAAAATCCATGATGGAAACCTATCAAGAAGCATTTCTGGCGGCGAATGCCACGACGGCTCAAATGGTTGCCAGCCTATACAGTACAGCATACAGCGGCTTAAGTACGGCGCTTACGGATTTTGCAATGGGTACAAAGTCGTTAAGCTCGGCATTTGCGGCACTAGGCAAGTCAATGATTCAGGTAGTTGTTGAATTTTATGCTAAAAAGTTGGCAGGTATGCTGACTTGTTATGCTATGGCCAAATCACAAACGGCAGCGGCAATTGCTCAGACATCCGCTGAAGGAGCTGCTATGTCAGCCGCTTTGGGCCCTGCCGCCTTTTTTAAATTGGTGCTGGATCCAAGTGCAGCGGCATTGGCTACAGGGCTTATGGACGTTGGAGGAGGGACGTCGCTTGTATCTTCGTTCCTTGGGTTCAATAGCGCAAGTGGAAATGAATCCACACTTTTGTTGGATAAGCAGAATGCTTTAAATTCTGGATTAAGTATTCCTAAACTGGCTTCCGGTGGCATAACCAAAGGGGCTACGTTGGCCCTTATTGGCGAAGGGCATTATGAAGAAGCAGTCATCCCGCTATCAAGAAATAATATGGAAATACTCGGTATGTCTGGAAAAGACAGGAATATGAGGCCTATTCAGGTTATTGTATATGCTCAGGATGCGACCAGTTTTAAACGCTCGGAAGCACAGATCGCTAACAGCGTACGCAGGGCGATTGACGTAGGAGAACGGTTTTTATAAGGAGGGGAATGTTATGGCAATTGGGTTTCACGAAGTTCGTTTTCCGGAAGATATTTCATTCGGAAGTACGGGCGGCCCCTGTTATTCGACGGATATCACCAGCATGAAAAACGGCACCGAACAACGAAATATCAATTTCACACAACCCCGTTGTAAATATAATGTGGCCTTGGGGGTCAAAACAGAGGCACAAATGGCAGAGGTCATCAAATTTTTTCACGCCCGAAAGGGCCGTGGGTTCGGATTCCGGTATAAAGATTGGTCAGATTATCGGCTGGAACATGAATTGATTGCCATGGGTGACGGACAAAAAAATAAATTCCAGATTATCAAGACCTATACCAGCGGTGGTTTTTCGACGGTCCGGCAAATCAAGAAACCTGTCAGCGGGACCATAAAAGTATATCTTGACTCTGTGCAGACGGAGGGGTGGGTCTGTGACTATACGACAGGGATAGTTACATTTACGACACCCCCGGAATCTGGCAAAGGCATTTACTGCACGGGGGAATTTGACGTTCCCGTCCGGTTCGATACGGACGAGATGAATGTTGGTATACAAGCGGGTGATTATTTCAATTGGACATCTATCCCGTTGGTTGAGCTTCGGGGGAGTGGTATTTAATGGCGTTACGTTCCACTGACACAATGCAAATTTATACGAATCAGACAGATGCAGGCCTGAACTACAAAAACCTGAAAGCAACGTTTTTACCGGACACATCGTTTGAGTATGCAGATAAATTCCAGTACGAAGGCCGTGTGATCAATGGTACATGGTTCCAAGATAAAGGGTATGACATTATGGATGAGGAACAGCGGGAACCGCGTCATTACTGCATCAAAGGGAAAGTGACGTTCCAGTTCACGGGCACCGACTTGACCGTGCGGCTTATGCTGGATAGCGGGCAGGGGTCGGCAGCTGTTTATATAGATGGCAAAGCCCCTTCTGCGATTGGCAAGCACGGCGCCATCGACCGGCTCGACTGCAATTTGGATCACTATAGCTTTGGCAATAATGCGACGATGCAGTATCATGATGTTATTGTCGCTGAAGGGCTGACTAATGGAACACATACGTGTGAAGTGTATGCCAATAATTCAAAAGGCGTATACTTCCTGATTGCAGGGGCTAAGGTACATCACAACGAAATACAGGCTATGGCCGTATCCGGATATCATGCGCCAGAAACAATATCCTTCAACCAGATGTCCCTGCGGCTTGTGAATGAGTCGAAATATCCAATGAAAGATATTTCCATTGATATCCCCTTGCGAGTAATCAACCGCGACACTGGAGCGGCTTTTCCACAGCCTTATGTCGTCAACGAGCTTGGTGCTGGTGACCAGATACCGCTACTTATGGGGGTCGATGGTCGAGGCTACGAAGACGGTCTCGATTTAACAGTACAGTTCCACGCATCCTATTGCGATCCGGAATCAGCTCAGGCTACGACGACACTGACAACAGAACTTGATCCCCAAAACGACCAAATCAGTTTATCCGGCGATTGGCTCTTTGAAAAAATGGGGGGTGCCGACGGGCCTAGTGTCCTGTGCGGTTTCACGTCTACAGCCGGAGATACCTTGTCGATTTGGACAAGAGCCGAGAGCATGACCATCACGCTGTTATGCGATTGGGGATACCCGCCACTTACGGTAACCGTTGATGGGGCTACTGTAGCCAAATGGACGTTGCAGGCCGATGAAACGCAATTCAGGGAGTTTACCTTGTCAGGGTTGTCGACCAGTGAAAAGAATATTGCTATTAGGGTTCCCAAGGGTCACAGGGGAGATAGTACCTTCGCTTTCTCACGGATTGTGTTGACGGAAAAAGTATCATATGTCCGTAGTGACGAAACAATCCCGATTACGATGAGCTTCGACTATATCAAACCTTTTGGTATTGAAGGCTTGACGCAGGACAGTGAAGGAAATTACAACTATGAAGGGACAAGTGTGCGTCGCCTTGACAACTCTTTGCCAAGGAGTAACGAAGGGGCAAAAGAAGTCAAAATCATGCGCCGTTATGCCACATTTGCCCTCAACTACAGCGACGCAAATCACGAAAATTTGAAATATTATGATTTGATTGTCGTTGATCCGGGGACGGTCACCCGAAAAGAGGTGGCGGCTTGGCAGAAATTAGGCATAAAAGTTTTTGGATATGTATCTTTTGGCGAAGAAGACGGCGTTACCATAGACCCGTGGGACGTTACATCCCGCATTATCCCGCATACGGATGACGGAAAAGGTGTTGGCGGGTATGCCTCGTATTATATGAAGGGAGGCTATGGTTACGCAGAGTTGAACCAATGTCTTCACGACGGACTTATCGATACAGGGGAAAAAAGATGTTTACTGGGTGATTCACATTATTTCAATGGTGTGGGCTGCTGCACTCGTGTATGTAAAAACGATACGCGAACTGGATATACTACCTGGGAAATTGGCGAAAAGTGTAATGGCGGACATACGAAAAATGATTATTGGATACGAACTGGCGATGAGGCATGTACAAACTCTGAATGTCCTGATTATACGCCGTATCATGGTGGCTGTCCTAATTATGCGCATCATGATGGCTGGGGTCAGGACCTTAACTATACAACGCCTGACTATCCCGATCAAAATGGTATCTGGGGGTCTACCTACGTTAATCCACTGGCGCCGCGCTGGAAAGAAAAGCTGTCCACGTTCTATTTGCACCGCGTCTTCGACTTGCCGGAAAAAAAGACCGAAAAAGTTCGTTTGACGAAATACGAATCTGACTTAACCGGCGCAAGCTATGTATTTAGATCCCATGATTACCCCATTGATAATGCCGAAGAGGTCCACCTTTATTCTGCGTCAGGAAGTGAGTACACTCCGCTTGAGTTCAACTTTGACCCGACCTCTGGGGCTTTTCAGGTGGAAGCGGAAGCGGTGGAAACGAAAGGAGATCAGAATACAGAGCTTACAGTAACTTATCATGTTGTTGGCATGGGGGCCGATGGCGTGTTCATGGATACCTTGGATACGGTCGACGTCTACCCTGGGCAGGCGTTTCAACAAGGTATGGCGAAGATGATAAACGAGCTAAAAGAAGAATATCCAGAAAAAAGTTTTCTGGCAAATCGTGGCTTTTCCATCACGAAAGACATCATCAAATCTTGCGATTATGTCATGTTTGAAACGTTCATTTCAGAATACAATTGGGAGACGGGAGAGTATTATAAGCTGACTGACCCGGAGACTGTCGCATATAACGAGGAGATAAAGACGTTACTCCGTGATTTGCGTAAAGAATACAAGTTCGATGTATTAGCCCTGAACTATTGTGCCGATGGACCGGAAGGGGACGAATTGCGCGAAGCCATTGCACAAGAATGTTATGCTGAAGGGTATATGTCGTGGACGTCTAATATTATGTTGGGAAGTGTACAGCAGCCATACTTAGTAAAATCACAAAAATGGAAAAAGAACATAAAAAATGATAATCCGTTTTTTGAGGACTCCCCGGTGGTAGATTCTGCTTGGCTTGTACGTGTGCAAAATGAAATAGAAATCAGCGGTGACTATTCGGAATCTAACCGCATATGGAAACGGTTACCGAATGTAGAAAGGGATGATTGGTATGAAATCGATCGGATACCTGTCGTGAGCGGATGGCTGGATCAGTCGGTGACCACAATAGCCTGGTGTTGGCGGCTGGAGCTAACAAATGGAAATATACTGTGTTTTACATCATGCGACACGGACCTTGTGATTGATGGCGAAACCTACGAGGCATGTGCCGGCTTTGCCCCTACAGCAGTATCCTCTAGTAATGACCTATCAACCGATAATTTGGACGTGCAGGGTATGATTACGAGCGACCGCATTACGGCAAATGATATTTCTTCGGGCCTCTATGATAATGCAAAAATTCGTATTTTTATTTGCGACTATGAACACTTGCAGAATCGGTTTATTTTGCGAGAGGGACGCATCGGGAAAATTACATCTGGCAAAATCGCCTTTAAGGCTGAAATCAGGGGGCTGATGGATGCATATCAGCAGCGTGCCGGTAACGTATATCAGCGAAAGTGCCGGGCAAGTTTAGGAGATTCCCGCTGCCAATACCCCGTATCGTCAGATGTCGCTGTCGGCGAAGTGGTGTCTGTGCGGGATGATGGGTCTATTTTTACAAATATTTCAAGGGCAGACGATTTCTTTACGTACGGTATCATCATGTTTGAGTCAGGCCTCAATAACGGAACTTCTTATGAAATTGAGCAGTCACTTGCGAGCAACGGGCAAATTCGTCTTTTTTCACCGCCTGATCACGAAGTGGTGGTAGGTGACCGGGTCCGAATTGTCCCCGGCTGTGATGGCAGCCCGGCAACGTGTAAAAGGCGGTTTCATAATATGGTAAACTTCCGGGGCGAACCTTATATCCCAGGGAATGATTATGCCGTGGGATATCCGATGAAGGCCGGCGGAAACATTGTTCCTGAGGGGACATCAGTACGTCTTAAATCGTACGATTTCCAAAACTAAAATAAAGGGGTGATTTTATGAAACGGGAGGATGTTATCAATGAAGCACGGCAATGGATTGGGTGCCGCTGGGAACATCAGGCATGTTTAAAAGGAGTCGCCTGTGACTGTGTGGGTCTCGTTCGTGGTGTTCATGAGCAACTCACAGGCGACTCCTTTAGCGGCGATTATGATTATCCGGCTACATGGCACTTGTTTAAACGAGAAGAAAAACTCTATGAAGAGTGCAAAAAATACATGAATGAAATCCCAATCGAGGACATCCAGCCGGGAGACATTTTACTATTCGCGTTCCGACCCAGGTTTCCGGCGCATCACTTGGCAATATTGACCGATGAAAATACACTCATCCATTCCTATATGGATGTGGGCCGTGTTGTAGAGACGTCTTATAACGCGGAGTGGAAAAAAATGACGCGATATGCATTTCGGTTCAAGGAGTTAGAATTATGAGTTCTGCTATACTGATCCCCATGGCGGTTCTTGGCGTAAGTTCGCTAATCATCCCCCGGATCTTTGGGGGTACTAGAACAACAAGCTACCAAACCGAGGGGAAGCAAAGTGATTTACAGCTCCAGGGCGCCAGTATTGGCACCCCGATTGTTCGCGGTTATGGAAAGGCTCGTGTTAGTGGAAATATTATTTGGGGCACAAAATTTACGGAACACATCAAAACGATAACACAGACATCTACAACCAGCGGCGGCAAGGGCGGCGGGGGCTCCCGCAGTAGCACAACAACAGTCACGACGACATACAGTTATACAGTTTCGTTTGCCGTGGCTGTTTGTGAAGGCCCCATTACAGAAATTACCCGCATTTGGGCCGATGGAGTGGAAATTAAAGGACGGCTCATGGATTATACCGTATATAACGGCGATGAATGGCAAACGCCCGATCCATTCATCGAGGGGATTGAAGGCAGTGGGAACGTGCCTGCTTATCGAGGCCTTGCGTACATTGTTGTCAGAAATTTGGATATTACCGCCTTCGGTAATCGCATCCCTTCATTGTCATTTGAGGTCCAGTTCCCGGAAAACCGCGTGCCAAAAATCATACGCCGTATCAGCCAGGAAGCCGGCCTGGACGATGCTAAAGTATCCATAGAAGGGATGGATGACTTGACAGTGACTGGATTTACGATATCCGGCGATAAGACCTTCCGCAGTCAGATTGAATCCCTGCAATCCGGCTTTCCATTTGAAGGATTCGAATATGATGGGAAAATCGTATTTAGGAAAACCGGCAGCGGCGACGCTGTTTTTATCGATGCCGATGACTTGGGGGCTGCTGAATCAGCAACCAATAACAGCGACGCGTTGACCGTGACACGAACCCCGGAAATAGATTTACCGAAAACGCTAAAGCTGAGGTATATCTCCAGCAACAATGATTATCAGAACGGGACGACATCTTATACCAGGATAACGCCTAAGAGCGTTAATGAAACAACAATGGATACGAGCCTGGTTCTTTCAGATAGCGATGCGGCATCGATTGTAGAATGGCAAATGAAAGATGCTTGGGCGAAACGGACAAGTTTTAAATTTAAACTTTCCAATAAATATGCAACGGTTCAGGCGGGAACGGTTGTTAACCTTCCGTATAATGGCCGACATATAAATGCCCTTGTAACAGATGTCAGTTATGGGATGCCAGGCATTAACGAAGTAACCGCCCGCCTCATTACCAGTCAGACCTATAACATTATTGGCCGCAAGGGCGACGATGCGGGAAGTGATATACCGGCACCAGAACCGACAGAAATCCGTGTTGAGATACTGGATATCCCTATAATCCCTGGCGTGGGGCGGTCTAACATAGCTCTTATATCAGCTACAGCCAAGGTTTACTATGGAGCCAATATTTTCTTTAGCAACGATAATGGCGTGTCTTTTACGCTGGCAAAAGCCAACCTGCCTCGCGGAGTCATCGGGGATGTACTTGGAACGCTTGAGGCAGGGAATACGTATACATGGGATGAAAAAAACACGATTGATGTAAAAATATTTGGCGGTACTTTTGGCGGGGCGCTTGAAAGCAGAAATGAAATAGACGTTTTGAATGGAGCAAATCTGTGCGTCATTGGCGATGAAATTGTCCAATTCAAGAACGCCGTTCTTATTGCTGAAGATACATACCGCCTGTCGGCGCTGTTGCGTGGACGTTTTGGCACAGAAAACCATATTACTGGTCATGTACCAGGAGAACGCTTTGTCCTTATTGCAGCACATACCATTGACTATCTGGAAGCTTCTACAACGGACTGGTTCCAGACTTATGTGTACCGATATGGCCCGCCAGGATACGACGTGACAGAAGACGTGTATCAGCAGACCCAATTTACCTTTAATGCTGTATCAGACATTCCTTTGTCGCCGTGTCATTTGGAAGGGAGACGGGATACAGAAGGTAACGTAATGATCACCTGGGTTCGACGAACGCGCGGCGATGGGGGCATGAAAGATTATCTTGACGTTCCGTTGAACGAAGCTGAAGAAAAATATGAATGCTGCGTAGTAAAAGATGACCGGGAAATCAGGACATTCACAGTGGGAACTCCGGAAGTTATCTATACAGCTGCGGATCAGGTCGCAGACTTTGGCAATGTACAGAAGAATATCCGTATCCGGGTATATCAAATTAGCGCAACGCGTGGGCGCGGCATACCAAGAGAGGAGCTGATTTAAATGGCAGATAGAACAGGAAAATTAGGACTGAAATATGTTGTAACTAACCAAGCCCAAAAGGAGGTGACCATCAATGAAGATTTGAATATATTAGAAATGCTGGTGCAAGCGACTGTTAAGGGTACCGCAAGCACACCGCCAGCCAACCCGGAAGAGGGTGATATGTATATCGTTGGTGAATCACCGACAGGAGAATGGGAGGGAAGGACCGTAAACAGCCTGGCTGGTTTTTTAATGGGCGTGTGGACTATCGTAACGCCGCGCGCTGGCTGGCGTGTGTGGCTGGAAGAAGGAAAAGCCTTGCGATACCAGGACAATGCATGGGTCGAAGAAAAGAAGGCTGATACGCCATACAGCGTGCCTTCCGGCGGAAAAACAGGGCAGATCCTTGTTAAACTTTCAGACGCAGATTATGATTATGGCTGGCAGGATGCACCGCAAAGCACGGATTCACAAGGCGGCTCTGATTTGGATAAAATGCTACTATGGCAGCCTAACACAATGTATCAGGCTGGAGATGTGGTCTATTGCAAGGAAAATAAATTAAGGAAATGGTATTATTTCCGAGAAACACAAGATGGTGGAACTAGTGGTGTTTCTGGTGCACAGCAACCTGCATTTAATAATTTAGCCGGGGAAGAGACAATTGATAACGGTATTATTTGGGTGACGTATGATTCTGGGGCTGCAATTGTTTCTGTTTTAGCAGATACTGCGACATCGGCAAAAAAATTAGCTAAGGGCCGGAATATAATACTTACTGGAGATGCAACAGGTCAAGCCATGTTTAATGGTGCTAAAGACATAACAATTACCGTAACGGTACCACCTAAAACAACATAAAAAGAGCTCATTTGCTATGGAATAGACATTTTTTATATAGCTTTTCGTTTTGTTAGGAGGAAAAATATGGAAGCAATTATACATTTTTTTCGCGGGATGGTCCCGGTAGGGACAGAAATTGAATGGGGTACAACCGTGTCATGCATTGGCACGGTTTTTTCGTATCTGCTTGGCTGGGATGCCGTGATGGAAGCTTTGATTATAGCTATGGTTGTAGATTATCTGACCGGCGTATTGGCGGCGTATATCAATCCTCATTTGGCATTAAACAGCCAAAAGGGGTTTAAAGGCATACTTAAAAAGATGATGATTTTATTGCTTATCGCCTTGGCGCATGAGCTGGATCATGCCATTGGTCAGCAAGTCATACAAACCGTGGTAGTGTGGTTCTTCCTCGGCAATGAAGGTCTTTCAATTATTGAAAATGCCGGAAAAGCAGGTCTGCCAATCCCGAATAAATTACGCAATACCTTAGAACAATTAGCAAGCGAAAAAGGAGATATGAAGAAATGAAAGTTTTTATTAATCCAGGACACGATACAAAATACGATAGCGGCGCCGTACACACGGATGCAAATGGCAGCGTAGATTTACGAGAATGCGATGTGGCAATCGAAATCGGTACAGCTGTCAAAAAATACTTAGAAGCAGCGGGATGCGAATGCTATCTCATGCAGAGTGATAATCTTGCGCCGACGCCTGCAGGCCGCAGTGATTATGACGACCGTCAGGGATTGACCGTAACTGAAACAGCCAATGATTGGGGTGCAGACATTTTTGTCAGTATTCACTGCAATGCATGCAATGGATGCGCCTGCGGTACGGAAGTCGAATGCTACGACAGCGACAGCAACGGCGGCATGCTGGCGCAGTGTATTCAAGACCAGATTGTCGGCGCATTGGGTACCTTTGACCGTGGCGTAAAAGAAATGCCGGGATTGATTGTATTAAAACATACAGACATGTCGGCAGTACTCGTTGAAACAGCGTTCATCGACAACGACGCAGATGCAGAATTGCTCGAAAGCCGGGCCGATGATTTTGCCCGTGCCATTGCTCGTGGCGTAACAGATTATGAATG
This sequence comes from Lachnospiraceae bacterium, assembly GCA_963657835.1. Lineage (GTDB taxonomy): Bacteria > Bacillota > Negativicutes > Veillonellales > Megasphaeraceae > Megasphaera. Next base: position 471 of record CAVKOP010000037.1, on the reverse strand, counting down.
TGCATTATGAATGAATGGATTTTAGGAGGTAAATAAAATGCAAGAAAAAGCACGTAAAATTGTAATGGATTATTTTAATAAACATGTTGATGTAACAGATAAGAAGCAGATTACCATGGATGATGTATTTGTTGTATGGTGGTGCAAGACTTTGCAGAATTGGAAAGCTTTAGTATCTACAACAGTATCTGATGGCATGTACTACGAAGTTACACATAACGGAGACAAGAACGAAACTTACGTTGATGTATATAAAAAGTGGGAAAATTACACAGTGAAAGACTAGGGGGGAATCAATTATGAATAAATGGACAGAAGTACGTGACGGCTTAGTAGCCGCATTGGATGTAAAAGAAGTGACGGAAGCAGCGAAAAAGCAGCTGACAGATAATTTAGTGAACGAAGGAATGCCTGCCTTGGAAGACGTAGCAAGCAAATTCATTGCAGAAATTCAAGCACAGGCGGCGAATG
>CAVKOP010000036.1:8266-15465 GCA_963657835.1 Lachnospiraceae bacterium | reverse complement strand
CTGTTGTCCTATGTGGATTGCTATGATAAAAAAATTATATCAGCAGCTGCTGCCGAATGTTCCTGGCTCCGTATCGCCGATGATCGCCGGCGGCAGAACAATAAAGAAAATCCATCCGCAGGCCAAAACTGTTTTTATTGGGCCGTGTCTGGCCAAAAAAGCAGAACGGCGCGAAGCTGATTTGGCCGGTGCCGTTGATTATGTTCTTACGTATCAAGAACTGCGTGATTTATTTTCTGTAACGAATATAGACATCCATTCATTGCCGGAAGACATCAAGAACCATGCTTCGAAAGTAGGCATTACCTACGCTTTTGCAGGCGGCGTGGCAGAAGCCGTGCGCCGGGCTGTAGAAAAATTAGACCCGCAGCGGCAGATTGGCGTAAAACCGCGGCAGGCAGACGGCGTACCGGCATGCAAAGCCATGATTCAGGATATTTTAGACGGAAACCGCAACGGTAATTTCTTTGAAGGTATGGGATGCAGCGGCGGCTGTGTTGGCGGTCCCAAAGCTATCATTCCTAAAGAAAAAGGCAAAGCCTGTGTAGAAGCCTATGGAGAAGCGGCACTCTATGAAACCCCCATGGAAAATCCGTATGTGATTGAATTATTAAAGAAAATGGGGTTTGAAACGATAGAAGAATTTTTGACGGAAAGCCATTTGTATGACAGAAAGTTTATATAGGCAGCAACAGGGGTATCTAATAACTTTTTTAAGTTGTACACTGCCATATACGGCAATACTGATTAGAATATGAATATACTACGTATTACCCCATAAAACGAAAAGACTGCGCATCGAAGTAACGTGCTTCGTGCAGCAGTCTTTTTTTTGCATGTTTTGCAGGATGATATTATTTTTGAGAGAAAAGAGTTTCTGACGGAAAGGATAACGAAGAAGCGTAATCATCGCGGACGGCAATACCGTGCTGTGCAAAATATGTACGCAGTATGACGTAATTTTGTATGGAAATATGCATGTGGTTAATAAATTCTATACCTTCATGACCCCGACTGTGTTCGGTGAGAACCAAAGAGGTCTGGGAGGATAAATGCTCCAGGCGATGCGCCTGTCTGCTGCTGTATATGGTAATGCGCGGTCCCCATTCTTCTAATCCTGTCAGGGTACGGTGCGCGTAAAAATGAACGTATCGAATATCCGTATCTTTTACGGCACAGGCAATACCGTTCCAATCTGTTAACAGTAATGTCTGATTACGAATTACAATGGATTGGGCGCTGTAAATGCGCTGCAGCAAGGCGATGCCGACAGCTGTAATCAATAAGCCTAATACGGTTAACATGCTGCGAAGCGGCCAGGTCGGCACCCAAATCCATAGGAGAAGTATGATGCAGCCCATGCCTGCGGCAAATGCGGTGCGGCGATTATCACAGCTTGTGATGAAGCATGAAGACGGCTGTTGGCGGCGAATATATGCCTGCAGCCGATGCAGCCGTATTTGGCTGCCCAAGATACGAATAAGTACATATATCAAACAGGCAGCAGCCAGTGTACATAACGAAATAAAAATTTGATGCAGCCCATTCATTAGATGTCACTCCTTTTATGTGATAATTATTTTTAATATATTATAATCAAGATGTGAAAAAATAGCAACGGATGCTGCAGCAGACACACAGAGAAAATAGTCCGTATTTTGTGTAACATATGCCTTTTTTGGCAGTGAAATTGACAGAGAAGATAATTAAAAATATAATATAACTATTATATATGTTTTTAATATATATTAAGAAATGATTACTTTTGGTATTTACAATTTAAGGAAGTGCAGTATATGTTTTTTCGTTACAAACAGCATATAGCAACATGTTTGGTGGCTGCTGCATTTGCAGTCATATCTATGGTATCCATGGCCGTGCAGGCGGCAGCTCCGACAACGGGCGCAGAGGCAGCTTGCATGATTGATGTCAATACGGGCAGGATTTTGTATCAGCACAATCCTACCAAATGGATGCATCCAGCAAGCACGACAAAAATCGTAACACTGATTACCGCTTTGGACCAATGTAAGGATAAGCTGGATCAGCCACTGAAAATTTCTTCGTATGCCGCGAATATAGAACCATCTTCGCTGGGAATTGCGCCGGGAGATTCCCTGACTGTGCGGGAAGCACTGCGGGGCATGATGGTTGTATCCGGCAATGATGCGGCCGTAGCCGTTGCAGAAACCTTGGGAGGTTCTGTTGCAGGATATGCTGCGATGATGAATGCAGAAGCGCAAAAAATGGGGGCAGCGCACACGCATTTTGTCAATCCTAACGGACTGACAGCACCTAAGCATTATACAACAGCAGTAGATATGGCAAAAATGGCCGCTTACGGTATGAAGAATTTTCCTGAATTTCGCTATATTGTAAGCTTAAAAGCTTATGATGTAAAATATTTAGACGGTCGTACTCCTAAGCATGTAACGACGACGAATCATTTTCTTAAAAGTAATTACAACGGGGCCAATGGCATAAAAACGGGATTTACCAATGCAGCCGGAGATTGTTTGGTTGCTTCGGCAACTCGAAACGGCCAAACCTTAGCTGTCGTCCTATTTAATGATGATGACCGCTGGGAAGATGCACCCGCTATTTTGGACTATGGATTCCGTCGGCTGCAAACAGGAAAGTAAGAGCGTTAACAAAAAAACTCTGAGGGGTGAGTCATATGGCGCATATTTTAGCGATTGAAGATGACAGCATGCTTGCTGCATTGGAAAAAGATTTCTTGGAAGCTAATGGATTTACAGTCACATTAGCAGCAACGGGAAAAGAAGGATTAAAAGTGTTTGATGGGGGATGCGTCGATGCCGTGCTGCTTGATATCCACCTGCCGGATACCGATGGGTATCTCCTTTGTCAAAAGATGCGCAACACAAGCGACGTGCCGATTCTCTTTATCACGGCAAGGGGCAGTGATGAAGCAGTAATCAAGGGATTTGCCATGGGGGCGGATGATTATATCATCAAGCCGTTTAATCCATCTGTTATGCTGGCAAGACTCAAGGCACATTTAGAAATGCATCAACGGCTGTTGGGGGTACAGCTGCAGGAAATGGATGAAAGCAAACCGGATATTCAAACGGGGGATTTACGTATTTTTATTAAAAGACACCAAGTCTTTCGCGGAAAAAAAGAAATTATACTGACAATCAAAGAGTTTAATCTCTTGGCATTTTTGGCACGCCATCCGAATCAGGTCTTTTCTAAAAAGTATCTTTTTGAAATGATTTGGCATTTGGATGCGTTTGGCGAGCTGGCGACCGTTACGGTTCATGTAAATCGGCTGCGTGACAAACTCAATCGTGTCAAACCGCCCTTTACTGCCATCGAAACGGTATGGGGAAATGGCTACCGATTTCGGGCAGAAGAAAGCTGACAACCATATAAGCAAAAAAGCGGTGCTATAGACAGCATCGCTTTTTTTATGCAGAAAAATATAGTTACGTTTTGTTTTCCTTTTTTTCTTCTCAATAGTTGGCAATGAAAAAGGGACTGTCTATAAAAACAGCCCCTTTTTACAAACATATTCAAATTAATATTCTGTATCGTCCAATAAGCTTGTTTTGCCAAAACGGGTGACTAAATCTTTTCGCTGCATTTTCCATGCCGGAGAAGAAAGACTGTAAGATGGATCGTAGTTGGGCGATTCCATGTTTAAAATGCCGCAGATAAATTCGTATTCCAAGTCATTGGTAAAATAATTATTTTGATGTGCTTTGATTGTTGCTGCAATTTGCGGGTTGCGCCGTTGATATTCTTTGGACAAATAGCAGAACATAGGAATGCGAAGTACTTTGAAGCTGGCGCTGTCAGGCTGGCGGCCGACATCAGGGTCGCTGCCGTGGTCGGAAAAGTAAACCATAGCATCCAAACTTAGGTTTTTTTGCGCATAGTCAAAAATCTGAGATAATACCCAGTCTGTATATAAGACAGTATTGTCAAAGTCGGCCTGTTCGTTTATTTTACCATCGTTAAAATGTTGGAACTCTGCCGGATAACGATTGCGGTATTCGATATGGCTGCCCATGATATGGAGAACGACGAAATTCTTTTCGTTGGGGTCTACCCGCTGCAAAAACTGCAGCAGCGCACCATCCAATGTGGATTCTTTTAAGTCCCGGTCGACCCATTCGGAAACATCGGCTGTTTTGGCGACCAACGTAATCGGTGTATCGGCTACGCCGACAGAGCCTTGGTTGCTGAACCAATATGTCTTATAGCCGGCTTTTTTAGCCATATCAATAATGGAAATAGACTGATTAAATTCTTTGTTGTTGTAAAAATTAGATTCCGTCAGCGCATGTTCCAATACGGGAACCGTGTACCATACGCAGCTGTATGCGTTGGTGAACAGGGTAAAGTTCGGGTCCTGCTTTTTCGCTGTAAGCCAAGGCGTATTGGGAACATGGTCAGGATTATAGGCATTCATCAAGGTTCGCGTTTCTGATTCGCCAATGACGACAATTACCGTATTCGGATAGGCTGCCGGGTTTAACTGCACTGCCTGCAGGGCAGCGAATTTGCTGTCATGATTTTCAGCATACAGCGATGCCCGTTTCATATAGTCGTGTGTATCCAAAAACGTGCGAATGGGGAACGCTTCCGGCAAAATTTCTTCTTGTAAAGCCCCTATGGAAGGCAGCATAATAAAGAGAGAAATAATAGGAATGATTTTGCGGTATAATTTTGTTTTGGGAAGACGAGGCTGTTTGTAATTAGCCAAGAACAATCCGCTTATGATGAGAACCAACAAAACGACAATGCCTATGATGCGCAGCACGCCGAGAGAGTGAAAATATTCCAATGTTTCTGCTGGCCCGGTCTGAAAAATGAGCAGCGCGCCGGATGTCGTAATGCAGGAATTGTATAGTGCAAAATACACCCACTGCAGGGCAATGACAAAAAAGGAGATAAATTGCAGTACGGTCATGAGTATGGCTGCCAGTTTGCGATGCATATATTGGTTTGCCGCCATGTTGATGCAGAAGAGAATGGCAAAGAGATACAAGCCGACATATATATCATATATATTGTTTAAGTAGATTGTGTTTTTCGTAATTAATGTATTATAACTAAGGAGCGGTCCAGTGATAATCCAGCCAAGACCAATGACGGCTGTAGGAATGATGGAAGCAATCGACAGATAGTTCCAGTATAATGCTACGGAAATGACTACGGCAGCAACAGCAGGAATCAGACCTAATGTCATATCTTCAATATTGTCAGGTCCCAGACCTAAGGAAATATTGAATTCCCACTGCACGCACAGCGCGTAAATGACAGCAAAAATACATAGCAGATAGAAAAACGTATGCCCGGCTTTTGCCAGAGAAAACGGTGGCTTGCCCGGCAGCATGGAAGACCCTTTCGGTCTGTTGAAAACGGGGTTAGGCATGGAAGTGTCACCTTTCTGTAAATTCTGTAAATAATGTAAATACGATGTAAAGCGAAAATACCACATGTATTATACATCAAATACTGTATAATACATAGTATGCAGTGCTGACTTTTTTGAAATTCTCTAAAAATTTTCAGAAAAATGCAAAAAAGTACTTGCCAAAGGGGCGTCTCTATGGTAGAATATTTTTTGTCGGAACGAGAGGTTCCGAAATGAAGGAATATGAATGGCCTCGTGGTGTAGCGGTTTAACATGTCGCCCTGTCACGGCGAAGATCGTCGGTTCAAATCCGATCGAGGTCGCCATATTTGCTCAGGTAGCTCAGTCGGTAGAGCAGGGGACTGAAAATCCCCGTGTCGGCGGTTCAATTCCGTCCCTGAGCACCAACAATCATATATGCGGTCGTGGCGGAATGGCAGACGCGCTACTTTGAGGGGGTAGTGAACGAAAGTTCATATGGGTTCAAGTCCCATCGACCGCACCAACAAGACTAGTTGAATCTCATGTAAAATGCATGGGGTTCTTTTTTTGTATATGACGCAGAATACATTACTTTGTGTAACGTTGACATATATACTGAGCATCATGTTAAATGAAACTTAAGGCACTACAAGTAACGGTAGGCGGTTCTTTGTCCCTCATTCTGTATAGAATGGGGGTGATGATTATGCATAATTTGTTCATCATGCTTTATATTTTTATGATGTTGCTTATTATCTTAGTTGTCGTTTTAAAACGCAAATAAACCGCCCTTACTAGTTTGGCCACTATAAGACGGTTTATTTGTTAAACTTCTTCTATGGGACACTAGAACCGTTTATCGTTGTAGTGTCTTTTTCTATGCTTATTATAGCCTGTTGTTCGGCATAACGTCAATAGTTTTTTGTATCTCAGCTGTCAGAGAAATGAGAATGTATGCTTGTGAAATTTCATTCCCTTTAACTCCTTTAACCGTTTTTTTTATTTGAAGTTTGAAGAAAATGAAAAGTAATGCTACAAACTATATACTTGAAACTTATATATAGTAACTGGACTATGACAAAATGAACTAAAAAACTTATTTTGTGACAGCTTTTTTATGCATAATGCAGAAAGTATCTGTAAATGGCTTGTCTTAGGCAGGAGACTTTAGTATAGTATAAGACAATAACATGTATCGTATTTTTTGCATTGTAGTAGGAGAATATGCACATATGTCTTTCCAAATTATATATGGAGATATTACAAAAGTAAAAGCAGATATTTTGGTAAATGCTGCGAATAACCAGTTATTGGCCGGCAGTGGTGTCTGTGGGGCTATTTTTCGGGCAGCCGGGTATCAGGAAATGCAGGATGCCTGTCGGCGCATTGGCTATTGTCCGACTGGAGAAGCTGTCATCACGCCGGCATTTCAGCTGCCGGCTCAGTATGTCATTCATACAGTCGGCCCTATATGGGAAGGCGGCGAACACAACGAACGGGAATTACTGTACAGCTGTTATATACAGTCGCTGACATTGGCTGATTCATACGGCGCACGGTCTATTGCGTTTCCGCTTATTTCATCCGGCATCTTTGGGTATCCCAGAGAGGAAGCACTGAACGTATGCGAAGAGGCAGTGGAAGACTTTTTATCTAATCATGAGATGGATGTTTTTCTGGTTATTTTGCAGGATGAAAGCATGGATAATATGGAATATCTGTAATGCTTAAAAAAATTATAAAAAATCTCTTGACGAAACGACAAATTGTGATATAATCTTTCTTGTGCCAAGGAGTTAAAGAAAACAACAACGCACAAGACATGCCG
>CAVKOP010000036.1:0-8256 GCA_963657835.1 Lachnospiraceae bacterium | reverse complement strand
CAGTACGGGTGGTGCCTTATGAAAACCGGACAGACGTGTTTCTCATGCAGCGGTAATTGAGAAAAATAGCTCTTGACGCACGAAAAGTTTATGGTATAATTGTATTTGTTCCAATATTTTATGCCGGAGTGGCGGAATGGCAGACGCACCTGACTCAAAATCAGGCGGGTAACACCGTGGGGGTTCAAGTCCCTTCTCCGGCACCACAGAAGAGTATTTCGAAATTCGAAATACTCTTTTTTCTTTTTATTTGTAAATAGGTATGGTATAATAAGATACCATACAATGTTTACAAGGGAGTGAATTTTAACATGGATGAAATCTTTGCTAGACATAGTGTAAGAAAATTTTTGCCTACCGTAGTGGAAGATGAAAAAATAGAAAAATTATTACGTGCGGCTATGGCGGCCCCCTCAGCAGGCAATCAGCAACCATGGGAATTTTATGTTGTTCGTGATAAACGTATTATTCAGGATTTGGCACACTGCAGCCCATATGCAGGCTGTGCAGCCAATGCACCGGCAGCCATCGTTGTTTGCAGCCGTGATACGAATCAGCGTTTTCCAGCTTTTGTACCGCTTGATTTGAGTGCAGCAGTTGAAAATATTTTGTTGGAAGCCGTACATTTGGATTTAGGCGCTGTATGGCTGGGCGTTTCCCCGTATAAAGCCAGAGAAATTATTGTTCGCCGTGCCTTAGGCATTCCGGAAGGGTTGACGGCATTTGCTATCGTTTCTTTTGGGTATCCTAAAGAAACGGTGAGTGATGAACGGCTTAAAGAAGACCGGTATGACGCATCTCGTGTACATTATCTCTAAGCCATGTATTTGGTTTAACTACACAATATCAGTTTATGAGCAGGTACTTGACGTATCAAGTGCCTGCTTTTGCCATAAAAAGGGGGTTTGAGCCATGTTCAACTTAGGCATGGGTGAAATTATTGTCATTTTTGTTGTGGCTTTATTTGTGTTTGGGCCGGGAAAGCTGCCGGAAGTAAGCCGTGCATTGGGCAAAAGCATACGAGAATTCCGCAAGGCGATGAATACGGTAGTGGAAGCGGCAGAAGAACCGGAAGAAAAGGGAGATACGAATGGAAAAGGACGCAAATAATAAAGCACTCCAAAAAGCCAGAGAAGAGGGAGAAATGCCCATCAGCGGCCATTTACAGGAATTTCGCAAACGGCTGCTTGTATGCTTGGCAGCTGTTGCTGCAGCGAGTGTCATAGCTTATCAATTTGTAGATGATATTATTGCGGTAATTTCTGCGCCGGCAGGAAAATTATATTTTCTCAATCCGACGGAAGTATTCTTTTCATATTTAGAAATCGCGGTCTGTACCGGTGCATTGGTGACGCTGCCCATTCTTTGTTATGAAATCTGGCAGTTTGTACGCCCGGCCTTAGCGCCGACAGAACGCCATGCCGTCTTGTGGCTGGTCCCGTTTGCCGTCTTACTGTTTTATGCAGGCCTTGCCTTTTCTTTTTTCCTGGTACTGCCTGCTGCGGTACAATTTTTTATGGGGTTTTCGACAGATACGCTGCAGCCCATGTTTTCCCTTAATGCCTATTTATCCTTCTTTATTGCCTTTATGCTGCCTTTTGGCGTCGTCTTTGAGCTGCCGCTCATTCTTTTCTTTTTAGGAAAAATTGGCATCGTATCTTCAGACTTTTTAAAACGAAAACGACGGATTCTGATCGTGCTGGCATTTGTTTTTGCCGGCGTCATTTCACCGACGACAGACGTTTTTACGCAGACGATGATTGCCGTGCCGATGATTGTGTTGTATGAAATTAGTATTTATTTAGTACGATATGTACTTCGAAAATAATGCAGACAAGATTTCACCGCCTATTTTTTTGTGTATACAGTATTTATAGACAAGAAAAAGGCGGTTTCCCTTGTAATGTTTTGCCATTTTGTTATAATTAAACGTACAATGAAAAAGATAACTAACCAATGTATCAGTCATTGTTATGTATTGCAAAATTAGTACGCAGGAGGGTATTTTCATGAAAAAGATTCGTTCGGTTTTAGTTGCCAACCGCGGAGAAATTGCTATTCGTGTATTCCGTGCATGTAACGAACTGGGAATTCGCACCGTAGCTATTTACTCTAAAGAAGATTCACTTTCTCTGCATCGGTTCCGTGCAGATGAATCCTATTTGGTTGGGGAAGGTAAAAAACCGGTTGATGCATATTTAGATATTGAAGATATTATCCGGATTGCCCATGAACACGACGTTGATGCTATCCATCCGGGCTACGGTTTCTTGTCCGAAAATGCAGATCTGGCAAAACGCTGTGAAGAAGAAGGCATTATTTTTATTGGTCCTAAAGTAGAACATCTTATCATGTTCGGCGATAAAATCAATGCTCGTATCCAGGCTAAAAAAGCTGGTATTCAATATATTCCAGGCAGTGACGGCCCTGTCATGAATTATCAGGAAGTCGAAAAATTCGCTAAAGAAGTCGGCTTCCCTATCATGCTCAAAGCAGTCAACGGCGGCGGCGGCCGCGGCATGCGCATGGTTAACCGTATGGTAGATTTGCGTGATGCCTATGACCGTGCCAAATCTGAAGCCAAATTGGCGTTTGGCAGCGATGAAATTTATTTGGAAAAATGCATTGTCAATCCTAAACATGTTGAAGTACAGGTCATGGGGGATGAACACGGCAATGTCATTCATTTATACGAACGCGACTGTTCCGTACAGCGCCGTCATCAGAAGGTAGTAGAAATTGCCCCGGCTTTTGCCCTGCCGCAGCAGCTTCGTGAAGATATTTGCAATGCAGCTATCAAGCTCATGAAAAATGTCAAATACGTCAACGCCGGCACGGTTGAATTTTTGGTTACGCCGGACGGTCAGTTCTACTTTATCGAAGTCAACCCGCGTGTACAGGTTGAACATACGGTAACAGAAATGATTACAGGCATTGATATTGTACAGACGCAGATTAAAGTGGCTGAAGGCTACGCACTGGACAGCGATGAAATCGGCATCAAATCGCAGAAAGATGTTCGCTGCCTGGGCAACGCTATTCAATGCCGTATTACAACAGAAGATCCGATGAACAACTTCATGCCGGATTCCGGTAAAATCATGGTATACCGCAGCGGCGGCGGCTTTGGCATTCGTCTTGACAGCGGCAATGCCTATACGGGCGCGATTATTACACCGTACTATGATTCTCTGCTGGTTAAAGCCACAGCATACTCTTTGACACACAAAGGGGCCGTGCAAAAAATGCTGCGCGTTTTGAAAGAATTCCGTATTCGCGGCGTCAAGACAAATATCGGTTTCTTGATTAACGTATTGAAAGCCCCATCCTTTATCGACGGCTCGTACAATGTCAACTTTATCGACGATCATCCGGAACTGTTCAATCTTCCTGTAGTACAGGACCGTGGTACAAAACTTTTAAAATACATTGGTGATACGACTATTAACGGCTATGCAGGAGCAGGCCACCAGGACAAACCGGCCTTTGACCCCTTGGAAATGCCGAAGCCTGTAGAAGGCGCATATCCACAGGGCACCAAACAGCTCTTTGATTCCATGGGTGCTGAAAAATTCTCTCAATGGATTTTGGATCAGAAAAAAGTACTCTTTACGGATACGACCATGCGTGATGCGCATCAATCCTTGATGGCTACTCGTGTACGTTCCATTGATATGCTCCGCGTGCTGGAAACGGCATCGAAAAAACTGCCGAATTTCTTCTCCTATGAATGCTGGGGCGGCGCAACCTTTGACGTAGCCTATCGCTTCTTGGATGAAGATCCATGGGAACGGCTTCGTCAAATGCGCAAAAAAGCACCGAATATTCTCCTGCAAATGCTGATTCGCGGTGCTAATGCCGTAGGTTACACAAGCTATCCAGACAACGTCGTCAAAAACTTTGTCGAATTATCTGCTAAAAACGGCATCGACGTATTCCGTATTTTTGACAGCCTCAACAGCCTCGACAACATGTATGAAACAATCCAGGCTGTTCGCGGTACCGGCAAGATAGCAGAAGTAGCTCTCTGCTATACCGGCGATATTTTGGATAAGAACCGCAAAAAATATGACCTCAACTACTATGTCAATATGGCAAAAGAATTGGAAAAAGCAGGTGCCAACATCTTAGCTATCAAAGATATGGCCGGCCTTTTAAAACCAGAAGCAGCTTACCAGCTCGTTTCGGCATTAAAAGATGCTGTTCACTTGCCGATTCATCTCCATACACATGATGGCTCCGGCAACGCAGTAGCTACATTGAGCCGTGCTATTGATGCCGGCGTCGATATTGTCGATGTCGCATACTCTGCTTTTGCAGGCGGCACGAGCCAGCCGAGCATGAGTACGTTGTACTATGCATTGAGCGGCAAAGACCGTCAGCCAGACCTCAATGTCGATGCTATGGAAGAAATGTCCCGCTACTGGGCAACGGTTCGTCCGTACTATAAAGGTGTAGACAAAGCAGAACCGTATCCAAATACAGAAGTATATCAGCACGAAATGCCTGGCGGACAGTTCTCCAACCTTCGTCAGCAGGCCAAAGCTGTCGGCTTGGGTGAACGCTGGAATGAAGTCAAAAAAATGTATCACCAGGTCAATATGATGTTTGGTGATATTATCAAAGTTACGCCGTCTTCTAAAGTCGTTGGGGATATGACCTTGTACATGGTACAGAACAACCTCACCGAAAAAGATATTTACGAAAAAGGCGATGTTCTTGACTTCCCGCAGTCCGTTGTAGAATTCTTCGAAGGTCGTTTGGGCATTCCGTATCAGGGCTTCCCAGAAAAATTACAGAAAATTATCTTGAAAGGGAAGAAACCGCTCACCGAACGTCCGGGCAAATCCTTGGCACCGGTAGACTTTGAAGCTGTACGCAAAAAATTGTCTGACGCAGGATACAAACATGAAGATGAAGATATCAATGCATACTGCCAGTATCCGAAAGTATTTAAGGACTACAATGAAAAACTCAAGCAGTATGGCGATGTCAGCGTATTGGATACACCGACTTTCTTCTTTGGCATGCAGCAAAACGAAGAAGTTCACGTCGAAATTGAAGAAGGCAAAGACCTCATCATTACGCTTATCAACATCAGCGATCCTGATGAAAGCGGCATGCGTACCATTACGTTCCTGTTCAATGGTGTAGAACGTGAAATCCAGGTACAGGATAAGAGCGTGGACATGAAGACCGTAACACGCCGTAAAGCAGACCCGACTAAAGTCGGCGATATTGCAGCTACTTTATCCGGCTCCGTTGTCAAAGTCATCGTATCGCAGGGACAGAAAGTCAAAAAAGGTGACGACCTTGTCGTAACCGAAGCGATGAAGATGGAAACGACCATTACCTCGCCAATCGATGGTACAGTCGGTGAAATCTATGTGACAAAGGGACAGGCCATCATCAGCGGTGACTGCCTCTTGGAAGTAAAAGAATAATCCGCATACACCTGTCTTAGACAGTACAACATATCCGGCACCATTAGTAATCACACTAATGGTGCCGGGTTTTTGCTGTGTTCTGCACAAAGACGCAAAAGTATACTGGTAAACGTGCCGTTACATATGCTATGTACTTTTTCTTTCTGTGCGACCAGAAAGAAAAAGTACCCAAAAAGAAAGAAGTCGCCGCCGGACTTAGCCTTACTGCGTTTGCCGATGACGGCGCGGCAAATTCGCTTCGCTCAGACGCCGCTTGTTCCCGTCATCGGCAAACTCCGTATCCGGTCTTCGACCGGTCGGCACGCTCGTAATGGGCGGTGTTATTCGTCATGCAATATAGATTTCGAAAGGTAGCGGGAAAACCACATTGAATCCTAAAACGGCACCTAACATAGACAAATATATGCCGACAAGCTGCTGGATATGTTGAAAAATTGGCTTTACAACATCGATTCAAGCAAAAATGTATGCTATAATGAGATGGTTTGCATAGTGTAGATTGGCTTAGTTTTTGGGGGAGAATGCAGTGAAACGAGTAAAAAAATGGCTGGCAGGGAGCTTGTTTCTTTGCCTGAGTATGATACAATTTTCGGGAACAGCCGCAGCGGACGGGCCGGCTGTGTTGGCCCAGTCGTATATTCTTGTCGAGGCTTCGACGGGGCGCGTGATTTTGGAAAAGGATGCCGATGTCACCAAATATCCTGCCAGCATGACTAAAATGATGACGGCGATTTTGGCACTGGAAACGCTGCGTCCTGATGCGCGAGTTACTATCTTATCTGATGCGGCCAATACGGAAGACTGCCCACTCGGCATTGCCAAGGGCGATATCTTTACGCGCGATGAAATCGTAGGCGGCATGCTCATGGTTTCAGACAACGGTGCGGCAGTGGCCTTGGCTGATGGCATAGACGGCAGTGTACCAGCCTTTGCCAAACGGATGAATGCACGGGCGAAGGAACTGGGCATGGAACATACACATTTCGATAACCCCAACGGCCTGACCGTGCCGACACATTATTCGACGGCGCGGGATATGATGAAACTGGCCCGCTATGCTATGGAAAATGAAACGTTCCGCAAGATGGTGGCCCGCAAGAATGCCGTCGTCCATTGGATACATCCTGTCGGGAAGACGCTGCGCGTAGAAAATACGAACGAACTCTTAGGTTCGTATCCCGGTGCTGTGGGTATCAAGACGGGTTGGACCGGTGAATCCGGCGGCTGCCTGGCGGCGGAAGCCACGCGAGGCGGCGCAAATCTTCTCGTTATCCTCATGGCCTCGCCGACAGCGGCAGGGCGTTTTACAGATGCACGGTCCTTGTTGGACTATGGCTTTTCACAAGTAAAAATGGCAGACGGCCCCAAGGCCGAGGAAACGAAACGCACAGTTTGGGTCAAAGACGGCAAAGTCTGCCGCACAGAAGTCAAAGCTGCCCATGATATCCACTATCCGTTGATTCACGGCGAAGATGTGTCGCACTATAGCTTGGTCTATGACGTGCCTCAAGTCATCTCGGCAAAAGACATCCAAAACGGCGTCGCAGGCCATATTATCATCCAGTATGACGGCCAGCCCGTAGGCAGTGTGGACATGAAGACAGAGCCAGTTGAACCGGGATTCTCTATAGCTTCCTGCTTAGTCGGTGCAGCCAGCTGGTTTTTAGGATGGTAAGACATCTGCTTACAACAATACAACAACCGGCATCATTAACGAAAACGAAGGCTGATGATGCCGGTTTTTTATATCATTAGTTGCCCAATGGGATATTTCTATGATATGATAAAATATATTTTAAAATGTGAATATGCAGGTTGATGAGGAAGTTATATGAGGATATGGATAGATACCAAAGAATTACTACTGTTATTAGAACGGAAAAAACATGAAATTGGGAATTCTTGCATTGGTAATATGGCATATATACTAAGCGGCCTGACTGCGATATACAGCAGCTATGATACAGACAAATGGATTCCTATATGGCTGATAGATATATTAGGAAGTATTCTTATTGTTACAGGTGGGAAAGGAATGTATAAAGTGGTAACTAAAAAAAATTATACACATAAAAAATTGTATGAGGATATTGCTGCTTTGGATAAAACAACACATCCTTTTTCTATTGTCGTTATTAAAGACACATATCAGCCCTATTCCAATCAGTTTTTGGTATATAGAGATACCAAATGGCAATGTAATTTTTTCTTGAATTATCGGACACAGTCCAGTGAAACAGAAAATGAACAATTTATAAAACAGCGTCTTTCCAATGAATTGAAAATTCCCTTGGCAGGCATTACGCTTGTGAAATTGGGAAAGGTTTTACAGGAAAAGTATGCCGTAAAAGAAGCACATTCCAAAGTATATGACCATACCTATTACGAAGCCCGTATTGCGCCGGCGGCTTTCCCAGCGGCACTAAAAGAAAAAACATGTACTATAGACGGCAAAACCTATTGTTGGATGACGATGGAAGCGATGCGGCAGGATAAAGAAATACGAGAAAAGAATTTGGAAGTTGTCAATCAGGTAGACAGTTTTCTGCCCTGATTTTCAATATGATATATACTTGTTGACGGTACAGACCAGCGACTGCGGATAAGCAGACACTGGTCTTTTTTTATCATTTTGTAAATTTGCTGTTTACATATGCTATGTACTTTTTCTTTCTGTGTAGTCAGAATTCAGGGAAGTGCTCCTCTGACCCTCATATGTCTATTCTTTTTCGAGCCGCCGAAAAAGAATAGACGAAGATAAGCAGAGAGCCGAAATCTTTGATTTCGTGCGAATCGCTTAGGCATAGCA
>CAVKOP010000035.1:0-15688 GCA_963657835.1 Lachnospiraceae bacterium | reverse complement strand
AAAAAACTTCGTGCGTTTATTTCTCACCGTATTTTCCCTAAAGTATACCAAATAATTATAACTAAACGATAAACAAACCTAAAACATTTTTATAAATTTACAGCATATTGCTGTTCCAAGCATAAAAATGGTTGAGCGGCCCATGCCCCTTGCCAATCGGTTCGGCATGGCAAATTCCTTGAAAAACATACTCTTTGGCCGCTTTCACAGCGTCTTCCAGCGGCTTGCCATTGGCAAGATTGGAAGCAATCGCGCTGGACAACGTGCATCCCGTGCCGTGCGTGCTGGTACTTTGTACCCGTTTTCCTACAAAATGATGAAAGCGCTGCCCATCATACAGAACATCCGTCGCATCGCTGCTGCGGTGGCCGCCTTTTACCAATACTGCGCGGGCTCCCATCGCAGCAATCGTCTTGGCAGCCTGTTCCATATCTTCGCAAGTTCGAATCGATTGGCCTGTCAGCACTTCGGCTTCAGGAATATTCGGTGTCAGCACATCTGCCAGCGGAATCAGCACGTCTTTCAGCGTCTGTTCTGCTTCAGGCTGCAGCAGCCGATGACCGCTGGTCGCTACCATGACCGGATCGATAACGACGACTGCCGGCTGATACTGTTTCACTTTGTCCGCTATGATGCGTATCGTATCTGGATTGCTGACCATGCCGATTTTGACTGCATCGACAGCAATATCTTCAAATACCGCATCAATCTGCGAGGCAATTAGTTCCGGCGTGACATCCATATATCCCCGCACGCCCTGGGTATTCTGCGAAACGACAGCCGTAATAACATTCATAGCAAAACAGCCGTGCGCGCAAAACGTCTTGCAGTCCGCTGCCGCGCCTGCGCCGCCGGACGGGTCGGTGCCGGCAATCGATAAGACATGTTTCATCATTAACAATTCATCTCCTAGTTCTCCTGTGGGGTAAACAACGCAGCCCCTTTTGACTGCATATACAACAGCAAAGACGCCGCGCCTGCTGCGCCTCCATATACATCATAGTCCAGCAGGGCCATGCTTCCCGGTTTAAAATCGAGCGTCATGCCGGTCCACTGGCAGACCCATTGGTCCAAATACGGAGAATGCCCTACTATGCACAGCACATCCGCATCACTTTTGCAAATAATATCCGTATACACCCGCTCTAACGTGCCTTCTGCAATCGCCTCATGCGTATGAAATGATTCATAGGGAATCACGCCGTTAAAATATACAGCCGTCTGACACGTCCGCACATACGGGCTAGACCATAAAACGGTTTTGCCGGCAGGCCACCACTGCTGTGCCGTCCGAATCATGGCCTGGACCTGTTCTTTTCCCACAGCGGTCAATTCACGGCTTCTGTCAGCAGTCCCCGCTGCAAACGGTTCTGCTTTTCCATGCCGCATCAAACAAATATACACCCTGTTTCCTCCTTCAAATCATATCATACTTATTCAGCCACATGTTCCAGACCTACAGCAAGCAGCGTAAATACGTGATTATCAGCAAGGGAATAGTATACCACTTTGCCGTCACGGCGAAACTGCACTAAGCGGGCATCCCGCAAAATCCGCAGTTGATGGGAAACAGCAGATTGTCCCATTTGAATTTGTTCGGCAATATCCCGCACACACCGTTCACCTTCCATCAGCGTATGAAGAATACGCAGCCGTGTCGGGTCGCCAAGCACTTTAAAAATATCGGCCAAGGGCTGCGTGTATTGCTGCAGCAATACCGTATGATGACGAGGCAGTTCATTCACCGTATGCCGGCACTGCCCGGACTGTTCTTCTTTCACAAGTCATCTCTCCTATCAAGCATCCCCAAATGAAGAATGTTCACATATTCTTTGGTTTCTTTATTATATCACAAAGGGGCTGTCGCACGACAACCCCCTCTAGGTATTTGTGTTACATTATGTATTTTCAGTAGATGAACAACACAGCGCAACGCCTCTGCTGTAAACTGCAACCTGTAACGAAAAAGAGGCTCTTACATACTGCCAGAAACAAGTATGCGGCAGCCATACAGCATACTGCGGCGCATCACGGCAAATGGTGCTTCGCTTTATACCGTTTGGTCCATTTCCACCGATTGTGCAGCCAAAACCAATCTTCCGGATGCTGGCGGATATGCGCTTCCAATCGGTCGTTGAGCTGCTGCGTCACATCATACATAGCTTTTGTCTTTTCTTCTTTAGAAAGCTTGGCTCCTTCAGGATACGGCCGGATAGGTGGTAATACTTCGACCACATGATGATACGGCCTGTCTTCATGAATGAAAATAGACAAAATGGGATAATTTCGAATGCCTGCCAATTTGGCCGGACCGTCGGCTGTCAGCGTATCTCTGCCAAACAGCTTGACCATAATGCCGGCAAATCCCGGATCTTGGTCCATCAGCAGGCCAATGTAATGGCCATCGGCCAAAAAGCGAATCATATCCCGAATCCCCGTTTTATACGTTACATGCTGCTTCATCATCGTGCGGTATTCGTTGATGAAAGTATCTGCACTCTTGCTGTTCTGTTCCTGGGCAACGGAAATAAGCGGATAGCCGTTCATAGCCAACACGGCACCGAGCAGTTCCCAATTGCCGGCATGCGATGCCATAAAAACGGCACCTTCGCCGCTGGCTTTCAGTTCATCCAAATACGCACGGCCGTGAAACGTAATCTTGCTGTCCAGTATTTCTTTGGTATACCGCGGATAGGACAATACTTCCACAATCATCGGGCCAAAGCGTGTCGTGCTTTTCTTGGCAATCGCCATCGCTTCTGCCGCATCGTCCGTAATGCCGCATTCAAGAATCTGGTCTTGTGCCAATTTTTTTCGTTTTTTCGGAACAAATGTCCAAAAGAAAATTCCCAAAAAGCTTCCCAATCCATGACACAGGCTCTGGGGCATATGACAAATCAGAAAGCTCAAAATTTTCATGAATGTATACATAGACAGCCTCTTAGTTTTCTGCCTTCTTTTCTAATTCGGCAATCTTCTTTTCCAATGCTTTGATGGTTTTGGCCATTTCCGGCAAGTGTTTCAAATAGACCTGCGTACGGCTCCATTCCATGTGCGGGCGTGCCGGGAACCCTGCATAAATCTGACCGCCTTTAATATTGCCCGTAATCCCGGTTTTACCGGCAAACACAGCGTTGTCGCCGATGGTAATATGGCCCGTACAACCGGTCTGGCCGGCAAAAATAACATGGTTTCCTGCTTTGGTGCTGCCGGCAATCCCGGTCTGCGCAATAATAAAGCAGTCTTCACCAATTTCTACGTTGTGTCCCAAATGGACAAGGTTGTCTACCTTCGTGCCTCTGGCTACTTTGGTAGAGCCCAGTGTCGCATTGTCAATGCAGGTGCAGGCACCGATTTCTACATCGTCGCCGATTTCTACATTGCCAATCTGCGGAATCCGCGTGTGTTTGCCGTTTTCCGTCGCAAAGCCAAAACCTTCGCCGCCGATGACGGCATGGGCGCGGATGACATCACGCTGTCCCAGTACGCAGTTTTCATGAATGACTGCGCCGGGATAAATCGTCGTGCCGCTGCCAATCGTTACATTGTCACCGATAAAAACAGACGGATAAATCGTGCAGTTGTCGCCGATTTTTACGTTTTTGCCAATCACGGCATACGCCATGACGGCCGTGTCTTTGCCAATTACGGCACTGTCATCAATAATGGCCGTCGGGTGAATGCCGCCGGCAATCGATTGACGCGGATGAAAAAGCACGAGGAGCTGTGAAAAAGCCAGACGAGGGTTTTCTACAACAACAAGCGTGTTGTCGCCGGCAGGCACTTCTTTTTCTACAATAACGGCACCGGCATGGACTTGGGGCAAATATTCTGTATACGGGTCTACGGCAAATGTAATATCCTGCCGGCCCGCTTCTGCCAATCCTTTGACGTCTTCAATGACAGCATCCCCATTCCCGATTACCGTGCCGCCAAGAAATGCTGCTAATTCCTGTACTGTTTTTTTCACTATGGACAACCCCTTTACTGCAATTTAGCTATAATATCATCGGTAACATCAATGCCGCCGTTTGGTGCTGCATCTTTCATCATTATGATACCGATTTTTTTGTCTTTGGCAATTTCTCCGGCTTTATTCTGTACGTCCGTCATAAACTGCCGCTGCATGCTGGCACCAAAAATATTCAATTCCTGGTCAGCCTGCTGCTGTTTTTTAGCAAAATCTTCATCAGACATGGTGCCTTTGGCATCCTGCAGTTCTTTCGCGACTTCTTTTTGTTTAGCTTCTGTTTTTTCTTTATACTGCTGGACGAGGGGCGCTTCTTTTTGCACACGGCTCATATCCACCACGCCGACTTTATCTTCGCTGCCGCAGCCGGCCAGCATGCCGGCGCATGCGACTGTCATCAAAGCCGCTGCCAGCCCTTTCCATACTTTTTTCATGTTGCAATGCCTCCTACTTATGCCAGTTTGGCAATAATGTCATCGGTTACATCAAGAGCCGTACCGACCGCTTCATATTCACCGAAAATCATGTCAATTCCCTGCTCTTGTGCCACGTCACTGGCTTTATTACGGATATCTGCCATCATTTCCTCTTTGACGGCATTCATTTCTTTTTCTTTGCTTTCCAGCTTATCTTTCCACTGACTGTTCCATACTGCCGGATCGGGACGGTTCTGCAAATCCTTGAGCTGTACCTGAAACGCATTGTGGCTGTCAGCACGGCGTTTTTCCAAATCCGCCTTGACGGTCTTACCGTATTGTTCCAGTTCTTCCCTGGCCTGCTGCCGGTGTGGTGCCATAGCCGCATCGATTTCTGCCGTCACGGCTTGGGTGTCCTGCACCGCTGTGCCGTCTTCCCGCATCAGCCGCTTCAGCTCGGCCGCCGCCGCTGCTTTTTCGTCAGCTGAAAGAGCCAAATTCTGCAGCTTCAACTGCAAATTAACAATTTTAAGTGTATTTTTATGAGAAACTGCAGGATGCGTTTCTTTCTTTTCCTGCAGCAGCTGTTCATATTCCTGCTTCAGTTTATGATTCAGCTCGTTTTCTTTCAATGCTATTTTGGCCTGCAGCTCTTGATTGAGTGCTTCTGTGCCTGCCGCATCGACTGACGCAAACTTTTCTGACGACATTCCTTCGGCTGCCGCTTTATGGGAATAATTCCACTGTTCAAACTGATATTGGGCTACCATGGCATTATATTCCAGCTCCAGCCGATGATATTCACTGTATCGGGGATGGCTCATCATGATGTGCTCGACATCTGCATACGCATAGACCGGGGCCGCTTCCGCTGCAGCATCTGCCGCCGGTTTATGCAAGCAGTGCCAGGCCAGTCCAATGCCTGCCACTATAATAATAATGCCAAGAACGGCCGCATATATCCGTTTCATACGGTACCTATTCCTTAGTTAGATTGCGCGTCGCTCAGCTGTTTGGCAACCTGGTCCGTAATATCCGTGCCGCCGTAGAGAACTGCACGTTTATCTACTACCAGGACAAGGCCTTTCGTATTGGCTACGTTGGAAATCGCTGTATCGACTTTGTCTTTAATGCCTTTGTAAATATCTTCCTGTTTTTTGGAAGCTTCGTCACGCATCTTCTGATACAATTCCTGTTTCTGTTCATCTGTCATGTTAGCAGACTGTTCTTCAAACTGTTTCTGGCTGTCTTCAGCAATCTGCTGTAATTGTTTCTGGGCTTCCTGTGCATCTTTGTTGTCCGGCGTAATCAATTTGCTCGTATCTACTACGCCGATATTGCTGGACGGTGCTGCATTGACAGGATTTCCCATCTGCATGACAGCCAGGCCGGCAATACTCAATACAAATACCAGAGCGATGACTCCGGAGAAAATCTTAACATTTCTTTTTTTACCCATTTCTGACATCATAATGGCATTACTCCTTTTTTACAAATATCCGACAATCCTGAGCCAATGGTCATGGTCAGATATAATATATTCCAATCCAATATAATCATGAAGACGGTACATTAGGCCCACTTCGTTTTCATGATGTGTCATATCCCGGTCAATACGCAGCTGCCAATCTGCGCCCAGCGGCTGGCGTATCCACCAATGATTGCTGTCATCTTTGGTTTCATGGTGCAGGCCGATGCGTGTATCCCTGCCAAACCGATAAAAATACCCCGGCATAAAATTCCATGATACAGAACCGGGCATACATTCGATGCCGCTGTAAATTTCATGATGCGGACCGATTTTCCGGCCGATTAACGCCCGCAAAACCGTATCATCGTCGTGGCTGCGGCTAGCAGACTTGCGCCCTACATCAAAATACATACCAGCCTGTATATCATAAAAATCGGTCTGCGAATACAGCGTAACATTGGTGTTTTCACCAATTTCCATCTGCGGCGTAACATGCAGCTTGTACTCTTTGATGACCCATTGTTCTGCCAGACTCTGGTTCAGCCGCTGCTGAATGTCTGCCTGATGACGGCGTACAAAAGCAACCGGCAATCCTTCCAGGCCGGCATAGTATTGTTCCAAATTTTTACGCGTACTCAAAAAAATAACTTTCGGCAAATTATCGGCATGAACAGCAACGCGGACGTTGCGCACAATAGGCAGTTTCGGCAAAAAGTAGACATGAACGACGGCCGTTTTTCCCGGTTCAATGACGATATGCGGATAAAATTCCGGCAGTCTTGTCTCCAATTCTTGTTCCAAAACCTGTTTTACTGCTCCGTTGGCCCATTCCAAGGCATCCAGCGGCAGGCCGATAAGCAGATTTTCTGCATAGGCCGAAATATTTGCCGCATCGGCATTAGCCAAGGTTTGGCCCAGTACAGGCAGGGCACCATAATCCACATCCACTTGGACAGACTGAATCGTCTGCCCCCATGGACGTATGCGGACATATACGACAGCATCGCTGCTGCCGGCAATCTGAATATCATCAACAGTATACCCGATTAATACCCTATTGACAATATCATACATGACCCGTTTATAGGATTCCTTGTTTTCATCTACTGCACGGCTGTCCTGATTCAGCAAGACATGATTGCCTACAGTCTGAATGCTGGCAGCAATACGTTTTTGTACGAGCGGCGGCACAGCTTCCTGCACCGACGAGACTTGTACCTGGACATGCGTAATCGGGGCTGCCCAAATACTGCTCAGGCCGGCGCAGATAAACAGCGCCGTGAATACCATAGTACGAATCACTGTCTATCCCACCAGTCGTTATCTACTAGAATTTACCGCCAAAGCTGAAGTGGAACTTGCCGCCTTCAGACCCTTTGGCATAGTCCAGACGAACCGGGCCAATCGGCGTCGTAATACGGAAGCCGAGACCGCCGGAATAATGGACTTTGTTGTCACTGTTGTACCAAGGAATATGTTCCGTACCGCCCCAGGCGTTCCCCATATCAGCAAAGACGACGCCTTGAATCTTCTTGGCAATCGGATAGCGGTATTCAATCGTGCCCTGATACATTCTGTTGCCGCGGAATTCATCATCTTCATAGCCGCGGAGATTGTCCGCACCGCCCAAGGTGAACATATCACTGAACGGCATATCGCCCGTAGCTATGCCGCCGACCAAACGAACGGCAATGACATGAGCTCTGCCGACTTTATAGTACAGACGGTTTTCTACAGTAAATTTGTAGTAATCAAAGTCACCGCCGATGCCGTGGCCTGCCCACGTGCCGGAGAAGGAAAGCCGCTTCCCCTTGGTCGGGTCGTATACGTTGTCGCGGTTGTCAAATACATGTTCCCACGTCAAGCTGTTGGTACGGCCGAAGTTGTTTTTCATGTATCCTCTATAAGCTGGATCTGGATTTATATGTTTACCTGGGTATAATTCATCCTTATCTCGATAATCTATCCCACTGCTATGATACGTATATTGGGAATCTTTGGTTCCTAATGTCATGTAATCCGTTACATATTCGCTGCGGGCACGGCCGTACGTGACGTTGAAGCCTTTTGTCCGTTTGTAGTATTCGGCGACGGAATTGCCTTTTTCATTATAATCATCGTACTGGGATTCCCGGTCAAAAAGACTGAAGCCGATAGAATCGCCGGCATCATTGAGATACGGATGGGTATACGAGAAAATATAGTTTCTCGTAGAACGCGTGTGGCCGCCAAATTCCCAGTTGATAGCTACTTTATCGCCTGTGCCGCGAAGGTTTGTTTCGCTGAGGCCCAAAATACCGACCAAACCGTCAGAATCCGAATAGCCGGCACCAATCGTGACCGTCCCAGTTTTCTGTTCGACGACATCGAGTTCTACAATGACATCATTGCGGTTTTTCTTGCCCTGGAGCAGTCGAACGTTGACATCTTCAAAATATCCTGTGTTGTACACACGCTGAATGCTGCGGCTGGCTGTTTCCTTGTTGAAGATGTCGCCCTTTTTGAAGCGCAGTTCCCGCATGATAACTTTATTTTTCGTCTTGTTGTTGCCGCGAAGCTGAATATCTTCAATATGGGCTTCTGAAATACCAATATGCAGAATGCCCTTGTCATCCATGCTAACTTCCGAAACGCGGCTCATCATATAGCCTTTGTTGCCGTAAGCCGCATTGATGTCTGCAATATCCTTGCTGACGACAGACGTATTGAGGACCGTTCCCGGCGTGATGGTAATCAATTTTTTCAATTCATCAGCAGACAGACTTTCATTGCCCGTAATATCTACGCCGTTGACTGTCGGGTTCATCTGTACGGCATAGTTGAGCTTGACCCCTTCGGGCACATTAGTAAATGCCGGTTTTACCGTAGAAAACAGACCTGTCGCGCCGATGACATTCAAGTCATGGCGGATGTAGTCGGCATTGACAGCATCGCCTACACGCATAGCCAAGCGAGGCATAAGCTGTGTTTCAATAGCCTGTTCCGGCACCGGGCTGATAGTGACGGATGTAGCAATCTTATCTACATACGGAGCTAGTTCGCTGTCTGCCACGATATTGCCGTACGGAAGAGTTCCTTCTTGTCCCTGGGGCATGACGGCCATCGGATAGTTGGGGACCGTCGTATCAATCGTAAAGTTGCTCATGCCGGCAGGGAAATCAATCGGCGTGCCCGGCAGCGTCCGTTCGGGGACAGCTGCTGCGGTTACTTGCCGCTGTGCTTCTGTATTGGTGTTAGCTGCTGCTGTTTTATCTACGGCAGCGGCCGCTTCTTGATGCACTTCTGCCGGTGTTTTGCCGGCTGCGATTTCTGCCAGTTCTGCATCAGTTTCATACCCTGTAAGACCCGATTTAGCAGCCTGCATGGTTTCTTTTGTCACCGTATCGGCTGCAGCCGTAACTGTCGCGTTGACCGGTGTCTTGTCATCGGTAGCAACCTGCGAAGATTTGGCCGTTGCCGTTACAGTTTCCCCATTGGCAGTTGGCTCATAGCCTGTAGCTGCGCCTGCATCAGCGGTCACAGCTGCTGACGCGTCATCATTCGCCCAAACCGGGCAAGTCATCATCGCACTGGTTATCATCAGGACGAGAAGCTTTTTCTTCCGCATATTCATAAAAAACCTCCGTTTACTTATTTCTGAATTGCCGTACCGCGCAGACTATGCCGCGCATCCTGTACAGCTTCCTGCACCTGCCGTTCTGTCATGACTTGCTTTGCCGCAGGTGCTGTATGATGTGGAACAGGCGGCGGGGCTGTCTCTGCTTGAGACGGTTCCCGGCCTGTTTCAGCCTGTAAGATAGGTGCGGCAGCAGGACTTGCTTCACTGCTGCCAGGTGCCGTGCTGTCCGGTATCGTGTCCGGCATGGCCTGCACATCGTCTGCAGGCGGGTCTTCTGCAGGCACAGAAGGCGTTTCCCTGGGCAGCGTCGGCACAGCTGCTTCCGCTGCCGTTTTTTCTATCGGCATGGGCTGTCCGGCCGTCATCTGCTGTTTGAGCCAAAAGGCGCCTCCCAGACAAAGCAGGCAAAGCATCGCGGCGGCAGCAGCCTGCAGACGCGACCGTTTTCCCCGCTTCTTGCGCAGCGTTTCCATTTCGGCTTCTGCCAGCATGAGGTTCAGTTCGCCTTGGACAGTTGCCTGATTGTCAAACGACTTTTCTGCTTTTTCCAGCCATTTTTTGGCGGAGCGGACATGAGCAGCCTTATTTTTATCTGCCAATCCCACTATGTATGCCTCCTTTTACCATATCTTATATACTCTGTAAAAAAAGGTATCTTTGTTACCAGGATTATGCGAAAAAACACCGATATTATCATGCCTATACGTTATTATACGTCATTTTTCGTATTTATTCATCTATTTTACTTATTTTTACTTCTTTTTGCTGTCATGAATAAACTGACTCAGCATCCCCCGCACGCGGCGTATGCCCCGTTTTTGCAGCCGGTACACATAGGGAAGGCTCATCGCCAAATCATGGGCAATATGCTTCTGCTGTTTATCCTGCAAATAGACTCCCTCTACCACCAGCTGCTCTTTTTGCGGCAGCCGCTGCAGCATCTTGGCTACGTGTTCAAACAACAGATGACGTCCTGTCTGCTCCGCTACGTCCAAGCCCTCATCCGGCAGGGTTTCCTGCAAGGTCATGCCGTTTTCATCAGGCTCATCCAGCGAAACAGCGGCACACTTTCCTTCCTGGTTCAAATAATCCACCATCCTGCCGCGAATGCGGTGTACCGCAAACAGGGAAAAGGCCACATGCCGGGTGTAGTCAAACCGCTCTACGGCTTCAATTAGGCCTACAGTCCCTTCCTGAATCGCATCCAGCAGCATATCTTCCGGCATATGCCAGCGCATGGCTTCTTTAAAAACCAGCGGCTGGTACTGTTCAATCAAGCGGCTGCGGCTTTCCATCTGCCCTTCGTCTTTGTACGATTTCCACAGCGCCCATTCTTCTTTTGGCGTGAGCAAAGTAATTTTATTCAGTTCCTGCAGATATTCTTGTAAAACCATTGCTCCTCCTAGAACGAATATTTGTAAAACGCGCCGGCAAACTGGTCTTCATCCGACTTCCAGGCATTTAGGTTAAAGCGATTGCCCAGCTGGTACTGCACGCCAAAGCGATTGTCGCTGTGATTGAGGCCGAATGCCGCCGTTACCATAAAATCATTGAACAAATATTTTCCCATTTCAATATTATAGTAATTGCGGCTCAAATCCGTATTTCTGTCATTGAGATTCAACGAGCCATTGGTCACTGTCAGCATATCCAACGACAACGATTTTTCCAGTTCCTGCGTAATTCCTAGACTGTTTAACGTCATGCGAATCCCTGACCCCAGCAGCTTGTTCATATCTTCACTGCTGAATGACGAGCTTTGCTGTCTGTCACCGCCGTTTCGCAGCGTAATCAAAGATATAATCTGCGCTTTGGTCAGCGGCGGGTCGGAGCGAAGCATCATATCCATCGCATCTGCCGGGCCGCGCAAGGTCAAGAACACATCATATTGGCCTACCCGGCTCACGCCTTCGGCATCCAGACGGGGCAGGAACGTACCTTCCTGCGTAAAGCTTGCCTTGGCCGATGCCAGGCGGAAATTCGTGTCCAAATAATGAACAACGCCTTTCGTCGCTTCAAAATAGCCGGACGGCTCCGGATGAGCTGCCGTTCCCTGGAACGTTGCCGTACCATGTACCATTAAATCATATAATGACGGATTATACAACCGTACTTTGTCACCTAATGTGACCGTCAAGTCCAATCCCACCGGCCATGCCGCCGTACTGTCCGAGAAAGACAGGGGAATATCCAACACGGCATCGTGAACATGGATATTGCCGCTCACTGTCGGCACATCATCCTGCGGCGCAATATACACTTCTGCATCCAGCGGGCCTTTGTAATACGGGCAGTCAATGCCCAAATGCGACGCCGTCACCTGGCCTTCATACGAAGTCAGCTGCCAGCCGTCCCAGTCTGCCTGTCCCTGCAGCGATACCGACCCCGGCGATTTCGCGCCTTTTTTGTCCATCTCTGCCGTGCCGGAAGCCGTAACGTGATGGCCTTGAAATTGAACGTTTGCCTTGACATGCTGCAGTGGATACGTGACATCGCGGAATTGAATCGTTCCGTCTTGCACGCCTACGCTTCCTTGAATCTGCGGAGCTGCCAGCGTACCGCTGAGCTTGATTTCCCCTTCAATGCCGCCTTCAGCGGCTTTGACAGCCGGCGTCAAAAACGTCAGGGCATCCAGACCGGCATGATCCAGCTTCAGCGTCACATGCATGGATTCCCCGCTGCGGCTGCCGTACAGCGCGCTCACGGGAATATCCCCAGATGCCGTGATTTTATACGGTTCTCTCGCCACATAGGCCTGTTTAATGCAAATCATCCCGTCGCGGACATTCAACATCGCAAAGGCATTCGTAAAATCGACACCGTTAATAGTGCCGCTCTGCAGCTGCGTCGAAATGTTGGCTTCCAGCGCATCGCTCTGCCCGCTCAACTCTGCCATAAAGTCCAGCGGTGCCTGTACCTGCACCTGTGACTGCCCTGCCGCTTCCAGCAAGACGTTGGCAGGGAAATTTTTAGCAGCCACTTCCATGCGAACCGGCCCATGCAGCGCATAGGGCCCCTTCGCAGCCAGCAGGCTGTCGCCGGATTTTAATGCCAGCTGATTGACAAATACTGTATTATTTTCATAGTTTATATCAATATCTGCCGGTTCCAGCGTCAGATCGGCCAACGACGCCTGGGTCAATTTCCCCGTAATAGACGCCTTGGGATTATCAGCCGTCCCTTCGACGGCAATCGTACCGTCAATGCGGCCTTCGGCCCGTTTGAGCGGCACATCTGCCAGTTTCAAAAGCCCGGCCACATCACCGTTGACGACGCTGGCTTTGCCGCGCAGCCACTTGTCCCGCAGCCGATACAATAAATTAGCATCATACGTCCCGTCGTTTTGGGTAAAATGCAAATCCGTAAGACGTACCATATCGTCAGAATAGTTGAAATCGCCGCGAATATCCGCCAGCGGCATGTGATTGATGACCAAATACTTAGCACGCAGCGAGCCGCCTGCCGTCGGATTGTCCAGCGTACCGCCAATATGCGCCTTGACGTTGAACAAGCCGCTGCGCGGCACCTTGCTCCACGGCAGCATGCGGGCAATATCCAGATTCATGCCTTCCATATCCAAATTCAGCGTTTTCCCTACGGAGCCATGAACGGAAAGAGCCGCATTATAGGATGCAATTTCGCCATTGGCAATATATACGGTGCCATCG
This sequence comes from Lachnospiraceae bacterium, assembly GCA_963657835.1. Taxonomy (GTDB): domain Bacteria; phylum Bacillota; class Negativicutes; order Veillonellales; family Megasphaeraceae; genus Megasphaera. Next base: position 2,544 of record CAVKOP010000035.1, on the reverse strand, counting down.
TCCAGCCGATAGTCTGCACTAATGTTTTTATACAAATACCCGGCATACGAGCCGTCTGTCAAGCGGAACTGGCCCTGGGCTGACGGATTGTCCAACGAGCCGTACAGCGTAATCGTATTGTCAGCCCAGCCCGTCATAGGCAAATCGCCCTTGCCGACAGCCGGCAGCAGCTTTTCTACACGCATATGCTTCGTATCCAGTGACGCATCGACCGTGCGGTTTTCCAAATCGACCCAGCCGCGCAGCGTATGCGTGCCGTCCCTATACCGCCAGCAGACAGACGGAAACGTGATTTTCTGTCCCATTCCCTGCACCGTGCCGTCAATACTGTCAAAGGCCAGCCCCTGTATTATGCCGTCCTGCGCCGAAAAGGACGCATCCCACTGCCAGTCCGGCCCATAAACATGGCCGGCGGCGCTGACTGTCCCTTCCATGGGGACAGACACATACGGCGTCGCGATGTCCAGCGGTATGTCTGATGCCGCAAACGTAATATCCGGCGTCTGCGTCTGCCAGTCATACGTGCCGCTGCCCGTCAGCGTGCCGCCGCCGACCTGTGCCTGCAGCTGCGAGAAAGAAATCGTCTGCCCGTCATAGGCCGCATTCGTTTCGATATGCGGCAGTGCCATTCCTTGATATGATACGTCATCGGCCGCTATATGGCCGGCTGCCTGCAGTGTGTTATCCTTACTGTTTCCCTGTACCGATACCGCAGCAGACACCGTTCCCAATACGGATGTTGGCACGGCCGGGATTTGGGACAAATCGATTCCTTCTGCCGTTACAGAGGCACTGTAATCCCCGCGCTGTATATTATACATGCCGGAGCCGGACAGCGTACCGCCTGCGCCGTGCGCCGTCAGATGATCCACCTGCACCGTATCATGGTCATACACGATGTCGGCCTGCGCATCCTCTGCGGTCAGACCGTTATACGAAAGATGACGCGCCGAAACAACGCCTTTGCCGCTCAAATGGTCTACAGAGCCCCACAGGCTTCCTTTGTATCCTACTGAGCCCGTGACCGGCAGAGACAGTTGTGATGAAAACGCTGCCAGCGACGCATCCGGTACATCGACAGACAAGTCAAACACGGGCGAGCCCGTATTTGTTTTGACTATGCCGTCTACGCGAAATGCCTGCCCGTTGACCGTTCCCTGCACGTGTTTCAAACGGACGTCATCGGTTGTCATATCGACATGCCCTGTTACGTGCTGGATAGCACAGCCATACGCTTGGACGGCTCCGGAACGCACATCAGCCTGACCGGACAAGGAAAAGCCCTGCGGTCCGTCAGCAACACGGGCTTTGACGTGTTCAATAACACCATCTTCCAGTGTCGCATCGACAGAAGGCGGTATAAATGCTTGCCCATACGACGCCTCAACAGCCTCTGCCTGCACCGTAAAGGCATAATGGCGCGAAGACATATACGACCCGGATACACTCAACGGTTTACCGTCCAGTATCCCGTCTGCTGTCACAGCAATCGAACCGGGATAATTAGCAAAAGACACCGTCCCTTCTGTCTGTTCCACGACCAGCGGCGTACCGTCGGGCAGCAGCGCGCGAATCGTACCGTCATGAACATGCACAGCACTGTGAAATCCCGTATCACTCGTCGATTTGCTGGGCTTAAGCAGCGACGCCACATTCCACGTCTTGCCATCTTCCTCCTGCCAAATATGAAGGACAGGCCGATTCACATCAATCGTATCCAACGCTTCCAAAATTTCACCGCGCTGCAGCGAAGGAATAATCTTGGCCGGATTGACATACACCTGTACATCTTCACCTTCTGCCACAATACGTCCCCGCGTATCCTTGACCACAGGCTGCACAATCTGCACCTTCCCGGACAGTGAGACATCCAGCGATGCAAAAGACAGGGTTCCATTGAGCTTACTATTTATTGTTGTCGCCACGGTATCACTTAGCATCTGCGTCAATGCCGGCTTTTCCATCCAAAACGCTACGCACGCCGATAGAATAAACGCCGAAACCGCACAGCCTGCTTTCCATTTTTTCTTCACAACAAACTCCTATGATTGCGATATATAAACAGACATTCTCCTTTTATTCTACCTAGGCTGATATGTAAAAGCAAGAAATATTATCTAAGAAACCCCATCTTACAGAAATTGTTAAAAAACTGTTACATTTTTAGGAGAAGAGCGGTGTCCCTGTACCCTCTTATAGTTCTGTAAGCTTGCCGGTTACATTGGCTATATACTTTTTTCTGCGCAGTCAGAATGCAGGAAAGAGTCCCTGCACACTCATATATTCATTCTTTTTCGTGCCGCCGAACGAACAAAGAAGTATCTCTTCACACTCTATACTTTTTCTTTTTGCGCGTACAAAAAGAAAAAGTACCAAAAAAGAAAAATCCGCCGCCCAAAACGGACTTAGCCTTACTGCGTTTGTCGATGACGGCGCGGCAAATTCGCTTCGCTCAGACGCCGCTTGTTCCCGTCATCGGCAAACTCCGTATCCGGTCTTCGACCGGTCGGCACGCTCGTAACGGGCGGTGTTGGCAGTCATGCA
>CAVKOP010000034.1:14051-15709 GCA_963657835.1 Lachnospiraceae bacterium | reverse complement strand
GCGCAGTGCTGCTGCACAGTCAAGGATTTTGCCTTTCGGCAGCGTCGTTTTCGATACGACAGGCAGCAACGGCAGTTCTCCGCCTTCAATACGAACCGTTGATGTCAGCATACGCTGTGGATCTGTCAATTCTTGATGGGCATACTTTTCGCCGCGCGGGCACGTATTGCCAGTTACGTTTGTAATTTTACCATCTGTAATGGTTACAGTCAGCAAACAGCCCAAAGGGCAGTTGATGCAGTTTAATTGTTTCGTTTCTACACTCATTTTATGCTTCCTCCTTCACGGAAACAGTCCAATCCGCATGATGGCCTTTGGCTTTATCTGCCGGTACATTGACAGCAATCATTTCACTCGGTTTGGCTACAGGGAGGACTTTTGTTAGCAGGACATCTTCACCGCTCTTTACTGTCAGGCGCACTTTTTTCATGGGCTTGCGGACACGCATAAAGAGACGAATCGTTTCGCCTTCTTGGGCAGCGCGTATATGCTGCGGCACACAAGTGCGTACTTCATCAATCGCTTCAACTTTGACATCGGCCACTTCCGAAGCCATTTGTTCCTGTGCTTTCAATGCTGCATATTTACCGGCAATTTCAGCTTCTTCCGATACAAAATCGACGAGGTCATGAACATGAACTACATTGCCGGCTGCAAAAATACCGGGGATACTTGTTTCACGATGCTGGTCAACAATCGGGCCATTGGTCAAAGGATGCATCGTCAGTCCCAAACCGCGGGACAATTCATTTTCCGGAATTAAGCCAACAGACAAGAGAAGCGTATCGCATTCGATATCAAATTCCGTTCCCGGAATCGGCTGCATATGGTCATCCACCTTGGCAACCGTAACACCGGTTACACGGTCTTTGCCGTGAATAGCCGTAATCGTGTGCGATAAATGAAGCGGAATATTGTAATCATACAAGCACTGTACCATATTGCGTGTCAAGCCATTGGAGAACGGGCAGATTTCCAACACGGCCTGCACTTTGCAGCCTTCCAAAGACATACGGCGTGCCATGATAAGGCCAATATCGCCGCTGCCGAGGATAACGATTTTTTTGCCCGGCAAATATCCTTCCATATTGACCATGCGCTGTGCAGCTCCTGCTGTAAATACGCCGGCCGGACGATAACCAGGAATACGAATTGCACCGCGGGTACGTTCACGGCAGCCCATCGTAAGAATGATGGTCTTGCCCTGTACTTTAATCAAGCCGTGTTTCGGGCTGACAGCCGTTACCGTTTTGTCTTCATTAACGCTTAATACCATCGTATCGACGAGAATTTCAATTTCCGGTTTGTCTTTGACCAAATCGTAGCAGCGTTGTGCATAACCAGGACCTGTCAATTCTTCTTTGAAATGATGCAGGCCAAAGCCATTGTGAATGCACTGCTGCAAAATGCCGCCTGCTTCACGGTCACGTTCGAGGACAAGAACTTTTTTAGCGCCGTTCTGCCAAGCGCTGTATGCTGCGGATAAGCCTGCCGGGCCGCCGCCAACAATGATAATGTCATACAGTTGTTCACCCATTATGCCTTACCTCCGCTTTGTGTTTCTTTATTATAAAACATGTACGATTTGCGCATTTCTTTGCGAACTTCCGTAACAGGAATATTCAATTCACGAGCCAAAATCTGCGTAACACGCGGGC
>CAVKOP010000034.1:7266-14041 GCA_963657835.1 Lachnospiraceae bacterium | reverse complement strand
CCACCCTGACAGCGTCCCATGCCGGCACGCGTACGGCGTTTGACTCCATCTACGGTACGAGCTCCTACAGGACGGTGAATGGCATCGACGATTTCACCTTCGGTAATCGTTTCACAGCGGCAGATAACACGGCCGTATTTGGCATCTTTGGCAATAAGCGCTTGTTTATCTGCATCACTGAGAGTACGGAAGCAGGGTTGTGCCGGACGGCCCTTTTTATAGTCCGCTTTTACAGAAGCTCCTGTTTCAGCTACAATACCTTCTACGAGATATTTGGCAATGGCCGGTGCAGAAGTCAGGCCTGGAGATTGAATGCCTGCTGCCTGAATCAGACCTTTGGTCATTTGGGACGGTCCCAAGATGAAATCGCCTGTGCTGGAAACAGCACGTACACCGGCAAATTCTGTAATCGTCGCACCGACAGGAATATTCGGTACTAATTTCCGTGCTTTATCCAAAATTTCGTTCATGCCGGGAATCGTAACAGCTGTGTCGTCTTTTTCACTGTCATCTAAATCATGCGCATTCGGGCCAACAAACACGTTGCCGTGGGTCGTAGCACAGACGAGAATCCCTTTCCCCATCTTGGACGGTGTCGGGAAAACAGCACAGTGAACTAAATCTTTCTGTACCGTTTTATCAAAGAGAACATATTCGCCGCGGCGCGGATGAATCTGGAAGGAATCATCACCGGCCATCTTGCTGATTTCATCGGCATGAATCCCAGCTGCATTGATGACATACTTCGTTTCAATCGTGCCTTTATCCGTTTCAACCGCTTTGATGGCGCCGTTTTCTACGGTAAAGCCCGTTACCTGACATTCACGAATGACTTCTGCTCCATTGATAACGGCATTTTCAGCAAACGCCAATGCCATGCCAAAAGGCCAGCAAATACCGGCAGTCGGTGCCCACAATGCGCCTTTGACTTCCTTGCTGACATTGGGTTCAAATTCACGTACTTTATCGCCGTCCCAAATTTCCAATCCCGGAACGCCGTTATCTTGGCCGCGTTTTAAAAGTTCCTGCAACGTTTCCATCTGTTCATCATCCAGCGCTGCTACTAACGAACCAGACCATTCAATATCCAAATCCAATTCATCTTTTAAATCATGATACATCGCATTGCCTTCTACGTTCATGCGAGCTTTCATGCTGCCTGTCGGTGCGTCAAAACCGGCATGAAGAATCGCACTGTTGGCTTTTGTCGTACCAGCAGCCAATTCGGGTTCTTGTTCCACTAACACTGCACGCAGGTTATATTTTGCCAATTCGTGCAGAATGGCTGTGCCGGTAATACCGCCGCCGATTACGACGACATCTGCTTGTTTTGTCATGTTCACAACCTCTTTCTCTGTTTGAATATCACTGCATAACTTGTTTCTCTCTTTTACAAATTGTATTATATAAGTAATTGAAAATAATTGCAATACTGTTTTTACAAAATTCCATCTTTTACATATATACATCTTTTGCATAGAAAAACAGCTGCATATGCCGTCTTACGCTATATGAAATTTTGTTCAATATAATAAAACAAATTTTATATTTTTTGTAAAAAAATCATGGCACGAAGATTTTCTTTACATGCATATGTTCTTCTTATGTATCGTTGGTCATCAAAATTTAAATTGGAAAGCACAAAAGGGGCTTGTCATTTGACAGCCCCTTTTTCTCACTTAGTATACGGCATCAAAATACATGTACCGCTGCAGCTACGACATAGGCAAGCAAAGCACCTACCAACGGGGCTGCTACAGGAACCCAGGCATAGGCCCAATCCGAACCGCCCTTGCCGGCAATCGGCAAAATAGCGTGAGCAATACGCGGTCCTAAATCTCGAGCCGGATTCATAGCATATCCCGTAGGCCCGCCTAAGCTCATACCCAGTGCCCAGATTAAAACACCGACAATGTACGGCCCAAGGCCTGCCGGAATGGCGCCGACTTTATTGGAAAAAATCATCCAAATAACAAACATCAGGAAAAATGTCGCAATCACTTCGCACAAGAAATTAAGCGGATAATTGCGGATAGCCGGTGCCGTGCAGAAAATTCCCAGCTTGGCAGCTTTATCTTCTGTCTTTGCCCAATGCGGCAAGTATGCCAGCCAGACCAGTGCGGCACCACAGATACCGCCGAGAATCTGAATAACAGACGTTGCGGCAAATTGTTCCCACGTATAAATACCTATCATCGTTTTTCCCAGCGTAACAGCCGGATTCAAATCTCCCTGAGGCGCACCGAGCGTCGTCGCGGTAAACACGCCTAACGTAACAGCAAAACCCCATCCGGCAGTAATGCAGATCCAGCCGCCGTTTTGTCCTTTAGAGCCGGTCAGCGTATTGCAGGCACAAACGCCGCACCCAAAGACCATTAATACCATCGTGCCAAAAAATTCGCCTAATAAATTCTCCATCGTCATACACCTTTCTGAATACAAGAAACGTCACAATAGTACGAGCGCAGTTACATTATTCTTCATCATCCAGCCAATGCATGGCATGTTTTACGGCTTTGCGCCAGCCTTTATAGTAACCTGCCGCTTTTTCCGGTTCCATTTCCGGTACAAAACGATTCTGAAGTTTCCAGCTATGACGAAGTTCATCTTTGGATTTCCAAACACCGACAGCTAAGCCTGCCAAATATGCTGCACCCAAGGCTGTCGTTTCGATGACCTGCGGCCGATCGACGGGTACGCCGAGAATATCTGCTTGGAACTGCATGAGCATGTTGTTGGCAACAGCACCGCCGTCTACTTTCAGCGAAGCCAGTTTGATGCCGGAATCTGCTTCCATCGCACTCAGCACATCTTTCGTCTGATATGCCATGGAATCCAAGGTAGCCCGTACGATGTGGGATTTTTTTGTGCCGCGCGTAATGCCGATAATCAATCCTCTGGCATCCATGTCCCAATACGGTGCTCCCAAGCCGACAAACGCCGGTACAACATATACGCCATCCGAGTCGGGAACCCGTTTGGCTACCCATTCCGAATCCGGTGCCGTATCAATAATGCGCAGGCCGTCACGCAGCCATTGAATAGCCGAACCAGCTACAAAAATAGAGCCTTCCAATGCATATTCTACTTTTCCATCTAACCCCCAGGCGATTGTCGTCACCAAACCATTTTTAGACGCAATGGGTTCCGTACCTGTATTCATGAGCATAAAGCAGCCTGTTCCGTACGTATTTTTAGCCATGCCCGGTTCATAGCATGTCTGGCCAAACAATGCAGCCTGCTGGTCACCGGCCGCACCGGCAATTTTGACAGGTACGCCGAGGATAGACGGCTGTGTATAGCCATAGACATCACTGGACGGCCGTACTTCCGGCAGCATGCTTTTCGGTACAGTCAAATAGTGCAAGAGCTGGTCATCCCACTGCAGTGTCTTGATGTTAAACATCAACGTACGTGACGCATTGGAATAATCCGTCACATGGACATCATTCCCTGTCAACTTCCAAATCAGCCAGGAATCAATCGTCCCAAAAAGAAGTTCACCCTTTTCTGCTTTTTCACGAGCGCCTTCTACATGATCCAAAATCCATTTTACTTTGGTACCGGAAAAATAGGCATCAATGACAAGACCTGTTTTTTCTTTAAATTCGTCAACCAGTCCCTGCCGTTTTAAGTCTTCGCAAATCGGCGCCGTCTGGCGAGACTGCCAAACAATGGCATTATAAATCGGGCAGCCAGTCGTTTTGTCCCAGACCACCGTCGTTTCACGCTGGTTGGTAATCCCGATAGCCGCAATATCGGCTCCCTTCAGACCGCTCTGTTCCAATGCGCTTTGCATGACTTCAATCATCGTATGCAAAATTTCATTGGCATCATGTTCTACCCAGCCCGGCTTGGGAAAATGCTGCGTAAATTCCTTTTGGCTGACACTGACAATACGAGATTCTTCATCAAAAATAATCGCACGATTACTCGTTGTGCCGGCATCCAGCGCCATAACATACTTCTTTTCCATTACTTCTTTCTCCTTTCCATACACCTAAAACTTCTCTCTTCGCTCTTTTTTCTTCTTTCGCATTCAACCTACAAGCGTATGCGTTGCCTTCATTATATGAGTTGATGAAAATAATTGCAATATAAAATTTACATTTTTGCAATTATGATATAGCATATACACTTTGTATCTATTTTACGCAATATAAACGGATGATGTAAAAATTATGTACAATTTACTCTTGCCAATCCCGTCATGCCAATGCGATAATATAGGTATATAAAAAGTAGTGTATACCATATAATATGACAAGGTAGGTGCTTCTATGCCCATAAATAAGAATAAAACAGCTATCAGCGCTGCCAAGCTCTATTATCAATCCGGTTACAGCCAATCTGAGATTGCCAAAGAACTCGGCCTGTCTCGGCCGTCTGTTTCCCGGCTGCTGCAATATGCCAAGGATATGGGCTTCGTCCGCATTGAAATTTTCGACCCCATCGAAGACCAAAGCCATCTGGCACAAAAAGTGGCTACAGCCTATCAGCTAAAAGATGTCTGCATTGCCAACGCGCCGATTGAAAACGAAGAAGACATCAAAAAATACATCGGCCGCCGCGGTGCGTCGTATCTCAACGATATCGTCCAAGACGGTGACATTATTGGCGTCGGCTGGGGAACGACCCTTCATTGTCTCTGCCATGCGCTCGTATCCCATCCCCTGCGGGGTGCGCAAATCGTGCAGCTCGAAGGCGGTATTACCTTGTCCAGCAGTGAAACCTATGCCAACGAAATCTTGGAACGATTTGCCAAAAATTATGAAACCATTGCTCAGTATCTCCCCCTGCCTGTACTGTTTGATTCCAAAGAAGTAAAAGAAATGGTCTATCGGGACCGTCATATCCATCGGGTACTCGAACTGGGGCGCAATGCCAATATCGCTGTTTTCAGCGTCGGTACCGTGCGGGACAATGCCCTCTTTTTCCAGCTGGGCTATGCAGACCCCAAAGAAAAAGAATATTTGAAAGCTCATGCCGTCGGCGACATCTGCTCTCGTTTTTTTGACAAAGACGGCCGCATTTCCAGCAAAGAACTTAACGATCGGACTGTCGGCATCGAATTGGAATGGCTGCGGCACAAAGAATACAGCATTCTTCTCTCCGGCGGTGAAGCCAAAATCGCCAGCATTCATGCCGCCCTCAAAGGGAGATATGCCAACGTACTCATTACCGACCAATTTACAGCCAAAAAGCTGCTCTCCTATGCCGCATCAGAACAATCACACACGCCATAGCTACGATTTTTATAGTATTAAAAACGAGCAACGCCACAAACAGCATCTGCTGTCATGGCGTTGCTCGTTTTTTTTCTGGTAAACGTGCCGTTTACATCGGTACGGTCAGAATGCAGGGACGATTCCCTGTACCCTCGTATATTCATTCTTTTTCGGCGGCTCGAAAAAGAATGAATAGATGAAGGTCAAAGGGAACCATCCCTAGATTCTGACCGCACAAAAAGAAAAAGTGAATACGCCGGCAGCTTCACTGCATCCACGAAGCTGCATAATTAATGACAAGTTTAATAATCAACAGCGCCGTAACCGTCAGCATGACCATGCGAATAAATCCGGCACCGCGGCGTATGGCTGCTCGTGAACCGAAATACGCCCCGACCATCAGGCTGATGGCAAGCGCAATGGCATAGACATACAAGATTTTTTGCCAATATATCAACAGGAGAAGTCCCATCGTATTCGTGGCGACAGCCATAACTTTAGAATTTCCTGCAGCAATTACAAAATCAAATCCCAGCATCGCAAAGGCCACTACCATAAAAGTGCCGGCGCCAGGCCCGGCAAATCCATCATAAATACCTATCAAAAAAGCCGCCGCGACAGCTTTGACAAACCGTTTTTTCCCTGGCTGACAGGGGATTGTCTTCGTTCCTAAATCCCGCTTAATGACGACTAAAGCCGCAGCAGCAATCAAAACGAGCAGCAGCAGCGGCTCCAAGATTTTTTCCGGCAAATATACCATAACGGAACAGCCGCACAACGCTCCCAGCAGACCAAACGGAATCATATATTTGACAAGCTTTAAATCGGTTTTGCCGGCTTTAGCAAACTGAATGGCACTCGTCAGGTTGCCAAAGGTCGCGGCGAATTTGTTGGTGCCAATAGCCAAATGAGGCGGCATCCCGACAGCCATCAGCATAGGCAGTGAAATCAGGCCTCCACCGCCGGCAATGGAATCGATAAAGCCGACAAAAATCCCCCCACCGATGCACATAAGCATCGGCAGTGAAAACAATACATTTCCTGCATCCACAAGCAACACCCCTTTTGCCCGGCTGTACTAAAAAACAGCCTATTTATTGATCGAGCACTTTCTGAAACGCAATTTTATCACTGTTGGCAAACCAAATACCACCGCAGTAGACAAAACCTAAAGAATCAATGATATGTTTCATAATAGCGTTTTCTTCATCTGTATCAACACGGATATTATATACGCCGTGTTCTTTAGCAAGCGCTTCCGCATAGGCAAAAAGCTGCTTTGCCAGTCCCTTACCTTTGTGGCGGTTGGTTACAGCCATACGGTGCACAACGACATACGGTTCATCATTAAGCCATTTCCCACCTTTGAGCGTATCGTACGCCGGTTCCTTGTCAAAATCAATACAACAGTACCCAATAATTTCGCTGCCTTCTTGTAAAATATAGGCGTCTTCATCCTGAATATCTTGTACTATATTCTCTTTTTCCGGATATCCATCTTGCCATTGGTCTACATGACACGTTCTAAAAAAGGCTTTGGCTTCATC
>CAVKOP010000034.1:0-7256 GCA_963657835.1 Lachnospiraceae bacterium | reverse complement strand
ATCAGTTTGTGCTAATACGGCTTTTTTTAATATCATACGTAATCTCTCCTCTTTTTATTTCATAGATTTCCATTCTGCATCTATATGGAGGCTCATCCGCTGCAGCATCTGCAGGCATTTTGCTTTTTCTGCAGCAGTAAATCCAGCCAAACACATCGCTATCTGCCGGTTTTCTTCGGCAATAATTTGTTCATACACCGGCAGTGCCTTAGCCGTAGGATACAAACGCCAGGCACGGCGGTCTTCATCATCCTGCTTTTTGATGACGTACCCCGCTTCTGTCAATTTACGAACGGCTTTCGTCGTCGTTCCCTTATCTACTTTGCAGGCATATGTCAATGCCGCTAAATTGATGCCCGGCTGCTCACAAATACGAGTAAAAAATACAAACTGTCCTCGCTGGAATTGATACGTCTTAAAGGTCATATCCATCATCGAGTGAAGACATCTGGTAATCGTTCCCATATAGCGCAGCATAGGCGATTGCAATGATTTCATATCATCACCTCTTTATTTTGGTTGAATGTTCAACTAATAAAAGTATATGACATTTCATTTAGGATGTCAATAACCATAGGATACAAGAAGAAATACGGCTGCCTGCTGCAAATCTAGCAACTATATGAAACCAAGATATAAAATGAACAAGCAATAGAAAAATAGGTTCTATACGCAGGCCTGCCAGCCTGCTAAAAATGGCCTTCAATTGTTACAGTTTCGACTAAAATTCCCAAATTCTCCTTTATTTCCTTTATTATTGCAACACAAGCATGCTATACTGAATGCAGCACCATTGAAAAAGCCTGTATGGGAGAGATTATTATGATTAAGTTGGACAAGAAAGTAAAAATCGCTGTCGCCGCTATTATCATTGCAGCCGGGGCATTTGGCGGCTATGAATATTATCAAACACAGCAAGCAGCCAAACAAGTCGCTGCAGTAGAAACGGCGCCGGTAACACGCATGAATTTAAAATCAACGGTTTCAGCAACAGGGACTATCAAGCCTGTCGATTCCGTTGAAGTATCACCAAAAATCACGGCCCGTATCAGTCAAGTACTTGTCAAGGAAAATGACCGCGTCACAGCCGGGCAGACCGTTGCTGTGCTGGACGGCAAGGACTATCAGGCCAAACAGGACCAGGCGCAACTAAAAGTATCCAATACACAACTCGAATACCAGCGCGCACAGGAGCTGTACAACTTGGGCGCCGGAACCAAGCAGGCATTGGATACGGCCAAGTTTAATTACGATACGGCTGTCAGTGCCTTGACAGATGCCCAGTCCAATGTAGCCGAAACAATTATTACGGCACCGATGGACGGCATCGTTGTCGGTGAACCGAAAAGCGTCGGTACGATGGCCGTACAGGGCAACAGCAACCCGACGGTTATCATGTACATTGCCAATACTTCGCAAAAACAAATTATGGCCAAGATTGATGAAACGGATATTGGCCAAATCAAAATCGGCCAGGATGCTACGTTTACTGTCGATACCTATACAGGCCAGACATTTACAGCTCATGTATCTAAAATTTCTCAAACGGATACCAGCAATACGTGGAACACGACGGGTTCTTCCAGTTCCGGTTCTTCCAACTCGTCTTCGTCAGCCAGTGTTATTTACTACTATGTCACGCTGGATGTCGATGACCCGGATGATGTCCTCAAGCTGGGCATGACCGCACGTGTAGAAATCAATACATCGGAAAAAGAAAACGCGTTAGTCGTGCCGATTGCCGCCTTAAAAACCAATGACAAAGGGTCCTATGTACTGCGTGTCAACGACAACGGCCAGACAGAACAAGTCAACGTCACTACGGGCATTTACAGTGATGAATACGTAGAAATTCTTTCCGGCCTCGATGAAGGTGACAAGGTATCGATTACATACAATGCTTCTAAATCTTCTTCCAAATCCAATGACAAGCGGCAAGGCCCTCCGCCGATGTAAGGAGGAATGACTGATGGCAAACGTAATTGAATTAAAGGACATCAAAAAAATCTATCATATCGGCGGCAATGATTTCGCCGCCCTTGCCGGTATTACGCTCAATATCCAAGAAGGTGAATTTGCCGCATTGATGGGGCCGTCCGGTTCCGGTAAATCCACGCTGATGAACATTCTCGGCTGCTTGGACCGTCCTACGTCCGGCTCATACAAACTGGGCGGCAAAGAAGTCGCCAACCTGACAGACGATGAACTGGCGCACACGAGAAACAAACGAATCGGTTTCGTATTCCAAAACTTCAATCTCTTATCCCGTATTTCCGCGCTGGACAATGTAGCACTGCCTCTTGTCTATGCCGGTGTCGGCCGCAAAGAACGGACACAGCGAGCTCAAGAAAAGCTGGAAGCCGTCGGTTTGGGAACTTGGTCCCATCACAAACCAAACGAGCTGTCCGGCGGCCAGCGGCAGCGTGTTGCCATTGCCAGAGCCCTGGTCAACGACCCGCACATCATCATGGCAGACGAACCTACAGGAAATCTCGATACGAAATCAACGAAAGAAATCATGGGCATTTTTGAATCGCTCCATGAGGAACATAAAACAGTCATCCTCGTCACGCACGAACCGGAAATTGCCGCTTGTGCCAGCCGCCAGCTGCTTATCTGCGACGGCCAGCTGACGCGGGATGCCGGAAAGGGTGTGGTTATGGATGTTGTTTAGTGAAAGCGTACAAATCGCTGTTACGGCACTGCTCGGCAACAAACTTCGCTCTATCCTCACGATGCTGGGTATCATCATTGGCGTCGGCGCCGTCATTGCCATGATTTCCATTGGCATGGGCGTAAAGCAAAACGTCACCAACTCTATTGCCAGCCTGGGCAGCAATATGCTCATCGTCATGCCTGGCTCGACCAATAAAGGCGGCGTCCGCTCTGCTGCCGGGTCCAGCCAGAAACTCAAATACGAAGATGCGGAAGCCATTAAAAAGAAAATAAAAAACATCGATTATGTGTCACCAACGGTCAATGGTTCCTACCAAATCGTCAATGGGCATGAAAACTGGAATTCTTCTGTATACGGCGTCACGCCGGAATATTTGAAAATCCGCGACCTGACCATTGGCACCGGATCTTTTATTACACAGAATGACCTCAATTCCCGCAATCGCGTCGCTGTCATTGGGACTACGGTTGCTACCAATTTGTTTGAATCGGAAAACCCGGTCGGCAAAAACATCCGCATCAACAACCAGCCGTATAAAGTCATCGGCGTCATTGAAAGCAAAGGCCAGTCTTCCATGGGGCAGGACCAGGACGACGTCGTCATCATTCCGCTGACAACAGCCCAGGAACAGCTCATGGGGATTACCTATATTCGTTCCATCAACATTCAAGTATCCAGTGCTGATAAAATTGAATCGGTACAAGGACAAGTCGAAACACTGCTGCGGCAGCGTCATCATATTGTCGGTGACAAAGAAGATGATTTTACAGTCCGCAACTTGACCAGCCTGATGGAAACGATGACGAGCACGACGACTATGCTCACACTGTTTCTCGGCAGTATTGCCGCCATTTCCCTGTTGGTCGGCGGCATCGGCATTATGAATATCATGATGGTTTCTGTAACAGAACGGACCCGTGAAATCGGTATCCGCAAGGCCTTAGGTGCAACATTCAAAAATATCATGATGCAGTTTTTGATTGAATCTGTCGTTATCGGCGTCATTGGCGGCCTCTTGGGCGTTGCCGTCGGCGTCGGCATTGCCTTGGCGATTGCTAAGACAGGCTTATTCCAAACCGTCATTACCGCAGCCCCGATTCTCATCTCCTTCAGTTTTTCTGTAGGCATCGGTCTTTTCTTCGGCATTTATCCGGCACGCAAAGCGGCCCGCTTAGATCCGATTGAAGCGCTGCGGTACGAATAAGCTCGTCTGATGCAGTTTGCTTAGCATAGTTCATTTTTTAATAGAATACGATGTAAAAAGGGGGCTGTCGCACGAAGCGGCAAGCCCCTTTATCATGTATTTTAGTCTATAATTTATCGTACTCATCGTAATAAAACGAACGTATTTTCAATCGTCTTCTTCCCATGCACTGTCAGGCAGGTTTTGTATCGCCGGCCAAGCGTCGTTAATAGCCTGGGCCATCAGCTTCTTTCCTGCCGGATCTTGGTGCAGGCCGTCAACAGCTAGTTCATTCCGCAGTTCCCCATTGGAATCTGCCATGCCTTCTGTAATATCTATGTGTACTTCACTGCCAATATAGTCGTTGACTTCTTCAACGGCATCTTTCCAGCCCCAATCCGTATCCTGGTCGAACGCAGCTGCAATGTTATCCGGATTCAAAGGCGGCACTGTAAGAAAAACCGGCTTCATGCCATGAGCCAGACATTTTCGTTTGACGCTTTTCAAATCATCAATGACAGCAGACGCACTGACACCGGCCCGCAGGCTGTTGGACCCCATGAGAATCAGCACGTAGCGCGGATGAAACGGCACAACATCCCGAATAAAACGGGCATCGGACATGGCACTAGTATCACCGCTTTGGGCCAAATTGACTGTCGGAAAATCCAGATAGGATGCATAACTAAATTCCCAATCTGTCGGTGAATAGGACAAACTGCCACCGCCATGGCTGATGCTGTCGCCAAAAACGGCCACTTCATACGGACCGTCGGGATTCGTCGTATATGTCTGGGCATCCGAATACACGCCAATCGGATTGCCGCTGCTGTCCAACGCCCGGACACGCCAATAAAACGGTTCCGATGCCATGCGTGGTTTTTGGTCGTACTGCTGTGCGTAGGCAGTCGTATACGCATCAATACGATGCATCGACGGTTCTATGCCATTGGGATTTTCCGGCTCGGCATCGAGGATTTCTACTTCGTAATGGTCTGCATCCGGAACGGCAATCCAGTCGTATACGGGATACAGCAGTACTTGCCCATGTCCTTGATTATAATGATTAACAATATGCGGCTTTTCTACAAAAGGAGCTGCCGCATCCACATGCGCTTCTTCTACAGCAGAAAACGGCCCAATCGCCTTGCCCTGCAAATCTATCGGCTGTACACGCCAGTAAAAGACATCATCCATAAAGGTATCCGGAAGCGCCAATTCATATCCCGTTCCATAGGCCCGCTGCAGCGGCATAATCGGTTCATAGTATGCCGCTTCGCCATCTGCACCGTCCCGTTTTTTTAATATCTGCACATCATACATTACCGCCCCGTCTACACGGCTCCACTGCAAAACAGGATGGCCGACAGCAGGCATATCTGCCGTATAATGGCTCAGGACAGTCGGCTGAAATGCCAATTCTTCGTCTGCTGCATTCCGAATGTAAATCTGCTGTGCCTGTTCCATTGGCGGGTCAACAACGCGGTTTCGCCCGGCTGTCTGTCCCGCCTTGACTAACAGGCCGGAACATAATGTGATTCCCAATAGTATGGTTAAACAAACTACACTGCCATTACGCATGCCATGAGCCCTCCTTTTTGCAGCGATAATTGAGATTCTTTATCATATGCTTATTCTATTGTACTGTATGTATTTGCATCTTACAACCTCTAGACAGGTCAAAGTCAATCCATTTCTCACAAAAAATTATTGCCATGCCGTGTCCGGTAATTCCAATATTTCCTTCCAGGCATTATTAATAGCCGCACCTATCATTTTTTTACCGGGCGGATCCAAATGAATGCCGTCAACAGCTAATTCCGGTTTTAAAATGCCGTGACTGTCCGCCATGCCCGGTGTAATATCAATGTGAACCTGCGTGCGTATATAGGCATTAACTTCTGCAATCAACGTCTGCCAATTATCTGCTGTCGGTTCATCAAATGCCCGTTTGATATGAGCCGGATTGAGCGGCGGAATCGTCAGAAAAACAGGCCGGATATGATGAGACAAGCATTTTTCCTTGATGGTTTTCAAATCGGCAATCACGTCTTCTGCCGGCACACCGGCCCGCAGGCTGTTGGAACCAATCAAAATAAGCAAATACGACGGCTGAAACGGCAGAACATCTCTGTCAAATCGTTCTACCGCCATTTCGCTGGTATCGCCGCTTTGCGCCAAGTTAACCGTCGGAAATGTCAAATAATTTTCATAGCTGAAATCCCAATATGTCGGTGAATAGGAAATACTGCCGCCGCCATGGCTGATACTGTCACCAAAAATAGCCACGCAGCCCTGTGACGCTTTAGGGCTAGTCAAAAACGGCAGGGCATCCGAATATACGCCAAGGGGCCTGCCTTCGCTGTCCATTGCTCGTACCCGCCAGTAAAAAGGCGTATCCGACACGCGGGATTTCTGGTCATACTGGTGAATATTCGTCGGCGTATAGGAATCAATGCGATGGACAGACGGCGCGATGCCGTTTGGATTTTCCGGCTTGTCATTGAGGATTTCCAATTCATACTTAGCCGCTCCCGGTACGGCAATCCAATCGTATACCGGATATAATAAGACGCCGCAGGGAACTTGATTATAAAACGCCATGGGCGTCGGTTTTTCCGTAAACGGTTCAAAGCGGTCAATATGCGACGCTTCGACATCCGAAAATTCGCTAATCGGGTGCCGGTCTAAATCAAAGGCTCTGACACGCCAATAAAACACTTGCCCCATATACGATTCTGGCAGAGCCAGTTCATACCCCGTCGTATAGGCCGTTTGAGTCGGCATCATCAGGGTATATGTACTTCCCGTCGCTTTATCAGTAATATCTCCCTTCTCATCCGGTCGCAGCACCTGTACTTCATATCCTACAGCGCCGTCAATACGTCCCCAATACAATACGGGATGGCCGACAGCCGGATTGTTGGCCGTATAATGCATGGTAACGACAGGCTTTTCTGACGAAGAAACGACCACTTTAGCTTTTGGCGTTTCCTTGGATGGTTGTGCAATCGACGGATGAACACGAACAGCCGTTGTCAGCGGCAGCGCGGTTTCCTTCGCCATGGCAGTACTTCCCAGCATCATACTGAAAAATACAGCCAATGAAATAAGAGATGTATGTTTCATGCCTATTCCTTCCTTTTACATGTAATATGCTGTGCGTATCTTATTATAAGTCATCCCCACTCAGCTGACAATGTATCCGTTTTGATGCATATGCTATTTACGTTTTCTTTCTGCGCGACCAAAATGCAGGGATGTATCCCTCGACCCTTGTATGATTCTGTAAACTTGCTGTTTACATTGGCAGATACACTTTTTCTTTCTGTGTGACCCGAATGCCGGGACGTATCCCTACGCCCCTCTGTTATTCATTCTTTTTCGTGCCGCCGA
>CAVKOP010000033.1:11744-16174 GCA_963657835.1 Lachnospiraceae bacterium | reverse complement strand
TTATTTGCCGGCTCGGCATTCCAGCAAATCGGGCTGATTTACACGACGGCCGGTAAAGCTAGTTTCATCACATCGTTATATATCGTCGCAGTGCCCCTGCTTGGCTTGGCACTAAAAAATGCACTGCGCGTATCGCATATTTTCGGCTGCCTGATTGCTGTCATCGGCTTGTATTTATTGGCGTTTCATGATACTGGCACGACGATTAACATCGGTGATATGTTTGAACTAGTCGGCGTATTCTTCTGGAGCTGCCATATATTATGCGTAGGCCGCTTCGCCCCCAGTTTTCCCGGTATTTTCTTATCGTTCGGCCAGTTTATCGCCTGTACCATGTTTAATTTCATTGCAATGTTCATCAATGGAGAAATATTGACGCTGTCCATTATTGCCGCCTCTGCCACCGCCATCTTATACTGCGGCCTTTTCTCCAGCTGTGTCGGCTATACACTGCAAATCATTGCCCAAAGACATGTCGCGCCGACAGAAGCATCGTTGCTGTGCAGTTTTGAAATGATTTTCGGTGCCTTGGCCGGATTTCTCCTGCTGGGAGAATGGATGTCTTCCCGTGAATTCATCGGTTGCCTGCTCATGACCATCGGCATTTTTTCCGCACAAATTCCCAGCCGCGCAGTCATTCAGTTTGCCAAATCGTCCGAATCCTCATGAAACAAAGTTTGTAGTTTGGGGGTGAAGTTTGAAGTTTGAAAAAAGTGAATCGTAATGCCGCAGCCTATGCACGTAAAACTTCACACCGTTACAGAAAAGAAATGTCACATGGCAATTAACGCTGCCATGTGACATTTCTTTTTTCTCTATTTTCTTTTTAATACCCTTCGTACGGCCTGCACAATCGATGAGGACCCTAAGCCATACGCCTCCATCAATTCATCCGGCATACCCGATTCGCCAAAGGTATCTTTGATTCCGACTAATTCAACGGGCACGCAGCAATGCTGTGCCAATACTTCACAAACAGCGCTGCCCAAGCCGCCAATACATTGATGTTCTTCACAAACGATAACGGCCTTTGTTTTCGCGGCACTTTTAATAATCGCCTGTGTATCCAACGGTTTCACTGTATGTACGTTGATAACTTCAGCAGAAATACCTTCCTGCTGCAATGCGTCCGCCGCTGTCAACGCCTGATGCACCATCATGCCGTTGGCAAAAACGGTCACATCGCAGCCATTCCGGAACACCGCCGCTTTGCCTAATACAAACGGCGTTTTCTCCGTCGTCACGACCGGTGCCGGATTGCGGCCAAAACGGACATAGGACGGCCCTACGGTATCATAAACAGCCATCGTCGCTTTGTACGTTTCGTACCAGTCACACGGAACCACGACGGTCATATTGGGAATCACGCGCATAAGGGCAACATCTTCCAACGCCTGATGCGTAGCACCGTCCGGCCCGACAGAAATACCGGCATGAGCACCCCCCAGTTTTACATTCAAATTATTGTAACAAATCGTATTGCGGATTTGTCCCCACGCCCGTCCTGTCAAAAAGACGCCGTATGTAGAAATAAACGGAACAAAGCCGGTCAGCGACATGCCTGCCGCCGTGCCCACTAAATCTTGTTCGGATATGCCTACATTGACGTATTTATCCGGATATTCACGCCGCACCCAATCCGTACGGGTCGATTTGGCTACATCGGCATCCAACACGACGACATCTTCATGGAGACGACACAATTCCAACAATGCTTTGCCATAGCCGTCACGCATAGGTACTCGATTCATTGCGGCACCTCCTGAGATAATTCTTTCATTGCCATTCGGTATTGTTCGGTGTTCGGCGCCGTGCCATGCCATTCTGCCTGGTTTTCCATATACGATACACCTTTCCCCTTTATCGTATGCGCCAGCACGACAGTCGGTTTGCCGCGATACTGTTTGGCTGCTGCCAGCGTCTGATGCAGTTTGCCTGTGTCATGTCCATCTGTTTCCATAACATGCCAGCCAAAACTCTGCCATTTATCCGCCATAGGCTGCATATTTTTGATGCCGTCCAGCGCATCCACCAACTGCATGCCGTTACAGTCCACAATAAGACAGACATTATCCAGCTGATGCTGTGCCGCAAAGGCTGCAGCTTCCCAAATCTGCCCTTCCTGCTGTTCTCCATCGCCGATAAGGCAAAAAACATGAGGCGTTTCATGACGTCGCTGCAATGCAAAAGCAATCCCGTTGGCTATCGATAATCCCTGTCCCAGCGAACCAACAGCACAATCCAGACACGGCAGCTTTTCCATATTCGGATGTCCCTGCAGCGGGCTGCCCAGTTTCCGCAGCGTATCGACTAACGATACGGGAAAAAAACCTTTATGAGCCAAGACACTGTAATATGCCGGCGCGGCGTGGCCTTTCGATAAAATAAAGCGGTCGCGCTGTGGATTTTTAGGATCTTCAGGAAAACAATGAAGCAAATCGGTAAAATATAGCGTTACCAGGATTTCTACAGCCGACAAGGAACTGCCAGGATGTCCGGAACCTGCTAAATAAATAGCCTGCACAGTTTCTCTGCGTATTTGCCTGCATAACTGTTGAAGCTGATTTGTCATCAATACGCGCCTCCTATAGCGAAGATGTTTATATACTCGCTATTTATGGGTATCACATAAAAAACGCACCGTATCAAACATAGCCCGCCCTGATACGAATGCGTTTTTGCGAACACTGCGAAGACACTTCCTATTTCTATAAAAAATGTCTTTGTTATTATTATAATACAATGATTATAAACGTAAGTCAATCAAAACATGCTTATTCCGTATATTTATATGCATCATACTCATGTATGAAGATGCCAAAAGCATGAGAATATCACATAAAACGGCAAGCAAAAGGGGCTTGCCGCTTTGTACGGCAGCCCCATGCGTTATTCATGCACAGCGTAAAAACGTACGGCTATTTCAAGTCAGCCATTTCTTCTTTCAATACAGCGGCCAAGCGTTTGATGCCTTCTACGATACGATCTTCCGGCATATTGGAATAATTCAGACGGAAATGATTGGCATGGCCGCCGTTGGGATAAAACGGACCGCCCGGCACATACGCCACATCTTTTGCCAATACTTTCGGCATAATTTTCTTGGCATCCATACCTTCCGGCAGCGTTACCCACGTAAACAAGCCGCCTTCCGGATAGGTAAACGTAATTTCTTTGGGAAATTCTGTCTTCATCGTCTGACACATCAAATCACGGCGTGTCTTATATAAGGCTTTGATTTTTTCTACATGAGTATCCAAGTCATACATATCTATATAATAGGAAGTCTGCCGTTGGGCAAACGAAGAAGACTGTAAATCTACAGCCTGTTTTAATTTAACGATTTTATCAATAATTTCCGGATTGGCAACCATCCAGGCAATACGAAGGCCCGGCATAAAAATCTTGGAGAACGAACCCAAGAATACGATATTTCCCTTAGTATCCATCGATTTCAAAGACGGAACTTTTTCTCCGTCATACCGCAGTTCGCCATATGGATCATCTTCCAGCACCGGGAAGTCATATTGATTAATGATGTCCATAAATTGTTTGCGGCGTTCTAAGGGCCACGTAATGCCGGTTGGGTTTTGAAACTCCGGAATGACATACATCATGCGTACACGCGGGCCATATTTAGCCAATATGTTTTCCAGTTCTTCCGGTATAATTCCCTTTTCATCAGTAGGAACTTCTACAAACTGCGGCGCACAAAGCTTAAACGCGTTAATAGCCCCCAAATACGTCGGGCTTTCTACTAGCACCACATCATCTTTATTTAAGAAAATCTGTGCCAATAGTGATAATCCCTGCTGCGAACCGGATGTAATCATGACTTCTTCTGCCGAGCAGTCTACCATAAACGCCTGCTTCATCCGTTTGGCAATTTTTTCGCGAAGCGGCAGATAGCCTTCTGTCGTGCCATATTGTACGGCTTGCTTCCCCTCCTTCGTCAGAACTTCTTCATCGACCTTTTTCAATTCTTCCGTTGGAAACAGTTCCGGTGCCGGCAAACCACCGGCAAAGGAAATAACTTGCGGCATGGTTGTTAATTTCAATAATTCACGAATCTCAGAGGCTTTTAAATCCATAGCAAGGTCTGAATACTTCATTACCAATCACTCCTTTGTTTTTCCCAAAAAACGTTTAACCATAATGTTAAATTTATTATATCATCTCTATACCTTTTAATCAATTATATTTTTACTTTTTATCATCATAATAATTATAAAAAAATTCAGACATGCAAATCAACATGTCTGAATTCTCAAAACAATATGACTATTATTTTAATTTAGCAATTTCTTCTTTCAATACGTCTGCCAACCGTTTAATGCCTTCTACGATACGATCTTCCGGCATGTTGGAATAGTTCAGACGGAAATGGTTGGCATTGCCGCCGTTAGGATAGAAAGCTGTTCCTGGTACAT
>CAVKOP010000033.1:6647-11734 GCA_963657835.1 Lachnospiraceae bacterium | reverse complement strand
GTACATAGGCAACTTTTTTGTCAATAACTTTCGGCATCATAGCTTTGGCATCCATGCCTTCCGGCAGCGTTACCCACGTAAACAAGCCGCCTTCCGGATAGGTGAACGAAACGCCTTCTGGGAAGTATTTTTTCATGGAATCATACATCAGCGTGCGACGTTTGCCATACAAGTTACGGATTTCCTGTACATGCGCATCCAAGTCGAACATATCCATATAGTACGAAACCTGACGCTGTGCAAAGGAAGAAGACTGTAAATCTACGGTCTGTTTCAGCATAACAGCTTTTTCAAGGATTTCCGGAGCGGCAACCATCCAGCCAAGACGAAGGCCCGGCATGAGGATTTTGGAGAAGGAACCGAAGAAAATAACGTTGCCTTTCGTATCCATGGATTTCAATGTCGGCAGAGATTTTCCTTCATAGCGAAGTTCGCCGTACGGGTCATCTTCAATAACCGGAATATCGTGCTGATTAATAATGTTCATAAAGGCTTGGCGGCGTTCCAGCGGCCACGTAATGCCGGTCGGATTTTGGAAATCAGGAATAACATACATCAAGCGGATGCGGTCGCCGTATTTGGCAATAATTTTATCTAATTCTTCAGGAATCATTCCTTTATCATCCGTCGGTACTTCGATAAACTGCGGGAATTTTACGTTAAATGCCGTAGTAGCACCCATATATGTCGGGCTTTCTACCAAAACAATATCATCTTTATTTAAAAAGATATTGCCAAGCAGGGACAGCCCTTGCTGAGAACCAGCAGTAATAATGATATTTTCATAGCTGCAGTCCGTTTGGAAAGCTGATTTCATGCGTTCAGCAATGTGTTTACGAAGCGGCACATATCCTTCTGTCGTACTGTACTGCAAAGCCTGCCGTCCTTCTTTTTCCAAAATTGCCACATCGACTTTTTTCATGTCTTCAATCGGGAACAATTCTGGTGCAGGCAAGCCGCCGGCAAAAGAAATAATTTCTGGATTTTCTGTGACTTTCAAAATTTCACGAATGTCAGATGCGTGTAAACTTTTTGCTACTTCTGAAAACTTTACCATAAAAATATCACTCCTATTCTTTTTCTTTTCTTTTATGGCTTTAATCCAATATAACTCGTTTTGTAATTATTGGAGTGCTTTTAAGTATATCACAAATATAACATATTGGCTATGAAAATGAGAAAAAAAGCAAAAAAAACCTTGCAGATTTAATAATTTTTCTGCAAGGTTTAAAGTTAATCGTTTGCGTTAAGGAAAAATTTCCGTATCTGTGCTTTATCCTGCTTCATTTGCTCTATCAATTCTTCAGCAGAAGCAAAGACCTTTTCACCGCGAATCCGTTTTCTAAAACGCAGGCTCACGGTCTTTCCATATAAGTCATCCTGACAGTCCAGCACATGGGTTTCAATGCGTCGATACTGATTGGCAAAGGTAGGATTGCTGCCAATATTGGTCATACTCGGATGGCGTATGCCGTCCCAAACCAGTTCGGTAATATAGACACCGTCAGCAGGAACTGCCATTTTGACAGGAATCAACATATTCGCCGTAGGGAATCCAATCGTTCGGCCGCGATGATCTCCCTGCACAACTTCTCCCATCAAGGCAAAAGGCCGTCCTAAAAGGTTTTCAGCCGTTTCCATGTGCCCCATTTGGACCAGTCTGCGAATGACCGTACTGCTGATAGGCGTCGCTCTGCCCGGCCGTTCCAGCAGCGTCAATGCCAAAACAGGGATATGATACGCTGCCATAAATTGTTTCAGTGTTTCCGTATTGCCGGCCGCTTTAGCTCCATAGGTAAAATTAGAGCCGACAACGACAGCCGAAGGATGGATATATTGGAGCAGCTGCCGGCAAAATGATTCCGGCGATTCTTTGAGCAAATGCTTTGTCATGGGCAGCAGAACAAGGCCGTCAATGCCCACAGCTGCAATATATTCTTCTTTTTGTTCTACTGTCGCCAATCTTGCTGGTTCCTTATCCGGACAAAGGACCGAAAAAGGATGGGCTCCAAACGTGACGACCATGGCTTTTACACCATTTTCAGCCGCCCTTTCCATTGCCGTTTTCATGACCATCTGATGTCCCAAATGCACGCCGTCAAATGTTCCCAAGGCGACAACTGCGCCGCAGCAATCTGTTATTTCCTGAAATGAATGGAATACTTGCATGATTCATTACCACCTCACCATACATCCGCAAACATCTTATGAGGACGAATGACGTGATGTTCTTTATCAAAATGCGCAATACCTGCTAATTGCTGCGCTGGTGTATATATACGCAGTACCGTTCCGTCAGCCAAGCCTTTGCCGGCAAAGGGAACGGCCCGCCCCTGTAATAAAAACGTACATTTTTCTGTACTGCATGTCACTTTTTTCAGTTCTTGAATAGCCATGTCGGCAGGAAGTACATACGCTTCCGGATTTTTTTCAATTTCTTCCAGCGTCGCCGCTTGGGATATATCAAATAATCCAGCCCGTACCCGCACTAAATAGGTCATACAGGCATAGGTGCCAAGCTTTTCGCCTATATCCCGAATCAGCGAACGAATATAGGTCCCTTTAGAACAAGTAGCCGCTAAGACGCCTCTGCCGTGGTCATATGACAGCAGCCGAATTTCATGAATGATAACCTGCCGCACCGGCAAGGTAAAATCCGCATGCTGACGAGCCAGCTTATACGCTTTGACACCGTTGACATTAATAGCGGAATACCGCGACGGCGTTTGCTCTATTTCGCCGGCAAACGTTTGCACTATCTCATTGACTGCATCAAAACTAAGCAGCGGCACCGGCGCCTGCGCTACGACTTCACCGGTACTGTCTTCTGTATCTGTAGCCAATCCCAAGGCAAATTCGGCATGATAAGTTTTGACGCTGCTGTCTCCGTATTCAATCAATCTCGTAGCCTGTCCCAAATAGACTGGCAGCACGCCGGCTGCCAACGGATCCAAGGTCCCGGCATGCCCTATTTTTTTCATATGGTATATGCGGCGCAGCTGACCAATCACATCATGACTCGACATGCCTGTGGGTTTTACTACGTTGACGATTCCGTTTATCATATCGTTTTTAAAATTTCCTTCACTACCATTTTTTTTGCTTCATCCAACGGGGCAGCAATCGTGCATCCAGCTGCCCGGACATGGCCGCCGCCGCCAAAGACAGCAGCTATGGCATTGACATCTACCGTTTTGGAACGCAGGCTGACTCTGGTTTCGGATTCATTGATAAATTTAACCGTAAAAGCAGCGTCTACGCCTTTAACACTGCGCACATAATCAATATAGCTGCCAGTGTGTTCGCCTGTATACTGCAGCAGTTCCGGCGTAAACGCTAAACCAGCTACGGTATTGTTGCCAAACAGCTCAATATGACGCAGCACTTCGGAAAGAGCCTGCAGTTTGGCGAGCGAACGGGCTTCCAAGTGTTCAGAAATAACATTCGGACGCGCGCCGGCATCGACCAGTGCCGCTGCTATCCGCAGGGTGTGTCCTGTCGTATTGCTGAATTTAAAAAAGCCGCTGTCTGTAGCAATCGCTAAATACAATGCATCGGCCCATGCGGCATCAATAGGCACATTCCATGCTAAAAAGAGGTCTGTCAAAATTTCACCGGCTGCGGCAAAGTCCGGACGGATATATTCCCAATCAGCAAAATGCTGATTGGAAATATGATGGTCTATATTCAAAACTTTCCCTTTGGCCAGTAAAGCCGCTGCCCCTAAGCGCTTCATGTCGGTAGCATCCAATACTACCGTAAGCCAAGAAGCATCTGTCTGAACAGCATCCGGTTTTTGAATAGCCGCATAGTCTTTTAAAAAGCTGAATTTTTCATCTACGTCGTCATCCAAAACGACAACAACCTCTTTTTGCAGTGAACGCAGCCAGCCATACAAGGCCAATGTACTGCCAATGGCATCTCCATCCGGACTGACATGCGCCGTGACAACAATATGGTCATAGTGTTCCAATACGCGGCGTATTTCTTGTATTGAAGAATTCATATGTTTTAGTCCTTCTTTTCAATGTCACGAAGAATTTTATCAATCTTCATGCCATAATCCAAAGATGTATCTTCTTTAAACTCAATTGTCGGTGAATAGCGAATTCCCAAACGTCGTCCCACTTCTGTACGAATATAGCCTGCCGCATGTTTTAACGCTTTCATCGTATCTTGTTTTTCTTCCGGTTTACCAAAGAGACTGACATATACGGTTGCTTCACGTAAATCACCAGTAATCCGCGCATCAGTAACTGTAACAAAACCAAGGCGGGGATCTTTTAATTCACGAAGCAGGATGTTGGAAACTTCCTGCTTAATGAATTCTTGTATTTTACGAACTCGTAATTCTCCCATAATTCTTTATCCTCACTTATTCCGGTTCTACTTCTACCATTTCATACGCTTCGATTTCATCGCCTTCTTTAATGTCGCGATATTTGTCAAGTGTAATGCCGCATTCGTAGCCGGAAGCAACTTCTTTTACATCATCCTTAAAGCGGCGCAGGCCATCGATTTCCCCTTCATGAACTACAATGCCGTTGCGAATCAGGCGGATTTTAGACGTGCTGGTAATTTTGCCTTCTTTGACATAGGAGCCGCCAACGATGACTTTCGGCGTCGTAATGACTTTGCGGACTTCTGCGCGGCCAATAATCTTTTCTTCGTATTTCTTTTCCATCATGCCTTTGATAGCCGCTTCGACGTCATTGATAGCATCGTAAATAACACGATACATACGCATATCGACGTTTTCGTGTTCCGCTGCCTTACGAGCTGCCGCATCCGGACGAACGTTGAAGCCAATGATAATCGCATTGGATGCAGAAGCCAGCATAATATCGGATTCGGTAATGGCGCCAACACCGGCATGTACGATGGAAATACGAACTTCGTCGCTCTTGATGGCAAGCAGCGACTGGCTCAATGCTTCTACAGAACCCTGAACGTCCCCTTTGACAATCAGCGGCAGTTCTTTCAATTCGCCCTGCTGAATTTGGTTGAACAAGTCATCGAGCGTAACTTTGGCGTTGACATGAAGTTCAGAAGAACGTTTCTTTTCCATACGTTTTTCAGCGACGCTG
>CAVKOP010000033.1:2723-6615 GCA_963657835.1 Lachnospiraceae bacterium | reverse complement strand
GTTTTTTCGTCTGTTACATCCAAAATATCGCCGGCTTCCGGTACATCGTTCAAGCCCAAAATTTCTACAGGGAAGGACGGTTCTGCCTTTTTAACTCGTTCGCCGCGTTCGTTGGTCATGGCACGAACTTTACCAAAGCACGGGCCGACAATAATCGTATCACCTACATGAAGCGTACCTTTTTGGATCAGTACGGAAGCAACAGGGCCGCGTCCTTTATCCAGTTTCGCTTCAATAACAACCCCTTGAGCCGGACGGTTCGGATTGGCTTTTAATTCGGATACTTCAGCCAATACCAAAATATTTTCCAGCAAGTCATCTAAGCCGATTTTTTTGTGGGCTGAAACGGGGACCATAATCGTGTCGCCGCCCCAGTCTTCACTAATCAAGCCGTATTCCGTCAACTGCTGCATAACATGTTCCGGATTGGCGCTTTCTTTATCAATTTTGTTAATAGCTACAATAATCGGCACACCTGCAGATTTGGCATGGTTGATAGATTCGATGGTCTGCGGCATGACGCCGTCATCGGCTGCTACAACCAAAACGGCAATATCTGTTACCTGGGCGCCGCGGGCACGCATAGCCGTGAAGGCTTCATGACCCGGCGTATCCATAAAGGTGATTTTTTTGCCTTGATACCGGACCTGGTACGCACCGATATGCTGCGTAATACCGCCTGCTTCGTGGCTTGTGACATTCGTCTGGCGGATAGCATCCAGCAGACTGGTCTTACCATGGTCAACATGACCCATAATCGTAACGACAGGCGGACGTACTTTCAATGTTTCCGGTGCATCGACAATTTCTTCGAGTTCTGTCGGATCTTCCGGCGGTGCTTCTTTCGTGACGGCAACGCCAAATTCATCGGCAATCAAAGAGGCTGTTTCATAATCGATTTCCTGGTTGATGGTTGCCATAATGCCGCCCATCAAAAGTTTTTTGATGACTTCCCCAACTTCGCGGCCTAAGCGTTCTGCAAAGTCTTTGACAATAATCGTTTCCGGCAGTTCAATAGATGTCGGGTAATTTTTCTTTTTAGCAGCTTCTGCATGCTGTGACTGCTGCGGCTGATTTTTATGATTTTTGTTTTTATGTTTTCCTTTGTTCAATACGTTGGACAGCAGCGTATGCGGTCTGTTTTTCCCGCCTTGGCTGCCGCGGGCATCCCGGTTTGCATTCTGCCCTCGTTTATTGCGTTTATTGTCTGAACGATTGCTGCTGTCACCGCCGCTCTGCTGCGTACGGCCGAAAAACTTGGTACGCTTGCCATCGCCGGAACCGCCTTGTTTGGTATCATTTTGACGGTTGGAACGGCCCTGCGGGCTGCCGGCATTCTGCGTTTTATCTCTACGCGTACTGGGGTTGCTTTTGGCATTGCGGTTTGTCGGTTGTCCCTGGCGTTTTCCGCTGTTAGCCCGTTCATTTCGTCCTTGCTTAGCGTTATTTCCCTGATTATTTTGACGTTCCTGATGTTTTCCTTGCGTTGCGCGGCTGTTATCGTTCACTTTTCGGCTAGTTCCTTCCATTCCTTTTTTGGCTTCTGCCACTTTTTTATCTTTATCATTCTGTTTCGACTTCTTAAAAGACGTATCCAAAATGGATTTCATTTTATCATCGATACCGGTAAAATTGCCGGCCTTGATATTATGGTCTCCTAATACCTTGATGACAGTTTTGGCTGACACGCCGTAATCCTTTGCTGCTTCATATACTCGTTTTGTCATCTAGTTACCCCCTTTATCCATCGTTTTCATCACGTTGGCAATCGCTTTGGCAAATCCTGCATCAGTCAGCAAAACGACAACGTTCTGCAATTTGCCTACAGCCTGCCCCAGTTCTTCTTTCGTGAATATATCTACCACTGCAATTCCTTTTCGCTGTGCCAGGCGGCGATATTTTTCTACATTGTCACTGCCGCCGTCATGCGCTAAAAACAGCATGGGAACTGTATGTTTTTTTAAATGATTCGCTGCTGCAAAATCACCGCAGATGGTCTTACGGGCCCGATAAGCCAGTCCCAGCAAGCCGCTTATCCGTTCCTGTACCGTCATGATAATTCCTGCCGCAAGCTTTCATAAATATCGTCTGAGACGTTCGTTTTCAGCGACCGTTCCAGCCGATGTTCTTTATAGGCTTTTTCCAAGCAGTCCGGATTGGGACAAATATACACGCCGCGGCCTGATTTTTTGCCGGTTTTATCAATTTCAACGACTCCTTCAGGCGTACGAACGACGCGAATCATTTCTTTTTTGCTTTTTTGTTCCTGGCAGCCGGCACAGACACGGAGCGGTATTTTTTTCTTTTTCATAAGCGCCTCCTATTCCTGTGCATCAGTCGAATTGTCAGACGGCAGGGCCAAGTCGCTTAAAATGTCCATATCTGCATCCGCTGGTTCAGCAGCTTCTTCGTCGTGGGCTTCTGCGGCTTCTTGGGCCTGACTTTCACTCTTTATGTCAATTTTCCAATTTGTCAATTTAGCGGCCAGCCGTGCATTCTGCCCAGCCTTGCCAATAGCCAGCGACAACTGATAATCCGGGACGACTACACTGGATGATTTATCCGATTCATCAACCGTAACCGAGATAACCTGCGCCGGACTCAGAGCATTGGCAATATAAACAGCCGGATCTTCATCCCATTTGACAATATCAATCTTTTCATTCTGCAGTTCTGTTACGATATTTTGAACACGCGTGCCTTTCGGCCCTACACAAGCGCCGACGGAATCCACATTTTCGTCACGTGAATATACAGCGATTTTAGAACGGCGGCCCGGTTCTCTGGCAACGGATTTTAATTCTACAACGCCTTCATAAATTTCAGGCACTTCTAATTCAAACAGACGCTTCAACAAGCCCGGATGGGTACGAGATACTAGAATCTGTGCCCCTTTTGTCGTTTTTCTTACTTCGACGACATAACATTTAATCCGCTGACCGACGACGTAGGTTTCTGTCGGAATTTGTTCCGATACAGGAAGTACGGCTTCTGCTTTACCTAAATCTACATAGACGTTGCGGTTTTCGATGCGCTGAATGAGACCTGTAATAATATCATCCGTACGATTGTAGAATTCATCATACACAATATTGCGTTCTGCTTCGCGAAGACGCTGAATCATGACCTGTTTCGCTGCCTGCGCTGCAATACGGCCAAAATTATCCGGCGTAACATCGACATTGACCACGTCGCCGACTTCATATTCCGGATTGATTTTTCTGGCATCTTCCAGGGAAATTTCATTATGGGGATTTTCCACTTCATCTACAACTGTTTGGGCTGCGACAATGCGGTAGTCACCGGTTTCACGGTTCAATTCTACGTCAGCAATCGGATTGGCTTCCGGTTCTTTCTTATACGCCGTAATCAATACCGCTTCCAATGAATCACAAATAACGTCTGTTGAAACCCCTTTCTCTTTAGATAAAAAAGCAATAGCATTCAGCAATTCTTTATTCACGTTTACACCCTCCATTAAAAATCAATATGCAAGCGAATCTGCGATATATCTTTCATTGTCAATGTTTCTTCATTTTCATCAATGCGCACCGTTAAAGTACCATCTTCATTCTTCCGTACCAAATCAGCAACTAAATCCTTGGTGCCTTTGTATGGCTTAAAAAAGTGAATATCTACAGTACGTCCTGCATAACGGATGAAGTCCTTATCTTTTTTCAAAATACGGTCCAGCCCCGGCGAAGATACTTCCAACAAATAATTGTCCTGTATCGGGTCTTTTTCATCTAAAACTTTGCTTAATTTTTCACTGACATGCTGACAGTCTTCCAAGTCCACGCCGCCGACTTTGTCAATAAACACACGCAAATACCAGTTTTTCTCCCGTACATATTCCACATCAACCAGTTCTAATGCTGTCCCGGCTATAATC
>CAVKOP010000033.1:1132-2713 GCA_963657835.1 Lachnospiraceae bacterium | reverse complement strand
TCTTTGGCAATTAAATCTTCAATATGTTCACGTCTCATCGTATTCACCAGCTATCCTTCTTAAAATCGTGTAGGTAAAAGTTAAGAGTGGGCTTACACCCACTCTTTATCAATCAAACCTAAATTACTTTTAGTATACCACTTGACCTTCGTTCTGACAACGCTGTCAAGCAGAAATTAAGCCATATCGGTCCGTATGGCATCCAAAACAGGCAAGAGCCGCTTTTCCAATGCGTGTTCCAATTCTTTTAAGGACGATGTATCAAAATCATGGACTAGATTCGGAAAATTATGAATACGCCGTTCCGCAAAAAAATCATCACGCAGTACATTATACATGAGAGATAATCCGCTTTGTGTTTCTGCATGATAATAGGCCAATATCATGTAGGAACCGTTAATAATCCGCACGGCCTCATTCGGACGAATCAGCCGCGTAAAGCCATGGTATTCAGCCGGTAAGAACCGGTCCCATTGGACAGCAGGAATTCCCTTGTCTTTTAAAATGACGCTGAAATTACAGGCTGGCTTGACATAATAGTCATGAATTAGGCGAGCCAGCCGTTGTTCTGTTATCGCGCGGAACAACGCAAAATCACTCGTAATAAATTCAATCAGTGCAAATTCCAGCATGCCAATATCTGTGCGCACAGAAAATTCTTCTGAATCCGGATTAAATACGGCTCGCACCGTCCAATTATTGACAGGGTTGCGATACATGAACAGTATATATTCTTTATCAGCTCCCTGTTCCTGTATCATGCGATATTCTGTCGATAACTGAAAATCTCCCACCTGAAGTGGGAGAATAGAATCAATATTCCATTGTTTGAGTGTTTCAATCAATGTATCATCCATAATAAAAATTTGGTGCGGTTGGCGGGAGTTGAACCCGCACGATCAGAGATCACTGCCGCCTGAAGACAGCGCGTCTGCCATTCCGCCACAACCGCACATACGAACTAGAAACCATAAAGGTGTTTGTATTGCTGTTCGTTCAGCAAAACTATCTTAACATACTCCCGGGTTTCTGTAAAGGGTATTTTTTCTATTTCAGAAAAATCTTTTTGCCAGCCGTACTCTTCTATCCAGGAATCCACATACCCGCGGCCTGCATTATAAGCAGCTAACGCCAGTACTTTATTCCCGTCGTACTCTTTCAACAAATAGGCCAAATACCACGTCCCCAAACGGATATTTGTCCGCACGCTGCTCAGTTTGTCCGGCGTATACTCCGTCATATGCATCTGCTCGGCAATCCATGCTGCCGTATCGGGCATAATCTGCATCAAGCCTTCTGCACCTCTATGCGAAGAAGCTCCTTCGTCAAATTTGCTTTCCACTAAAATAACGGCTGCGACCAATGCCGGATCTACGCCGTCTTCATACGAATATTGGCGCACCATATAGTCATATTGAAGCGGATATACAAATTTTCGCATCACTTCATCTTTCCAATGATAAAAATAGCTGACAGAAAAACAAAGCAGTGCAATCGCTATTAGAATTTTTCCTCTCGTATTCTTTCTTCGTCTCAATGCAAACTCCTACCGTTTTTCCAAGCGCGCCAAAAGCTGTTGCC
>CAVKOP010000033.1:0-1122 GCA_963657835.1 Lachnospiraceae bacterium | reverse complement strand
GTGTTTTCCAACGATGCCGTATTGTCAATGACAACCTGTGACAAAGACCGTTTTTCATCAATGGGAAACTGGGAATGAATACGCGCCAGCGCTTCTTCTTTCGTATAGCCGTTGCGTGCCATGAGCCGCATAAGCTGCGTTGCCGCATCTACGTATACAAGCCATACTTCATCAACGTACGTGTGATATTTTACCTCAAACAGCAAAGGCATGTCAAGAAAAACCATCGGGGCCCCTTTTTCTTCCCAGGCCGCTGTCTGGCGGTCTATTTCCCGATGAATCAAAGGGAACAAAATATCTTCCAGTTCTTTTTTTCGTGCTGCATCGGTGAAAACAACGCTGCCGATATATGCTCT
Source organism: Lachnospiraceae bacterium (assembly GCA_963657835.1). Classification (GTDB taxonomy): domain Bacteria; phylum Bacillota; class Negativicutes; order Veillonellales; family Megasphaeraceae; genus Megasphaera. The sequence continues at coordinate 766 of CAVKOP010000033.1, read as the reverse complement.
GTCCATGGTCCCGTCGGCCTGCAGCGCCTGCCGGCCAAATGCACTGGCTACGGCCTGCAGTCCTTCTGAGCCGGGCTGCACTACATCTCTGGCAATGACATCGCAGTCAATAATGGCTGCGCCGTAATCACGAAGCATAGAAACCACTGTGCTTTTGCCGGATGCAATCCCACCGGTCAACCCAATTTTATACATAAAAATACCTCCCTACTGCTGACAATGCGGACAGTAATGCGTCCCCCTGCCAGCTAGTTTTTTATACTGAATCGGCTTGCCGCAGAAGACACAGGCTTGTCCTTCCCGTCCATAGACCAGCAGATGGTCTTGGTTTTGGCCTTCTCTCCCGCTTCCATTCACAAAATCGCGAATTGTCGTCCCGCCGTATTTGATTCCTTCCTGCAGCACATGGACAATGGCGTCATGCAGTTTGTCCGTTTCCTCTGCCGTAACGGCACAGCAGCGTCTAAATGGTGAAATACGAGCCAAAAACAAGGCTTCATCGACATAAATGTTGCCGAGTCCTGCTACCTTGGTCTGGTCCAGCAAAAAGCTTTTGATATACCGCTGGCTTTTAGAGAGCATACTCCCCAAATACGCTGTCGTAAATTCGGGGCTGTTGCCGTCAGGCCCCAGCGTATCATATCCTTTGATACCTGTCGGCCCCTGCGGCGGCACAAGCCACAAACAGCCAAAGGTGCGAATATCCCGGTACACCATGGTGCCTTCACTGAGAGAAAAAATAATATGGGCCGCTTTGATATCTTCC
>CAVKOP010000032.1:0-16472 GCA_963657835.1 Lachnospiraceae bacterium | reverse complement strand
CAAACTCCGTATCCGGTCTTCGACCGGTCGGCACGCTCGTAACGGGCGGTGTTGACAGTCATGCAATGCAGATTTCGCCTGATTGCCGTAAAAACCACATCTGTCAAGAAAAAGCGACAGCAAGTATGGGCTTATCTATGTTAACGTAATAAGCAGTATCACTTCATCATGCATGATAATTACAAAAAAAACGAAATATACAAAAATATTGCTAGTATACATGGGTAAAGAATTGAATGATAAATAGTTTTTCAGCATACACGCATCCGCAATTGCTTGCATTTACATTCAAGCCGCCCCGTTACGGGAATGACTGACTGTGCGGCCCGCACAATGAGAATGGGTGGCATTGCGTTAAAAATGGGCGTTTTGTTTGAGCGAAGCGAGTTTCGCCCATTTAGCAATGACAGACATTCTCAAAGGAATAGGAGTTTCGGGCGGCCGTCTTTTTCTTCGTCTATTCTTTTTCGGCGGTACGAAAAAGAATGGACATACGAGGGGCAGAGGGATACATCCCTACTTTCTGGTCGCACAGAAAGAAAAAGTATATACGCCGATGCAAATGGCACGTTTACTAGAAAAAAAAGAGAGAAGCATAGGCTCATATTCGTTCTACGCTTCTCTCTATTCGTATTTTCCCCATAGCATGGATAAAAAGTTCCTTTTAAAAGGGATACTACATCTAATGCATGACGCCAAGTATACGTTGACATGTACACTTAGCGTCATGTAAAATAATACCTAAGGCACTACAAATAACGGTAGGCGGTTCTTGTGTCCCTCATTCTTCATAGAATGGGGGTGATAATTATGTATAATTTGTTCATCATGTTATATTTGTTTATGATGTTACTGATTGTGCTGATTGTTGTTTCAAAACACAAATAAACCGCCCTTACTAGTTTGGTCGCTGTATGGCGGTTTATTAAAATAACCATATGGGACACTAGAACCGTGTATCGTTGTAGTGTCTTTTTCTATGCTTATTATAGCCTGTTGCCTGGCAGAACGTCAAGAGGGTTCGCGGACAGAATGCCGAGAAGAATCTCTACAACTGCTTTCAGTCGTTTTTTCGTGTCGCCGAAAAAGAAACACGTTAGAGTAAGGGAGCGACCCTATAACCTTCATATGATTCTGTAAACGGCAAGTTTACTAAAAAATGGGCTGATGAGGGTATAGGATTCTTCCCTAACGTTTACTAAAAAAAAGAGTGCAGGGACAATTTCCTGCACTCTGCCTATACATTGTATTATATTGTCTACTGTACCTGCTTTTGCCTAAGATACTAGATTTCAGTCCGTAGCTTTCACACCAAAGGTGCGGAATGCTGCGAGCCGAAAGTTCTTCGCCGGGAGTAGTCTGCTTTCATGGGGAAGCTGCAAACTACTTTCCTGTCAGCGAAGGATGTACGACACCGGAGCGGACATCGACGCCCATGGCTTGTTCCAGCTGAGCAATACCAACATTATAATTGTACAGGGCTTCGATATGGTTGTTCTTTGTCGTGTTCAGTTTGTACTGCGCATCCAGTACATCTGTATTGGTGCCGACGCCGGCCTGATAGCGGACGCGGGCGATTTTAAAGCTTTCTTCTGCTTGGTCTACAGCGGCTCTTGTCGCTTCAACAGACTGTGCGGCTGCCTGAATGTTCAGGTAAGCTTGTTTGACTGCCAGTTGTACGGTTTCCCGTGTTTTTTGTTCCGTTTCGCGGGCTTTCAGCAAGGCTTGTTTAGCTTGGGCTACTTTAGCATTGGTAGCACCGCCGTCAAAGAATTTAAAGGTAACGCCGCCGGCTATGTTCCAGCCTTTATTGTTGCTGGTGCCGGGGAAGGATGTGTCTGCCCAGTTTTGGCCGGCACTGACTGCGACGGTCGGCTTGTTGCCGGCATTGTCAATCGTAATCTGTTCTTCGGCCTGCTGTACGCTCAAAGCTGCCTGCAGTACTTCCGGACGGTATTTCATAGCATAGTCCAAGGCTTCCTGCAGCGAAATATTGTATTGGTCAAAGGGGAGCTTGTGGTCTGCCAAGACGAGTTTGGTCTGCAGCGGCAGTCCCAAGATGTTGTTCAAGTTGGCTTCTGCATTGGCAACGTCATTGCCAGCAGCTACGGCGTTGGATTTGGCATTCGCTAAATCTACCCCTGAAGACAAGACATCAATCTTGGCTACGGTGCCGACGTTGTACTGCGCTGTCGCGTTATCCAAATGCGCCTGGTAGTTGGTGACGGCTTCGTTGGCAACGTCCCGTTTTTGTTCTTTCATCAGCAAATCAAAATAGCCTTTGACGGCTGCCAGCTTCGTAGCTTGTTCTGTACGAAGTACTTCTTCCTGCGCCGAGGTTTTGCCCAGTTTTGCCGCAGCAATCGCCCCTTCTACTTTGCCGCCTGTATAAATTGGCAATTCTACGCTCAGACCGTTGCCGAAGCTGTTATGGTCACTGCCCATAGAGGCTTTGCTGGCATGGCTGGCGTCAAATTTATAGCTTACGCTCGGCATTTTACCGGCTTTGGCTTCATTAATGGCGTATTCTGCGCTCTTCAGGTCATAGCCGGCTACTTTGATGTCGCGGTTATAATCCAGCGCCATCTGTACGGTCTTGGGCAGGGTCAAATCGACAGCCTGATTGGGCGATACGCGGCCGACGGTAATGACCGGATCGACTTCATTAGTCTTAGCGCGCTGAGCTGCTGCTTTTTCTGCATGCTGTGCCGTCGTTTCGGCAATCTGCTGTGCCAATTCTTCGCGCAGTTCCGGCGTAATATCGACAGGACGCACGGTCTGCCCTGCCTGTACGGCCGGTTTTGCCTTGGATTGTTTCGTCGGTTTTACGGCTTTTGCCTTTTTCGGCGTGCTGGCTGTCTGTGCTTCTACACGTGCCAAATCTACAGGAACTACGGCATCTGCCGCAGATACGGCTGCTGTTCCTAATGTCGAAACCATCATGGCGATGAGTATGTTTCTATACAACTTCTTGTTCATCTTGGGTACCCCCATCATTAGTCTATTCTATCGTCTTGCTGTGTATATTATAAAATCTGTATCCTAAAATACATAGTTAATACCATAATAATTGCCGCCATCCTTTCGGCTGAACGGATGGGTAAACTGCCCGAACAGATACACGTCAGGCATGATGCGGTACTGCGCCTTGAGGCGATACCGCCAGTCATTGGGGTTATACCCTTCCAAGCTGAGACGAAACGGCCCGTCATGGAAAAAGTCCACGCCGGCACCCAAATCGCCGTTAATAAGGCCTGCACGGCAGTCAAACAATGAACCGCGGCGGCCGTACTGCAAATTGAGGCCCGTACCGTTTCCAATATTTTCTGCGCCTATCTGCGCAAAGTTATTGTCACGGTACACCCTAAAATTTACATGAGCACCTGTTTCCCCTTTGGTATCGTTATACAACAGGCCGCCTTCGCCTTGGACATCGATGCCGCTGCCGCCGCCGAGGATTTTATTGACTTTGGTGGTAATCGCCGCCGTGTTGTGCAGGGTCGTTTGGATGTCTGCTTTGCTCTGCGGATCGGTCGTCATATCTTCCATCGAATGGGCTACGCGGTCAAAGCGGTCTGTAATTTGTTTCATGTTGGCTGCCATTTGGCGTACATTGTCCGATGTACTGCCGTCGCCGTCAATACGCTGCATGGATTCGTTCATCTGCGAGGTTATCGCTGCCATATTGGCTGTCATCTGCTGAATATTGCCGGCATTGGCATCCATCATGCCGCTGGTTTTGCCGGTAATCGCTTCGATGTTCTGAATGGTGCCGCGCATAGCGTTCTGTGTGTTGGCATCGCCGATAACGGCATTGATATTTTTGACCATGTCATTGGCGCCGTTGATCAGCGTGTTAGCATTGTCCATGACATCATCCATGGTTTGTCCTGTGTTGCCGTCAATTGTATCGCCTTCTGCCAATATATGATTTTTATCTTTTCCCGGTGTAATGGCTACGATTTTTTCACCCAGCAGGCCGTCTGTCGTAATGGCAACTTTGGAATCCCGCGGCACTTCTATGCCTTTGTCCAAACGCATCAGTACATCGACACCGTCGCGCGACGGCGTGACTTTTTCGACTTTGCCGACGGTAACGCCTACATAGCGCACGGAGTTTCCTTTTTGCAGGCCGTTGGCATCTTTAAATACCGTATGTACTTGAAAGCCCGGTTTGCCAAAAATCTCTACGTGTGCCAAACTGAGGACTACACCTGTGAAAAGAAGGATAGCAAGCAAGGTGACAACTCCAACTTTTGCTTCTGTACTCCATTTCATATTGTTGTCTCACTTTCTCCGGGAAGCTCGCCGCCGTGAATAAACTGCTGCACTTCCTGGTCCTGCGTATGTCTGAATTCCTCTTTGGATGCAATAAGGCGGAACCGGCCATCCTGCAAAAAAGCCAGCCTGTCGGCTACAGCAAAAGCGGAAGTCATATCATGCGTCACGAGAACAGACGTCGCTCGGAGATGATGCTGCATGCTGACAATCAGGTGATTGATATCCCGGCACCGCAGCGGGTCCAGCCCGGCTGTCGGTTCATCGTACAAAATCACTTTGGGGTCCAACGCAATAGCCCTCGCCAGGCTGACCCGTTTTTTCATACCGCCGGACAGGTCATTGGGCATCATTTGCTCAATGCCGTCCAAACCAACCAGATGCAGTTTATCCTTGACAATGGCTTGTATTTTTTCTTCTGTATACTTGGTGCGCTGCCGCGGGCCAAAGGCTACATTTTCGCCGACTGTCAGGGAATCAAACAAGGCAGAGTATTGAAAAACCATGCCCATCTGCCGCCGTACTTCGTCCATTTCTTCTTCTGTATATTGCGTAATGTCTTCGCCATGAATCCAAATACTGCCGCTTGTCGGCTTTTGCAGGCCGATAATCAGGCGCAGTATCGTACTTTTGCCGGAGCCGCTCGCTCCCAGTATCGCCAAGGTCTCGCCATCATAAATGTCTAAATCAATGTGATCGAGCACCACGCGTTCTCCATATGCGACGGTCACATTACGCAATCGAATCATAGGCTCTCCTAGTATAAAATAATGGATAACAAATAATTACAGATAAAAATAAAAATAATAGAGGTCACGACAGAGCGCGTCGTCGCCTGCCCGACGCCTTCGGCGCCGCTTTTGGCATGCATGCCTTCATAGCAGGCAATCAGAGCGATAATACCGCCAAAAAACATGGCTTTAATCAGCCCGTAGACTACGTCGCTGACAGCCGTAAACAACTCGATAGAGTTGACATACGAAAAATGCGTCAGCCCGGCACCAAACACAGCGACGGCATAGCCGCCGGCTGTCCCAATGAGGTAGCCGTAAAACGCCAGTATGGGCACCATAATGACACAGGCTGCAAACCGAGGCACTACCAGGTACGCGACGGGATTGACTGCCATGCAGCGCAGGGCATCAATCTGTTCGGTAACTTTCATCGTTCCCAGTTCCGCCGTCATGGCGGCCCCTACGCGTCCTGCCACGACTACGCCGGTCAAAATCGGGCCTAATTCCCGCCCCATAGCGATGGACATAATACCGCCCAATGTAGACTGGGCGCCGTAGCGAAGCAGAATATCGACAATCTGCAGCGTCATAACCATACCGGCAAAGAGCAAGGTCAGACTGACAATCGGCAGAGAATTGACACCGAGATGCGCCATTTGGGCCACTGTCAATCGACGCTGAATCTTGGGAAGCTGCCGCAGTGTCTGCATGAATAAAATGGAAAGAACGCCTATTTCTTCAAATACATGAAGCGTAAAGCCGCCTATTTTTTCCAACACATGCTGCACAGACCACCACTCCTCCCAAAACTTCCTTCGTTCCTCTATTTTACTATACCATACTCTATCGTAAAGTAAAACAAGCGTCTGTAATTGTTAAAAAACTGTAAGAAAACTTAAAATCCGTTTTGAGTTTTCTACAAGTAAGATAATAGCATTTTATCATCAAATTGGCAAGAAAAAATACGCGTTAGGCCGTCATTTTCACGCATCGGTATTTTTTATTTTTAAAGAATGACAGCCTGTATGATATAATACTTAATATAATGATTCGCTGCATGATGTACGCTGTCAACATGACAAAGGAGTGACGCCAAATGAATGAAACGATACAAACATTGATCAACCGCCGCAGTATTCGCAGCTATACGAACCAGCAGATTTCAGACGAAGATTTGCAGCTTATTTTGAAAGCCGGTGAATATGCGGCTACCGGCAAGAGCATGCAGCCTGTGACGATGGTCGTCGTCCAGGACAAAGGCACGATTGCCCAGCTGACGGCCATGAATGCCAAGATTTTGGGAACCGACCGGGACCCCATGTACGGCGCGCCTACGATTATCATCGTCCTGTCCGACCCGCAGATTTCTCCGGTCAATTACTGGTCTGACGGCTGCCTAGTCATGGGTAACCTCATGAATGCTGCCGCATCGCTGGGACTGGGCTCCTGCTGGATTAACCGTGCCAAAGAAGAGTTTGAATCGCCTGAAGGCAAAGCACTGCTCCAAAAATGGGGGCTGCCGGACCATCTCGTCGGCATCGGCCACTGCATCGTCGGCTATGCCGCCAAACCAGCTGCCCCACCTAAGCCGCGCAAGGCAGATTTTGTCAAATACGTTCGCTAGCCGCTCGCACGGCATGAAAAAAGGGCTTGCTGCATGATAATGAAAACCATGTCATGCAGCAGGCCCGCTTTTTTTATATCATTCTTATATATACATATGTATATAGTCTTACATCTTGTCGTATATATCCCGTGCCAGATAGGACAAGTCGGAAAGAGCCTGGGCTTCATCGGTTATGCCATCAGCCATCAAGCAGCAGACATAGGGTGCGTTTTCTTTCCAAATAATGCCGCAGTCGTGGTACAAGCCGTCCAATTCGCCGGTCTTGTGGTCCACGCGGACCGTATGGGGAATCTGTGCCGGCAGGATGCAGTTGTCTTCCTGCTGGGAAAGAATCTGCCGCATCGCAGCGTCTTCCTTCTCTCCCAGACAGTTTCCCTGAGCCAGCCGCAGGAGGACATGGCCCATGTCGCTGGGCGTCGTTTGGTTTTCCCGCCCGGCTTTTGCCGCGTCAAAATCCATCATTTTTCGCTGCAGTATGGTTTGCGTCATGCTCTGCCGAGCAATTTCTTCATTTATCGCTTCCATGCCCAGTAAATCGATGAGCATGTTGGTGCAGGTATTATCGCTTTCTACAATCATGTGCTGTACCAGTTCCCGAACAGCTACAGGCGTTCCTTCCGGCTTTTCGCCAAAGGAACCGCCGTCTACGGGCTGATGCAGCGGCAGCACCGTATCAAAAGAAATCCTGCCGCTGCCGACTTGGCGAAAGGCCTGAATCATAATCGGTATTTTAATCAGGCTGACGGCAGGCAGCGTTCGTTGTCCGTAAAGGCTTCGGTATCTCCCAAGGGCTGACAAAATACCGAAAGATTTAGCGGCTGCTGCAGGCGCTTTTCTTTCTGCTGCCGCAGCCAGTTTGTATGCAGATTCATCTTCAAACCACTCCTTTATGTATGCTGTGCATCCTGCCGTTTTTTCCGACAGGATGGGCAGTATCCGTATAGTTCCAGCTGATGTCCTACGACTTCAAACTGCGTTTCCTGGGCGACTTCCTGTTCAAAAGCCGTGAGCGGGCAGTGCGGCAGTTCTACAATCTTGTGGCAGCACAGGCAAATTAAGCGGTGCTGATGCCCTACAGAACGCAGGGAAAAACCGTATTTGCGAATATCCGGCAGATAGGTCTTCTCGGTCAGTCCTTTGGCTGTAAACAGTTCCAAAATACGGTAAATCGTAGACACGTTGATTTTTTCTCCCTGCAGCAGCAACTCCTGATAGATGCCGTCCGGCGTCAGCACGCCGGCTTTGGCAATCAGCATTTGCAGAATTTCGCTGCGGGCTTTGGTATGTTTCATGCCGTAGCGATGTAAATAAGCTCCAAAATCCGTTTTTTCACTCATGAGTGTCGTCCTCCGCGGGCAGTGACTTCTTTATAGGCAATGACCAACAACAGCATGACAACCGACGTAATGGCCGTAATGCCGCCAGGCGCCGCGTCTGCCCAAAACGAAATAAACAGGCTGATGCTAATATCTAAAAAGCCAAACAATACGGACAATTCCAACGTCCGGCGAAATCCTTTCTGCAGCTGCAGCGCCGTCGCTACGGGCAGGGCAATCAGCGAGCTGATGACTAGAATGCCGACAATGCGAATGGCAACGGAAATCGTCGCCGCTACGAGAACGGCAAAAATATAATTGATGAGCTTGGTCTTGACGCCGGCAATCTTGGCACCATCTTCATCAAAGGTCAGCATCACCAGCTGAGGATACAGTCTGATAATCGTCAGCAGGGAAATGATGCTCAGCGCAACGACAGACCAGACGTCTTCTTTGGTAACAGTCAGCATGCTGCCGAACAAGAACGATTCGACGTTGGCATGGACCAGTCCGGCACTCATGATGGTAATGGCAATCCCGACGGAAATCGCCAGAATGATGACCAGGATAAGTTCGGCATAGCGGCGGAACCGCTGCCGCAGGACTTCAATCAGGACGCCGAAAACAGAAGTCAGGCCAAAGGCACTAAGAATCGGGTTGATATCAAGCAGCAGGCCTACAGCTACGCCGGCCAGGGATGCATGGGCCAAGGCATCGCCAATCATAGAATACCGCCGCAGTACCAAAAACATACCAATGAGCGGGCAAACTAATGAAATCAGCACGGCTACGATGAAGGCGTTTTGTATAAACGCATAGGCAAACATCAGGCGTCACCTCCCATATTGTCTGACACATATTCTTGAATGTAATCCTGGGGCGAGCAAAAATGCCCCTGTCCGCCTACGACGTGAAACATTTTCGTCGAATTATGCACGGCAAATTTCAAATTATGTTCTACCGTGACGACGGTCACGCCATGCTGCTGATTCAACGTTTTGATAAACGGATACAGTTCCATCTGGCTTTTTACGTCAATCCCCGTCGAAGGTTCATCAAAAATGAGCAAATCCGGTTTCCCCATCAGGGCGCGCGCTATCAATACTTTTTGGCACTGGCCGCCGGACAAGTTGCCGATAAGCTGATCTTTCAGCCCATAGACATCCATTTTTTCCAACGAGTCCCGGATGATGGCTTTATCTTTAAGCCCCAGTATGTGCCGCTGGCAGTTCAATACTTCATATACCGTAATGGGAAATTGGTTCATCGTTTCAAATCGCTGCGGCACATAGGCTCTCTGTCTGAACGTATCTGTAATGCTGCCCTTGCTCGGTGACAACAGTCCTAAAATCAGTTTTATAAGCGTACTTTTGCCGCTGCCATTTTCGCCGACAACGGAAATATAATCGCCGTCTGCAATGGTCATATTGATGTCCTGCAGCAAATACGGGCCATGTTCGTACGCAAAGGAAACATGTTCTAGCTGTATCATAGTACCTCCTTATATGGTATAGTCTTCAAATAAACACGACCTTTATTATACGCACTTGCAAAAGAAAATGCAAGGCATTTGCATTTAGTTGACAGATGTTGACGGCAGTGCTATGATATGCTCTATAACACAAATGCAAATAATTTGCATTCACTTTCTACAAGGAGGACTAGACGTATGAAAAAATGGTTGACAGCAGTCCTGCTGTGTCTCCTTTCATTATGGATGCTGACGGGCTGCACGCCCAACGATACCGAAACTGAGACGGAAGCGCAGGACGGCAAGCTGAAAGTCGTCGTTTCGTTCAATGCGATGAAAGAATTTGCCGAGGCGGTCGGCAAGGATCACGTCACCATCGTCACACTCATTCCGGACGGAACAGAACCGCACGATTTCCAGCCGACGACTAAAAGTCTCAAAGCATTGAGCCATGCCGACGTGTTTATCTATAACGGCTTGGGCATGGAACCATGGGCAGCCAAAGCCATCGAAGTCGTCGAAAATGACGCTATGATTTCTGTAGACGCCTCCCAGGGCGTGCCGGCTATTTCGCTTGCCGAAGAAGACGATTCGCTGCTGCATCATCACGGCCATAACGGCCACGGCGCCCAAGACCCGCACTGCTGGCTCAGCCTTTCCTGCGCGCAGATAGAAGTACAAAACATTGCCGATGCCTTTGCCCAAGCTGACCCGGAACATGCTGACACATACCAGCAGAATGCCGCAGCGTACAAGGCACAGCTGCAGCAGCTCTTAACAGCCTATCAGAAAAAGTTTGCCGCCGTTCCCAACAAACAATTTGTCACCGGCCATGCCGCATTTGCTTATCTCTGCCGTGATTTCGGTCTGAACCAGAACAGCGTCGAATCCGTCTTTGCCGGCAGCGAGCCGAGTACGCAGCAAATGGCCAAACTCGTCGAATACTGCAAAGAACATCATGTAAAAACTATTTTTACGGAAGATATGGTCAGCCCCAAAACATCACAAACGCTGGCTCGTGAAGTCGGCGCCCGCGTGCAGCCTATTCATACGCTGGAAAGCGGGGAAGGCGACGCATCTTATATAGACCGCATGACAGAAAACTTGGAAGAAATGTATGCCAGCCTGCAGTAGCCTAAACTGGTAACCAGTAGTTCCCGGCCTACTGCGTACATATCAAAATACAGGGCTGTAACATAACGTTTTTGGCTATCACACACCATTCCTTTAAAAGTTTTCAGTTTTGTTTGAAATTAAAAAAATGCATCGTAATGCTGCAAACGATGCACATAAAATGGGTATAGTAAAAGGGCTGTAACAAAATGAACTAAAAATTCTCATTTTGTTACAGCCCTTGTCGTATTTTTTATTCAGCAAACTTATACGCCCGTTTGCCGCCATGTTTCGTTTCATACATAGCCCGATCACTTTTTTGCAGCAGCGCATCAATATCTTCCAGTGCCGCCGCAGAAGCAATGCCAATGCTAGCTGATAAGCCTGCAAAATTTTCATGGGCTTCTACAAACGCTTCCATCCCTTTTAGAAAACGTTCTGCATACGATGCCAACTCTTGTTTGCTTCGACTGCCCTGCAGTATACTGACAAACTCATCGCCGCCAAAGCGGAAGGACAGGCCGTCTGCAAACACGTTCTCCAGCATTCGCGCCGTCTGATGCAGCAAACTGTCGCCAACCAGATGGCCGCAGCGGTCATTAATCTTTTTGAAATTATCCAAATCAATATAAAAAATGTGCAGCGGCTGATGCATAATCTGTCCCTTAGCCGCGTATTTATAAAAATAACGGCGGTTATACAGCGAAGTCAAGTCGTCTGTCTCTGCCGCGCCAATCAGTCGTGCCATCAAGCATTTCTCATCCGTCACATCAATGGCACAGCCTACCGTACCGATAAGCTCGTGGTTGTCATCCCAAATAGGGGATTTATATGTACGGAACTGGCGCAGGCCGCGCTTCGTTTTTACTTTTTCCTCAAAAAGCAGCGTCTTCTTGGCTTGGAGTACTTCCTGCTCTGTTTCCAGACAGACATACTCACCTTTAGCATATTCCTCCGGCTTCAAATCCCAAATGTAATAATGGCCGCGGCCAGTAATATCGCTTTTTTCCTTGCCTACGGCACGGCAAAAGCTGTCATTCACTTTTAAATGGGCGCCGCGAATATCTTTGTACCAAATAAGCGGCGGAATACCGTTAATCAACGCTTCTAAATATTCATTCGTCAGATGGGCATCCTTAATGACTTTAATGTGTGCAAACAGTTTGTGCAGCCTGTAATCCAACAGCTTATCCGTAAGCGGCAGCGTCCACATTTCATCCAGCTCTGCCAACGTACTCTCGCTGAGCTTCTCCAGTTCCTGCATTGACCCTAAATATACTTTCATCGCGCGTCCCGGAACCAACAGTTCCAGGGCTTGTTCCAACACATTGGCAGGTGCAGCACAAATCAAAAGATCTGCCGCCTGCAGCGAAGCGTCTATTTTATCAGTCCAACTCACTTCATTGGTAAACCCTGCCAACGACGGCAGCGCCGCGACTTTCTTGTATAACCCGTTGTCACTGCTCAAGACAGTGATTTTAAAATGATAGTGATACATAACATTCCACCTATAAATATATTTTTATAATACAAAATCCGCAATCCGTTTATTTACTTTAAGTATACCACAGGAACGGCAGCGAGGCCATATATTTTTGTTAACCTATTTTTATGGGATTTTTTTGTTTATCATTTTTTCTTTATCCCACTGTGTATGCTGCGCAGCGCCTGACATAATGTATGCCGGACGATTTACCCAAAAGGGGCTGTCGCACAAAGCGACAAGCCCCTTTTGGTTTGCAGTGTATACTACTGCTGTTATAAAATGAAAATATTTTCTTTAAACTACCCATATCAAACGTAACCCTTTTGAAAAAAGGGAATGATACATGCTGATGAAAAATTTCATGTACCATTCCCTTCTTTCGTATATATCGTGCTAGCCCCTGTAATCCCCTATCTAGTGACCTGCTGTCACTTTTTCTTCTACTGTTTCAGCCAGTTCCTGTTCTTTCAAATGTGCATAGTATTTTTTCGTTTCTGCTACGACGACGCCGCTCAAGCCAATCAGGGCAATCAAGTTTGGAATCGCCATCAAGCCATTTACAATATCAGCCAATACCCAGATGACATCCAGTTTAATGAAAGCGCCGCAGGCGACGAGAACGATAAAAATAACACGGTACGGCATGATGCCTTTGACGCCGACGAGATATTCTACGCAGCGTTCACCATAGTAGTTCCAACCAAGAATAGTCGTAAAGGCAAACAAGGTCAATCCAATGCAGAGAATCATGCTTCCCCAAGCCGGATATGCCTGCAGGAATGCCGAGTTTGTGAGAGCTGCGCCGTTCAAATCCCCGGTCCAAGCGCCGCTGACTACGATGACCAAGCCGGTCAATGTGCAGATAATAATCGTATCAATAAACGTACCCGTCATGGAAATAAGACCTTGTTCAGCAGGCCATTTGGTTTTGGCCGCTGCTGCGACAATCGGGGCACTGCCCAAGCCGGATTCATTGGAGAATACGCCGCGTGCTACGCCGTTGCGCATCGCCATGAGAACCGTAGCTCCCAGGAAGCCGCCGGCAGCAGCTGTCGGTGTGAAGGCGCAGACAATAATCTGTTCAATGGCTGCCGGTACTTTGTCATAAAAAGCAATCAAAAATCCTACGGTAGAAATCACATAGACGATAGCCATGGCCGGAACGATTTTGGAAGCTACTTTGGAAATAGACTGCAGGCCGCCAATCGTAACGGCTGCGACAACGATGGTCAAGACCACGGCTGTATATTCAACAGGCACGTTGGTTGCCAAATTCATGATTTCTACAATGGAATTGACCTGTGCAAACGTACCAATGCCAAAGAAGGCAACGAGAACGCCGAAGAAAGCAAACAAGAATGCCAGCGGCTTAAATTTTTTGCCCAAGCCGTTTTCGATATAATACATCGGGCCGCCGGAAATATCGCCGTTTTTATCAACGGTACGGTATTTGACTGCCAGACAGCCTTCGGCATATTTGGTAGCCATACCGACGAAAGCTGCCATCCACATCCAGAAAATCGCCCCGGGACCGCCGGCATGAATCGCTGTCGCAACACCGACAATGTTGCCGGTGCCCACGGTAGCAGCCAATGCCGTGCAGAGTGCTTTAAAGCTGTCTACATCGCCGTCGCCTTGGTTTTTGGCTGTAAAAATAAGTTTCAACGCACGCGGCAGTCTCACTACTTGCAGTAAATGCAAACGAACTGTCAGCATCAGGCCCGTCCCAATCAGCAGCACCAATAATGGCGGCCCCCACACAAAACTGTCAATCGCATTCAACGTTTCCAACATAATCCCTTACCCCTTTACACTGTATATTTTATAAATAAATACAAAAAAACCTATCATCAGCATATCCTCTGAAGATAGGTCCATAAAAAACAGCATACCAAATAAAAAATTATATCGATGCTATCCTCTGTCCTTTTGCCTGAGAGATTGGGAAAGAAATTTCTCATCCTTGCACCTTCGGCGCCCGATTAGGGACTCTCCAGAGTCGTGTCTGTACACGGTCCTGCCCACTGGGCACCTGAGAGTTTAACTCCTTCGGTAGGTCATGTGACCTTCTCCCATGTACTTCGTCCACTTGCTATGTGATTTGATTGGAATTATACGCTATCTTTTTCTATTTTGCAACCCCCTTTCTTACAAAAATGTATTGTGAATGGACATTTGCACGCAGAGGATGCAAAAATTTATAAAGATGTTAGGGGGATATTTGTAAAATTATTTTAAAATTTATTGTATTTTCTAAAAATTATACCAAATATGCAGGATATAAAAATTTTAAAAAATATTTTGCGGCAGCAAAAAAGTGATTCACGCACAGCATAACTGCATGATGAATCACTTCCATAGGCTACAAACAAATTTTTATATCGTCAATCGCCGCCATGGCAGTCTGCTGCCATTTCAGCGGTGTAACGGCAATGTGGCCGTGCCGAATAGCTGCCACGTCGCTGTTGTCCGGTGCCCCGTCCATATCAATATCGCCGACAATATGATAGCAAATACTGCCGTCTTTGTCTTTCCGCGGTTCGATGACATTGTGATAAATCTGAACGGTCTGCGGCACTACGCGAATATTGCCCAACGAAATATCTCCCTGCGGCGGCACGTTGACATTGAGGATACCTGGGAATTTTCCTTTGATGATTACTTTTTCTATCAGCTGCTGTATAAGATGCGCCGTCTGGGCACAGCGGTCTGCGTCCATTGGGTACATAGAAGCAGCAATAGCCGGTATTTGATAATACGGCCCTTCCATCGCAGCGGAAACTGTACCGGAGTACAGAACATCACTGCCCAGATTATAGCCGTTGTTGATGCCGGAAATAAGCAGCTGCGGCCGGTCTTTGACCAAAAAATACTCCATGGCCATTTTTACGCAGTCTACCGGCGTGCCGGATATGGCGATTTCACGAATTTTGGCATCGTCCTGTGCCATTTCCCGGCAATATAAAGGCTTGTTAATCGACATGGAATGAGACGCGGCACTGCGCTGTCCATTGGGTGCCGCTATTGTCAGCCGATGCCCGCAGGCAGCCAATTCGCGTTTGAGTATCTGCAGTCCCTGCGCCCGCACGCCATCATCATTGGTTAGTAAAATATGCATCTATTTTTTATTCTCCTTACGAAGTAAAGCCGCACTGTCATAGGAAACCGCCCGCGTGTGCACGGTATGGCTCCATTTCATTTTATGACGGTCTTTAAATCCCAGAAAATTGACAGGAATCCAACTGTACATAAACAGCGGATAGACAATCAGATACGCCCAGGATTTAAGGGGAACCTTGATTTGCAGCAACACAATGACCGGAATCAGATACTGTCCTACACCGATAACGGTCCACATCTGTACCGGTACAATCTGATACAAAATATTGGTGTACAGCGGAATATACGAATTGATATAGGCCATGACGGCATAGAGCGTGGACATCATCATAAAAAACGGCTGTGACAGCGTAATAATCCCGTCCAGCATGCGAATATTGCCGGTCTTGATGCCGCGGGCAAACAGCTTGGGAATAAACCGTTCGCCGCAGTCACATTGCCCCTGTGCCCAGCGTTTGCGCTGGCGGCACGACTGCATAAACCCCAAGGCTTTTTCATCATAAATAATCGCATCATGAGCCCAGCAGGTGCGTACGCCTTCCAGCAAGACTTTCATGGAAAATTCCATGTCTTCTGTCAGGCAGTCGCAGCCCCAACCGTATTTGCGGACAATATCCGTCGCAATGCACATGCCCGTACCGCCCAAGGCCGTCGATAAGCCGATGTTGTATTTGGCCAGATGCCACATGTGGTTAATCAGCCAAAACGCAATGGAAAACGTGCCGGCAATCCAAGTATCTGTCGGATTCTTGGCATCCATATAGCCCTGAATGACTTGTTCTCCCTTGCAGAGGTGATTGTTCATTTCACGCAAAAACTCAGGATGCACCAAATTATCGGCATCGAAAACGACAAAGGCATCGTACTGTTTTTCCTGCGCCAGCATCTGCGAAAACATCCAATCCAGCGCATAGCCCTTACCGACTTCTTCCGTGTTGGTCCGGACTTTGACAATAGCACCGTGCTGCCGGCATATTTCAGCTGTATGGTCTGTACAGTTGTCCGCTACGACATACACGTCATACATGTCTTTGGGATAGTGCAGTTCTTTAAGATTATCAATCAGCTGCCCGACGACCGCTTCTTCATTATGTGCGCAAATAACAGCTGCAAAGGTGTTTTTGGGTGCCGCAGTTATTTTTTCTCTTCGCTTGATAAGGCCAAACATAGCCAATATAAAGTAATACAGTGTATAAAAAACAATGATTACTTGAACGGGTATCATGATGATATCCAATACATGTTCCATACATGAATCTCCCTATATGCCTAGTGAGCAGCGTTCATTGCCGTGTTGACCAAGCCGAATACGATGTACAGCAAAAAT
>CAVKOP010000031.1:0-16606 GCA_963657835.1 Lachnospiraceae bacterium | reverse complement strand
AAAAAATTAATTGACAATTTCCATTTATGCCACTATAATTAATTACATCAATAGAATACATATGGCAATGAAGCCCTTACGGAGTCATGGTACCTGATTCGTAAGGGCTTTTCTGTTTTTTTTCTATTGATACAACATAATATCCAAAAGACAAGGGTGTCTTGAGAGCATACATTTGAGGGGATGTATCTCTCGGACACTTTTTTTATTCTTTTCGAGGGGATGATGATGATGAAAAAACTATGGTCTATATTACGATTGACCCTGCCGTGCATGCTGATGGCTGCACCGACAGCATTTGCCGCTGAGCCTGGTGCGATTGATGCCGGTGACACGGCTTGGGTTTTGATTAGTGCGGCTTTAGTATTTATTATGACACCAGGCCTTGGCTTTTTCTACGGCGGCATGGTTCGCGATAAAAATGTACTGACGACCATTATGCAAAGCTTTTTTATTGTTGCTATGATTTCTGTTGAATGGATTATTCTTGGCTATGCAATGACGTTTGGTACGGATATCAGCGGCTTCATTGGTTCGCTGGATAAAGTAGGGTTATCCGGCATCGGCATGTCTGTGTTGGAAAACGGCACAATTCCGGAACTTGCTTTTGTAGCGTTTCAATGCATGTTTGCCGTCATTACGCCGGCGTTAATTACAGGTGCTTTTGCAGAACGGGTCAAATTCCACGCATTCGCTATTTTCATCCTGTTATGGGCAGTGTTTATTTACAATCCTATGGCTCATTGGGTATGGGGCGGCGGTTTCCTTGCTAAACTGGGGGCTTTGGATTTTGCCGGCGGCCTCGTCATCCATATTCTTTCCGGCGTTTCCGGTTTGACATTATGCATTCTTTTAGGCAAACGCCACGGCTTGGGGAAAATTCCTATGATGCCGCACAATCTGCCGATGACCGTATTGGGGGCTACGCTCTTATGGTTTGGTTGGTTCGGCTTCAATGCCGGCAGTGCCTTAGGGGCTAACGGTCTGGCTGCCAGTGCATTTATTGCTACGCAGGGGGCCGCTGCCGCTGCTACAGTTTCCTGGGTTGTCGTCGAATGGATATTAAACGGCAAACCGACCATTCTCGGTGCGGCTTCCGGCTGCATCGCAGGCTTGGTTGCCATTACGCCGGCAGCAGGCTTTGTCGCTCCTATTCCGGCTATTATCATTGGGGCAATCGGCGGCGTGCTTTGCTACTTTGCGGTTGCGGCATTAAAAGCAAAACTGGGGTATGATGATTCTCTTGATGCGTTCGGTATTCACGGTCTTGGCGGTACTTGGGGCTCTATCGCTACCGGTCTTTGGGCTACTACGGAAATCAATCCGGATGGTGCCAACGGCCTATTTTATGGGGAAACTCATTTATTATTTGCTCAAATTATTTCCACCTTCGTCGCATATGCGTTTGCCATTGTCGGTACGATTATCTTGTACAAAATCGTCAACGCCTTTACTCATATGCGCGCAGACAAGAACGAAGAAATTACAGGGCTGGATATCACCGAACATGGTGAACGTGCTTACAACCATGCGTTGATGTCTGCCGGAAGCCCGTTTGATTCTTCTTTCAATTCCATTACAAGCCAGGCTTCTACGATTGAAGACATTGGTGTAAAAACACATACCTTATAAACGATAGGAGGTGCTTGCTATGCAGCGCAAAATTACGAAAGTAGAAATCATTACACGGCCGAGCAAGCTGGAAGAATTAAAAGATTCGCTCAATGAAATCGGCGTTTTGGGCATGACAGTCAGCCAAGTATTCGGCTGCGGTCTGCAAAAAGGATACGTCGAAGTCTATCGGGGACAAAAATACAACATCAATCTGCTTCCGGGGATAAAAGTAGAAACGGTCATTTGTGAAGTACCGGTAGAAAAAGTCATTGAAGTAGCACAGCGAGTTTGCAAAACAGGTAAGCCAGGGGACGGCAAAATCTTTGTGTACGAACTGAGCGATGCTGTCCGTATTCGTACCGGTGACAGAGGACCGGAAGCGATTATGGATGAAAAGTAAATTATCTCTATCGGGGGATAGATAAAAACCAACGTTTAACGTGTTGGGTAAACTAAAAAAGGCTGTCGCATGAAGCGACAAGCCTTTTTTTAGTTTACAGTTTTATAGTTTGCAGTACTGATATTATACATCAGAAACCATTAGTTTCAAACTCTTTATCTCTTATCTTAGTGCTGTGTCGGAACAGCAGCTTCAGCTAATGTCTGCTGTTTTTCCTGTTCCCGTTGTTCTATCTTATCCATATGCCGGGCAAAAATACTTGCCAAAATAGAGCCTGTAATCTGATGAATCGCAGCACCTACTGCGGCCGGAATCGCTACAGCCGGCGCAAAGAATACAGATACCAGTGAAATAGCCAAGGCATCATTCTGCATACCGACTTCCAATGTAACGGAATGCTGCTGTTTTTTGCCCAAACCCAGTTTTCCTGTAACGAAGTAGCCAATGAGGAATCCACCGAGGTTGTGCAGCAAAACCATGATAACAATGAAAGCGCCTAATTCCAAAATTTTCGGTCCGTTGATAGCAATAACGCCGCCAACAATAACTAAAACGCCAAAAGCAGAAATCAAAACCAATACTTTAGACAAGGAAGCAACATGTTTTTCCCCCATCATACGATGAACGATAAGCCCCAATACTAACGGAATCAAAATAACTTTCATAACCGTCATCGCCATGGCCATAAAAGAAACTTCAACCCACTGACCAGCCAATGCCCAAACGATAAAAGGCATCATAATAGGTGCAAGCAGTGTGGAACACGTCGTAATGGAAACAGACAGGGGCACATCGGCTTTTGCTAAAAAGCCCATAACATTGGATGCCGTGCCACTCGGGCAGGAGCCCAACAGAACCATGCCGACAGCCAGTTCCGGCGGCATTTCAAAGGCAATAACCAAAGCATATGCCAGCAGCGGCATAATCGTATAATGCGCAATGCAGCCAATCATTACTTCTTTGGGTCGTTGTACAATCAATTTAAAATCTTTGGCATGCAGCGTCATGCCCATGCCAAACATGATAACGCCCAGCAGCAATACGGTATGCGGTACAGCCCATAAAAACGCATTCGGCATAAAATAAGCCCAAATGACAACTAAAAACACGATGTATGTCAGATTTTTACCAACAAAACCGCTTAACTTTCCAATCAGATCCATCATAACTATCCTGTCCTTTCCATAACAATACGTAATAAAATAATCGAATCACAAATAACTAAACGGTTTTGATTGGCCGAAAAAAAAATACTCTGTCTCCTACATCAAGAGACAAAGTATATTACTCTGCGGTACCACTCTTTTTGCCATGTCCATGGCCACTTTGTAAGCATCTCCGGATATTCCATGCAATGCCTGGCAGGATAACGGCTGCCTGCCGGCTGTGTCTACTCACGGCATTCCGCTTTCGGACAGCTGCTCCTGGGCGACTTCATATCGAGTTTCCATCCTGCTTCTCAGCTGCCAGCAGGTCTCTGTACGTTCGGCTGCGATATTACTACTCCCAATCAACACTGTTTTGTATTTGTTGAGCTTTATTATAGCGGCATTTTTCAGATAAGTCAATAATTTTTTAATATTTTATTCGTATTTTTCTTTTCAGTTAAACATTTAACTTAATATTTTTAAGAAGTAAAACGTATTAGTCGGTATGCAAAATTTTTCTATCTAAAGGTATTTACCTATTCCTGCCAAACTGTGTATAATAAAGGCAGAGAAAGGAGAGTTTTCATGTTAATTGATAATGCAGAAGGTTTAGTATTCAGACCGCCCAGCGAAGCGCGCAGTTTTATTTTACGCGTAACGATTGGCTGTTCTCATAATATGTGCACATTTTGCACCATGTACAAGGCATCCAAATACCGGGTACGCTCTTTAGAAGAAATCGACGGAATTATTGAACGAGGGGCTGCAGCATATCCCTTTATCCGCCGGATTTTCCTGGCCGACGGTGACGCTCTCGTCTTGCCGACCGATGATTTAATTCATATTCTTCACAAATGTTATAGTACATTCCCTAATATTACCCGCATCGGGGCTTATGCCACACCGGCTGATTTAAACAGAAAATCACTAGAAGATTTAAAACGTCTTCGTGAAGCCGGCTTGGGCATTCTGTATATGGGAATTGAAAGCGGTGACGACGAAGTGCTGCGCCATGTCAAAAAAGGAACGACTGGCGCCTTGACTATTCAGGCCGGTAAAAAAGCATTAGCTGCTGGCATGAAATTATCTACCATGATTTTGCTAGGACTAGGCGGCCAGGAACGAACCAAAGAACATGCCCTGCACACTGCCGAAGTGGTTTCTGCCATCAATCCGACTATGCTCAGCGCCCTGTCTTTGATTATTCCCGGCGATGCGCCATTATATCAGGATGTCGTCTTTGGCAAATTTACGCCGCTTACGGCCCGCGGTTTCTTAGAAGAACTGGACATGATTCTTCGTCACACCGAAATGAGCCGTCCTTGTATTTTCCGCAGCAACCACGTCTCCAACCTGCTTCCTGTCGGCGGTACGCTGCCAATGGATAAAGACGCTATGCTGGCAAATTTGGAACAATACATTCCCAAAGCCGATAATACCCGGCCTTTACTAAACGATAACGGAAATTTCTAATCGGAGGGAGTCGCCATGAAAAAGAGTATCCTGCTTGTCATCCTGTTGGTTATCATGAGCATGACAGCCTTTGCAGAAGGGCCTCGGTTCGACCACATGCGTTCTGTGCTTATCGTCAATACGACGCGGCAGGACGAAGTCACCAACTATATGACCCATCGCCTGATGCAGCCATTCCGCATTCCTTATTGGGACCGTCTGCAGTCAGAAGATTGCCTGTCTCCGCAAGATATTACAGAGGACAAACTGCGCACGTTGGCAGAAACGTATCATGCTGATGTCATCCTGGTTCCTGTCGTCCGTACCTGGCAGTGGCGGCAGTATACGCTCTTTTTCCATTACGACGACGAGCTGATAACCGAATATGCGTATTACTTTACAGTCTATGCGTATGACAGCCAAAAGGGGACCTTCAAACGTTACAGCTCCCGCGGTTTTGACCGTGAATCCGCGTCTATTCTGAACAATCCCTATGATGTTCTCACGCGGGCCATGGATCAAATTATGGAAAAACTGCCGTACAAACGGATTCCTACGGATATTGAAGGACTGCCTGGCTCTCCGACTGCCCTGCCAACCAAAACGACAGACGGCGGCGCCAAAATCATTACGGCAGCGCATCCCCTTGCTATATAACCTATCGCAAAAAAACGAGACAGAACAGCTTTCACACTGCTCTGTCTCGTTTTTTATATGTCTAAATGCAATGCCGAAAAAGGAATCGGTGTTGCCTGATGAGCATGATGCCTGCCGATTTCTTTTTCCATCCAAACCATGTCATACCAGCGGTCAAACTTATAGCCGCATTTTGTAAACTCGCCAACCCATGTATAGCCCATGTGCTGATGAAATCGAATACTGTCCTGCGTCAAATATTTATCTTCCACCTTCGGATAAGCAATACAAGCATTGGCATTCAAAAAGCCCTGCCGCTGCAGCGTTTTCTCCAGCATGCCATACAAACAGCGCCCGATTCCTTGTTTTTTATGCTGCTGCGATACATAAATCGACACCTCTACGGCCCAGTCATAGGCTTTCCGTTCTTGAAACGGCCCGGCATAGGCATAGCCTACAGGCCGTCCTGCCATTTCTGCTACAAAATAAGGATACTTTTCCAGCGTATGCAAAATGCGTTGTTTAAATGCTGCCACCGTCGGCACATCATACTCAAAAGTAATGGCCGTCTTTTGAACATACGGCGCATAAATCCGTACCAAATCAGCCGCATCTTCCGGCGTCGCTACTCGAATAGACATATCGTTTTCCCTCATATTCAGTCCCCCTCTATACCGATACGATTTTTATCGTACACTATGTACCATACAGCATCTCCTAAAAAGCCAACGATTCTGCATCGAGATGTAATATAGTATCCGTTTCATATAAGACGCATGCTATGGTAGACTACTGCCAGGCATTCTATCTTTCATAAAAAAATAAACGCAGTACCCAGCCATCGTTTAAAACGGCACTGCGTTTATAAAAAATCAGCCTTATTTACTATGCTTTTACCATTTCTGCTTTCTTGCTGAGAATAGCTTCTACAGCCTGGCACGCCGGGCAGAAACAATACGCTGCACCATTTGCTTTCGCTTTTTTAGCCTGTTCGACTACATTAGATGCTTTGTCTGCGCCAAATACGCGTTTACCTGCATCAGAGCCGGCAAACGCAATCAAGCCGTCAATAGTAACAATATCGGCTTCCAGTTCTGCGATGTATTTTTTAGTTTCTTCCGCTTCACCAGCTGTTCCTACAGCATCAAGCCAAGCCTGTGCCGCATCTTTGGCTTCTTTGCTGCAGGTGGAAGCTGCCATCAGTTCTTTGGTTTTAGCAATTACAAATTCCAATGTTTCTTTCGTCATGGTCTATTCCTCCATTTCAGTACGCACATATGTTATTGTAATTTTCTCACTACACTTATGATTATAATCAACCAGTCACGAAATAACAAGTACGATATAAACGAATTACAGATGTTAAGATAAAACACATCCATATAGAAGGAAATGTATGATAAACCCTTCTCACCGGTATATCCAGTACAGAATGAGCGTTTTTTAAATGCTGCCAAAAATTTCTGCGCAGCACCTTAGCTCCCGATTCTATCACATTCAAACCGCAAATAAAATAAATACTATATATCCTTAACAAAAAAAGTTGCTGTACAAAGATTTTTTCTTCATGCAGCAACTCTTTTTTTCTGTTTTATTTACATCGTTTCCTTAATGACCTGCATTGGGGAGCGCGTTGGCCGTTTTTGCGTCGTCTTGATAGTCAGAATCAAACCGTTTGTTGAGGAAATTAACGTATAAATACGCTAATACGGCGCCGGAAATGTTATGCCATGCACTAAAGACAGCACCGGGTACGCCAGCCATTGGCAGGGCTGCAAAATGTGCTTTGGCAAGCCCTGTTGCCAGGCCGGAATTCTGCATGCCGACTTCAATGGACAAGGCAACCATTTTCTTCCAACTCATGCCGCAGAAATGGCCGATGGCAAAGCCAAGGGCATAACCCAGGCAGTTGTGAAGAATGACAACAAGCAGGATAACGCCAGAACTGGAAAGGATAGCGTTGCGGCTGGCACCAATGATGCCGGCGATGAGGAAGGAAATAGCTAAGGAAGATACGGCCGGCAGGTAATCCGTTGCCGTAGCGGCCAATTTTGGCAGAAAATATTTGACAGCCAAACCCAGGCAAATAGGAAAGATAACAATCTGCAAAATAGAAATAAACATGCCTACAGGGTCAAAAGCTACTCGCTGTCCAATAATCAAATACGTAAGAAGCGGCGTCATAATCGGTGAAATGACGGTGGAAACACTGGTCATTGTGACGGATAAGGCTAAGTCCCCTTTACTCATGAAGGTAATGACATTGGAAGACGTGCCGCCAGGGCAGGTGCCGACCAAGACAACACCGACAGTCAGTGCCGGATCTAACTGGAATAAGGTAGATAATACATACGCCAAAAACGGCATGACAAAATACTGTGCGCAGGCACCAAAGAATACATCACGCGGCCGTTTGAGCACCAGTGCAAAATCATGCAGACTCAGCGTCGTGCCCATGCCAAACATAACTACGCCCAGCAATAAGCTTAATACAGAAATATCGCCGATTTTTCCCAACACCCATTTAAAACTGTCAGGCGTTGTCATCCCCAAAATAAGGAACACTACGGCAAGAATACCAAAATATTTGCCAATCAAGGCACATACCTTTTTCATCGTTTATACGACCTTTCTACTCTATTATATATATGTATACAAAGGGGACCTGTCTCGGACAGGCCCCCTCGTATGCGTTTATCTCTTGGATTATTTCAAGACAGCACCTGTATTCGCAGATGTTACGAGACGAGCGTAACGGGACAAATATCCTGTCTTAACTTTCGGTTCAGGCTGCTTCCATGCAGCTTTGCGTTTTGCCAGTTCTTCATCACTGACTTCGAGCTGTAATTTACGATTGGGAATATCAATAGAAATCGTATCGCCGTCATGAATCAAGGCAATCGGGCCGCCTTCCATGGCTTCCGGGGAAATATGGCCGATGCAGGCGCCGCGGCTGGCACCGCTGAAACGGCCGTCCGTAAGCAGAGCTACTTTCAAGCCCATGCCGGTAATGACAGCCGTCGGATTGAGCATTTCACGCATGCCCGGACCGCCTTTTGGTCCTTCATAGCGAATAACAACGACGTGCCCTTCTTTGATTTCACCGCCAATGATCGCTTTGATGGCGTCTTCTTCCGAGTCATAGCATTTAGCCGTACCTGTGTAGGTAAGCAAATCCGGTTCGACAGCGCTTTCTTTGATAACCGAGCCGTCAGGAGCCAAATTACCTGTCAAAATAGCAATACCGCCTTTATTCATATACGCATTTTCGACACTGTGCAGTACTTCCGGCCGTTCGTTGTGCGCATTGGCAATGCGTTCGCCAATCGTGCCGGTAACAGTTTTGGCATCTGTATGAATAATGTTGAGTTTGGTCAATTCTTTCATAACAGCACAAATACCGCCGGCTTCGTTGAGGTCCTGCATATGATACGTGCCGCCTGGGCTCATTTTGCAGATATAGGCAGCTTTACGGCTGATTTCATCAAATTTTTGCAGCGGTAAATCAATGCCTGCTTCGTGAGCAATGGCCGGTAAATGGAGAACGGTATTGGTAGAACCACCAATTGCCATATCGACAGCAATCGCGTTTTCAAAGGATTCCATCGTCATGATATCGCGGGGTTTAATATCTTTTTTGACTAAATCCATAATGACTGCACCGGCTTTTTTAGCCAAAATACGGCGTGCGCCAAAATATGCAGCCGGAATCGTACCATTGCCCGGAAGGCCCATGCCCAGTACTTCTGTCATGCAGTTCATCGTATTGGCAGTAAACAGCCCGGAGCAAGAACCGCAGCCCGGACATGCCTGAAATTCCATTTCCGTCATTTCTTCCTGCGTCATCTGTCCGGATTCTACTTTGCCTGCTGCTTCAAACATCGTGCTGACACTGATGTCTTTGCCTTTATGGCGCCCAGCCAGCATCGGGCCGCCGCTGACGACGACCGTCGGGATATTGACGCGACCGGCAGCCATAAGCATGCCCGGTACGATTTTATCGCAGTTCGGAATCATGACCAGTCCATCAAACGCA
The DNA here is from genome assembly GCA_963657835.1 of Lachnospiraceae bacterium. Taxonomy (GTDB): domain Bacteria; phylum Bacillota; class Negativicutes; order Veillonellales; family Megasphaeraceae; genus Megasphaera. Next base: position 7,320 of record CAVKOP010000031.1, on the reverse strand, counting down.
TGTCCATTGGCCACTGCTTCGATGGAGTCGCAGATGAGTTCACGGCTGGCAAGCGGATATTTCATGCCATTATGTCCCATGGCGATGCCGTCACAAATACCAATAGCAGGGAATTCAATCGGCGTGCCGCCTGCTGCCGCAACCCCCAGTTTGACAGCTTGGGCAATTTCACGCAGATGCATATGCCCTGGAATGATTTCATTAAAAGAATTGACAATGCCGATTAACGGTTTTTGCAAATCTTCATCAGAATAGCCCATAGCGTGGAATAATGTACGATGAGCTGTGCGGGTAATACCTTTTTTTACAACGTCACTTCGCATGTAGTTAGTCTTCCTTTCTTTTGCAGCATTTTAACTATGAATACATTCATTATATTACATTTGCTTAACAGGCGTCATCCCACGGGAAAGGGAAATTTGTCCTGTACGGGCAATTTCAATAATCTCATAATCTTCCAGCATATGAAGGCAGGCTTCAATATGGTCTTCCCTGCCGGTCAAGCGGAATATGAGGGATTTTTTCTGCACGTCTACTACTTTGGCATGAAAAAGATGAGCAATATTCGTCAATTCTTCGCGCACTGTCGGTGTTTCACATTTTACTTTGATCATAGCCAATTCATAGCTGACAAACGGCGCATCATCTAAGTTGACGACCTTGATAACATCAATGAGTTTGGCCAGCTGATTGACAGCCTGATCCAGCTCCCAGCGATTTTCAACGGATACGACGATGTTGATACGCGTTACATCCGGTTCTTCCGTATAGCCGGCATTGATGTACTCAATGTTAATGGCACGGCGGCTGATAAGGCCGGCAACATGTGTCAATACGCCCGGTTTATTATCGGCTAAGATAGCCAAATGCTGTTTCATCATTGTGCATCTCCTCCTAACACCATTTCATCCAGTCGTTTGCCGCCCGGTACCATGGGATATACATTTTCATCGGCAGGAATAAAGACATCCAACAACGCAGCGCCCTCTGTCGTAAACAATTTCTTTAAGCCGTCGGCCAATTCTTCCGGTTTATGAACGGCAAAGCCAGGCACACCCATCGCGCCGGATACATGCGTTAAATCAGGATTTCTATCCAATACAGATTCTGCATAATGACCGTTGTAGAACATGCGCTGCCACTGATTGACCATCCCTAGGACACGATTATGAAGGACGATGACTTTGACATCAATACCGTATTTATGCAGTGTGGCAAATTCCTGACAGTTCATCATAATGCTGCCGTCGCCGGTAAATAAAACGACTTGCTGCTTAGGACAGCCTACTTTGGCTCCCATTGCTGCCGGCAGGCCATATCCCATAGTCCCCAAACCACCGGAGGTAAGGAAATGGCGCGGCTTTGTTACTTGGCAGAACTGTGCCGCCCACATCTGATGCTGGCCTACGTCTGTAACAAAAAAGGTATCTTCATTGGTCCATGTCTGTACTGCTTCAAACAATTTCTGCGGCGAAACAGCGTCCGGCAAATCCCGTGTAGCAAACGGATGGGCAGCTTTCATTGCCAAAACCTGCGCCCGCCATTCTCCGTATCGTTCTGCCAAATGGGTTTCATGAGCTGCCAGTTTTTCATCCAGCAGCGGCAGCGACCAGCGAAGGTCACCGTTGACACTGATGTCCGCATGGACAATTTTATTGATTTCTACTTTATCGATGTCAAAATGGACAATCTTAGCATTGGGAGCAAAGTTTTCGACATCACCCGTAACGCGGTCGTCAAACCGGGCCCCAATTGCTACCAATAAATCGCATTTTGTTACAGCCATATTGGCAGCATATGAGCCATGCATGCCGACCATTCCCAAATGAGCATCATACGTATCCGGAACGGTTCCTTTGCCCATCAGCGTCGTAACGACGGGGACATGCATTTGCTGAACAATATGCTTGAGCCGGTCCGACATATTGGAAAGCACTACACCGCCGCCAGTCAAAATGACAGGGCGCTTTGACTTTTCAATCGCTTCCACGGCACATGCGACATCTTCTTCATTGCCGACATGACATCCCTGGTACCCGCGCAGATGCACCGTTTCAGGATATTCATAGTCAAACGGCGTATCAAATACATCTTTAGCAACATCGACGAGTACCGGACCGGGTCTGCCTGTCGCCGCAATATAAAAGGCTTCTTTCAACACGCGCGGCAAGTCTTTTGCATTCTTTACTAAATAATTGTGTTTGGTAATCGGCGTTGTAATGCCGGAAATATCGGCCTCTTGAAAGGAATCCCGCCCAATAAGCGGCGTAGCTACCTGTCCGCTGATAACCACAAGAGGAATCGAATCCATGTTGGCTGTCGCAATCCCCGTAACCATATTGCAGACACCAGGCCCTGACGTAGCAAAGCATACGCCGGTCTTTCCTGTTGCTCTTGCATAGCCGTCCGCCGCATGGACAGCTCCTTGTTCGTGTCCCGTCAAAATATGCGGGAACTTTGCTTTGTATAATTCATCGTACAAAGTCAGTACCGAGCCGCCGGGATAGCCGAAGACGACTTGTACATCTTCACGTTTCAAGCTTTCAATTACTGCTTGTGCGCCAGTCATTTTCATAGATTCTTTCACCTCTTTAAAATCACAGGGCCTCCTGCAGGAGGCTCTGTATACTAGTAATTAGTCGTTCTGATCGTTATTATGGAGCCACGGCATCATAGCACGAAGTTTTTCGCCAACTTGTTCCAACGGATGTTCTGCGTGCTGACGGCGCATTGCCAAGAAATGAGCCCGGCCGCCGGCTTTGTTTTCGAGGAGCCAATCTTTAGCAAAGGTGCCGTCTTGAATATCGCTCAACACTTTCTTCATAGCCGCTTTGGATTCCTGTGTAACGACTTTCGGGCCGGCAGTGTAATCACCGTATTCAGCAGTGTCACTGATGGATTTGCGCATCTTGGCCATGCCGCCTTCATACATGAGGTCAACGATCAGTTTCATTTCATGGAAGGTTTCAAAATATGCGATTTCCGGTTGATAGCCTGCTTCGCACAATGTTTCAAAACCGTTAGTGATGAGCTGGCAGATACCGCCGCAGAGAACAGCTTGTTCACCAAAGAGGTCTGTTTCCGTTTCTTCCTGGAAGGTCGTCTGGATAACGCCGGCACGCGTACCGCCGATACCGCGGGCATATGCCAAGGCGAGGTCAAAGCATTTGCCTGTAGCGTCTTGTTCGACAGCAAATACATCCGGTACACCGCCGCCTTCTACAAAGGTGCGGCGAACAAGATGACCCGGACCTTTTGGTGCAACCATGAATACGTCTACATCAGCCGGCGGAACGATTTGTTTGAAATGAACGTTGAAGCCATGAGCAAATGCCAAAGCACTGCCGGATTTCAGATTCGGCCCAATTTCTGTTTTATAGACATCAGCCTGTTTTTCATCTGGAATTAAAACCATCGTAACGTCTGCTTCTTTTACTGCTTCTGCAACCGTTTTTACTTCCAAACCGGCAGCTTTTGCCTTTTCTACAGATTTACTGCCTTTATACAAACCGACGACGACATCGACGCCGCTTTCTTTCAAGTTCAGCGCATGGGCATGTCCCTGACTGCCATAACCAACAACAGCAACTTTTTTGCCTTTCATTACGTCCCAGTTTACATCTTGATCATAAAATACTTTTGCCATAATAACATATCTCCTTTTGAGTATAAAAAATAATTTATCTCGTTGGGATTTAGAGATTTGTCAACAGAGGCCAACAAAAAAACTCCGTCCCTCTGCTGAGGGACGGAGTACAATTCCGCGATACCACCCTGATTCCCAAAACCATTACTGATTTCAGGCTCTCTACAACGTACCAACATACGCGTTTCCTATAACGTGGAAAAATCGTCAGTGCTTAACACGCTGCTTCAGCACTTCTCTTCCGGGATGATTTTCGTTCGTTCGCAACTGCTGATTTACACCGGCCATCAGCTCTCTGAAAATTGACTTGAACTAACTACTCTTTCCCATCATCAGATTTTTTCTATTCATTCGCTTTCCGGCTCGTTTTTGCGGGCTCATTTGAAAAGCTTGAACACATTCTACAAAAAGTATTTGAATTTGTCAACAATTTTTTTTGAGATATTCTAAAAAAAATTACGTTAAACGTTTTTTAGCCTAACTAATTGCCCTTTATTGCGTATTGCCAAGATACCATTTGACAAATTGCTGGGCAATCCGCCCATTGCGGCCGGAATGTTCCATTTCCCAGCGCACGCCAAGGATGCGCAAATCTTTTTTGTCGAGAACGACACCGGCTTTGCGCAGTTCATGGTCAATAATTGCCAAATATTCATCCTGTGTCGGCGCAGCATAATGAATAATCAGACCAAACCGGTCTGATAAGGAAATGGATTCATTGGTGCTGTCATCACGATACACTTCATCCATTTCATCATTTCGGTCTTTCCAAGTTTCTTTCAGTAAATGGCGTCGATTGGACGTCGCATAAATAAGCACATTGTCCGGCTGCGGCGTAACACCGCCGTCAATCGCTGATTTGAGATATTTATATTCTTTTTCGTCTTCATCAAAAGATAAATCATCAAGAAAAAGAATGAACTTTTTGCTTTTAATGAGACTGAGTTTTTCCATGATGCCCGGAAGTACCGCTAACTGGCCTCGTTCAATCTGAAGCAGGCGAAGCCCCGCTTCATGATACTGCCAAACCAACGATTTAACAGCTGTAGACTTGCCCGTCCCTCTGGCACCTGTCAGCAGCACATTATTGGCGCCGCGGTTTTTAATAAAATTCACCGTATTTTGCAGCAGTTTTTCTTTTTGGGCCTGGTAGCTAATCAAATCCTCCCATGCCAGATGGGGAAATTCTTCAATCCCTACGAGCCGGTTTTGGGAATTAATGCGAAAGGCCATATAGCGTGCCAATTTGCCGCGGCCATACAACTTATAATGCATCAGCAGGGCATCGGTTCCTTCATCAGCTGTCTGACACGCTTTCATGGCTTGAGCTAGTGCATGCAGGCAGGCATCTTCTTTGGGTTGCGACGGCATATAGGCATCTAAAAACGCACAGCCAAACAAGTCATTCGCTGTACTGTGCAGATACGGCCACAGGACCTTCATATCCATTGCCAGCGCATTCCGCAGCCCCGTGCCGTATGTCCCAACCTGTTCAATCGTCACGGCAGCCGTATTTTCACCGTCACATAACGTTCGCAGCAAAAACTGCTGCCAAATGTTGCCGCATACGCCGTGCCTTTCTGCATACTGCACCAGCTGACTGACAATATACGGCACTTCTTTTTCTTCATTCGTCTGCATATATCGGTTTACCGCCTGTACAAGCGGCATCTGTAAAAAATTACGGCAAACCATCAATCGTTCCATAGAATCGTATTCCATGTACATCCCCTCCCTTGTCTGTTCGCAGTTGTTTTTCTCAAAAGAATACCAAAAAAAGAAATTTTTTTCAACTTTTTTCACTTTGTTTTTTCTCTATATTCTTTAATTTCTGCTTGCAATCTTTTCCATAACTTATAAGAATAGTATCTTATTCCGAATAATATTTCATCTTTTTACTTGTAATATTTGCCCGTTTATTTGTCCTTTTACAGTGTACATTCTATAGTTGTGTAATTTTGTAATATATGTTACGCTATCCACAAGCAAAGGACATATTTTCCAGTAAAGCATGGGAAATACGTTCTTCTTTTATCGTATAAATTTTTTGTTTAGGAGGTAACACACCCATGAAAACAGCAGCGCTGGCACAAGAAGCCGGCATGACAACTGCAGAGTGGAATCAAGCCATTCGCTTTGACAGCACGGACTGGGGCTGGATTATTATGAGTATCGGCATGTCCATTGGTGCCGGCATTGTTTTTTTGCCTGTACAGGTCGGTCTCGTCGGCCTGTGGGTTTTCCTGCTTTCGTCTATGCTGGGATATCCGGCTATGTACCTGTTTCAACGGCTTTTTGTCAACACCTTGGCAGATGCTCCCAAAAGCGAAGATTACCCCAATGTCATAGCCGCGTATTTAGGCAAAAACTGGGGATTTTTCTTAGGTATTCTGTATTTTATTATGATGATTATCTGGGTTTTTGTTTATTCGACGGCGTTGACCAATGACAGTGCTTCATTTCTGCAGTCCTTTGGCGTAACAGATACGCTTCTTTCCAAAAGCCCGTTTTACGGCTTAGCCGTTATCTGCATTCTCGTCGCTATTTCTGCACAAGGTGAAAAAGTACTGTTTAAAGTGTCCACTCTAATGGTACTTTTAAAACTAGGCGTCGTCATTTTTCTGGGCATTCTTATGATTCCTCATTGGAACTTTACCAATATCAGCACGATTCCTGACCTAGGCTATTTAATCAAACAAGCTGTCGTTATGCTTCCTTTTACATTGACATCCATCTTGTTTATCCAAACACTGAGCCCGATGGTCATTTCCTATCGTGCCCACAATACATCTATTCAAGTTGCTCGCTATAAAGCCATGCGTGCCATGAATATTGCCTACGCTATCCTCTTTGTATCTGTTTTCTTTTACGCTGTATCCTTTACGCTTTCGATGAATCATGACGAAGCAGTCGCAGCCTATGCGCAGAACATTTCTGCTCTAGCCATGGTTGCTCAAGGAAGCAATGGAAGCAGTTTAAAAATATTCAGTCTGCTCCTCAACATTTTTGCCGTCATGACAGCCTACTTCAGTGTTTTTCTCGGATTCCGTGAATCCTGCCAGGGTATTGCCCTCAATATCCTGCGCCGCCTTCTGCCGGAAAACCGCATTCCCATGACATTCGTCAAATACGGTATCCTCGTCTTTGCGATTCTCGTATCCTGGGGTGCCATTGTTCTCAATGTACCGGTTCTCAGCTTTACCTCTATTTCCAGCCCGATTTTTGGTCTCATTGGCTGCTTAATTCCGGCATACTTAGTCTATAAAGTTCCGTTTTTACACAAATACAAAGGTATCGCCCTCAACATCATCACTATCACAGGCATCTTGCTTGTAGTTTCTCCTTTTTTAGCATTTTCATAATATATTGCTGTAACAAAACAACGGCATGAATCATATCGATGCCGTGCCGTTGTCCTTATTTATGTATTGATATCACTGGAGTTTAAATACTGTAATGTTATGTGCTGCAAACCAAAAGCTATCAAATAGTTACGTCTTCTCTCTTTTTTATTATGCTATTGCACGTTGCTATATAGACTTACAAGTTGTAAAAATATTCGATTATCTGACTTTCTATGTGTTGTTTTATATTGACAATTTCTTTATATATTCTATAATAATATATAGAGTGAGACCGTAAGGGCCGCATGAAGGGGTACACCACCATGGGTG
>CAVKOP010000030.1:14018-16991 GCA_963657835.1 Lachnospiraceae bacterium | reverse complement strand
TGTTTTCTTGGAGTTAGAGAAGACATTAAAACAAAAATTGGCAGAAGCGAACGAATTGTAGTATGTGTAACGATTCAATAAAAGCAAAAGTTATGAACTGATATGTAAAGAAGGGTCATGACTTTTGCTTTTTTTATACGGTTTATTTAGTTTATGATTCTGATAAACTAAAAGATAAAATATTGTTTAGTAGTTTGAACAAAAAGAAAACCAGCATCTTAGATGCTGGTTTTTGTGATATAGGCTTGCAGCCGTATGCCGAATTACTTCATGTATGAGCAACGGCAAATGATATGGTGGAGATGAGGAGAGTCGAACTCCTGTCCGCAAATGCAGCCCCATGAACTTCTCCGAGTGCAGTCCATTGTTTGGTATCTCGAACAGTTGCCGTACAAGGACAAACTAGACTGTTCCAGCTTGTGAGTTTCCCGCTGCAGCTTTCAAGCAGTGGCTGCAGGGTATCCCGCTAAGTGACGTCTGCAATCTGCCCGCAGGATTAGCAGAAAGAGACGTTAGCCGCCCTTAGGCAGCTAAAGCAAAATTTTCTTCTTTTGCGTTTAATTTAAAGGTTCACCGTTTTACGGGCTGATGAAACCCCGACTCGCTATTCATGATACAACCATCCACGTCGAAACCTTTACATCCCCATGGATTATTACAGTATATCATATCTTGCACGAATTAGTAAGGGGGGAGACGCAATATTGTGCGGAAATTTTCAAAAGGAATTTATATCATATAGGTCTAACTGTGTTATAATAAGGCCGTAATACAGAGTAAAACTAGTACAGAAGAAAGCTGGGGTATCTTCATGTTATATGTTATAAAATGGATATATCTATGGATTTTGCCGTTGGGAGGCATTATCGCTGCGTTGATTGCGATTCTTATCTATATGTTTCGGCATCAGAGCCGGGGACGCAAAGGACTGCTTGCTGTTACGCTGGTATTGTATGCGTTGTCGCTGGAACCGGTGGGAGATGCATTGCTGTGGCCGTTGGAACGGCAGTGTTCTCAGCCGACGGCACAGGAAGTGCAAGGGGATGTCATTGTCTTGCTGGGCGGCGGTGCCAGAGCTGGTGTGCCTGATTTTGACGGCACGGGACAAGTCGGGGAAGCGGCAGCCAATCGGTTTTTGACAGCACTTCGTCTGCAAAAAGCACTGCATCTTCCTATTATTTTATCCGGCGGGGCTTTGCTGGATGGAGATGCCAACGAAGCGGAAATAGAAAAAAGACTGTTATTATCGCTTGATGTACCATCGGATATGATTTATATAGATGCAAAAAGCCGCAATACGGCGGAAAATGCTGCGTTTCCCAAGGCATTGTGTCAAAAAAACAATTGGAACCATCCTATCGTCGTTACCAGTGCCTTTCATATGCCGCGGGCTGTGCGGTTTTTTGCTAGAGAAGAAATGGACTTTACGCCGTATCCTTGTGATTATCGGGCCAGTGATTCATTTCATCTGTCTGTCTATTCTATCGTGCCGCAGGCATATATTTTATATCATTCCTGTTTAGCTATCAAAGAATATGCAGGGATTGCTGCAGCAGCTTGCCGGATTCAATAGAGAATACGGCACGTGCTGCAAATAAAGTGGGACATAAAACGCCCATAGCATTGCAAAAATGTACCCGATATGGCATACTAAATGTGTAAGACAAGTAAAACGATACTAAATATTTGAATAATGGGTTTTGTAAAAAGGAGTGTATCGACAATGATTAAAGTTGGTATTAATGGTTTTGGTCGTATTGGTCGTTTTGTTTTCCGCGCAGCACAGACTCGCGACGATATTGAAATCGTAGGTATTAACGATTTGTGCCCTGTTGATTACATGGCTTATATGCTCAAATATGATACCATGCATGGCCATTTTGATGGTACTATTGAAGCTGACGTTGAAAAAAGCCAGCTGATCGTCAATGGCAAAGCTATCCGCGTAACAGCTGAAAAAGACCCGGCAAACCTCAAATGGGACGAAGTTGGCGCTGAATACGTTGTTGAATCTACAGGCCGTTTCCTTACGATGGATCTCGCTGAAAAACATTTGCAGGCTGGTGCTAAATATGTAGTACTCTCCGCTCCTTCCAAACAGGGTGAAGATGGTCGCCAGGCAGATATGTTTGTTTGCGGCGTTAACACCGATACATATAAAGGTCAGACAATCGTTTCCAACGCATCCTGCACGACAAACTGCTTGGCTCCGATTGCTAAAGTCCTCAATGATGCATTCGGCATCAAAGAAGGCCTCATGACAACGGTTCATTCCACTACAGCTACACAGAAAACAGTTGATGGCCCGTCCATGAAAGATTGGCGCGGCGGCCGTGCAGCAGCCGGCAACATCATTCCGTCTTCCACAGGCGCAGCTAAAGCTGTAGGCAAAGTTATTCCGGAATTGAACGGTAAATTGACAGGTATGTCCATGCGTGTACCGACTCTCGATGTTTCTGTTGTTGACCTCACAGTAAACCTCGCTAAACCGGCTACATACGACGAAATCTGCGCAGCTATGAAAAAAGCTTCTGAAGGTGAACTCAAAGGCATTCTTGGTTATACTGAAGACGCTGTTGTATCTTCCGATTTCCTCGGCTGCCCGCTTACTTCTATCTTTGATGCTAAAGCAGGTATTGCTCTTACAGATACATTCGTAAAAGTTGTTTCTTGGTATGACAATGAAATTGGCTACTCCAACAAAGTCCTCAACCTCATTGCTATTATGAACGATTACAACAGCAAACACTAATTTGTAGCGACGCATTTCCCGGCGGGTAAGCCTCCCGTTACAAATCCAGATTGACATTGAAATGAAAGAATAAAAGGCAGGGATTGCGCAAGTCCCTGCCTTTTCGTTTCTCTGGACAAAGAGAATACGAATCGAGGGAGAAAAATTATGACAAAAAAGAAACCTGTAATGCTGGTCATTATGGATGGTTTTGGCTGCAGTACAAGTGAAAAAGACAATGC
>CAVKOP010000030.1:0-14008 GCA_963657835.1 Lachnospiraceae bacterium | reverse complement strand
AGACAATGCTGTAGCACAAGCTGATTTGAAAGTACTGCCTAAACTTTGGCAGGAATATCCCCATTCCTATTTGGGCGCATCCGGTGAAGACGTAGGGCTTCCCGATGGACAAATCGGCAATTCGGAAGTAGGGCATTTAAACATTGGTGCCGGACGTATTGTCTACCAGGCATTGACGAAAATCACTAAAGATATTAAAGAAGGAACCTTTTTCAAAAAGCCTGTATTGGTCGAAGCTATGGAAAATGTCAAGAAAAAGGGTTCTGCCCTGCATCTGCTTGGCTTAGTTTCTCCAGGCGGCGTACACAGCAGTGAACAGCATTTGTTTGGCTTGCTGCAGATGGCAAAACAATACGGCCTGAAAAACGTATATGTGCATGCATTTTTGGACGGCCGTGATGTACTGCCGCGCAGTGCCGGTGAATATTTGCAGGAGTTGGAAGACAAATGCCAAGAACTCGGTGTCGGTGAAATTGCCACTATCAGCGGCCGTTACTATGCAATGGACCGCGATAAACGATGGGAACGCGTTGCCAAAGCGTATGACGCTGTCGCCCTTGGTGAAGGAAACACCGCACCGGATGCACAGACTTGCTTAAAAAATTCCTATGCTGCCGATGTTTCCGACGAATTTGTAGTACCGACGGTTATTCATAAGCATCCTGTAAACGATGGTGACAGTTTGGTATTTTTCAATTTCCGCCCGGACCGCGCGCGTCAACTGACGACGGCGTTTGTCAGCGATGATTTTACGGGTTTTGCCCGTCCGAAGAAATTGGATGTATACTTTGCGACGATGACACGGTACGAAGATGACCTGCCAGTACATGTAGTATACGACAAAGAAACGATTCCTAACACGTTGGGAGAAGTATTGGCAAAAGCCGGCAAGACACAGCTTCGCATTGCTGAAACTGAAAAATATGCCCATGTGACGTATTTCTTCAATGGCGGCGAAGAAACGCCTAATATGGGTGAAGACCGTATTCTTGTACCTTCACCGAAGGTAGCAACCTATGATTTACAGCCGGAAATGAACGCACCGATTGTTACGGAAAAAGTTATTGAACAGATAAAAGCTGCTAAGTATGATATGATTATGCTTAACTTTGCCAATCCGGACATGGTAGGCCATACGGGCGTGCTGAAAGCAGCTGTTAAAGCAGTAGAAACAGTAGATACCTGCGTAGGCAAGATTATAGAAGCGTTAAAAACAGTAGACGGACAGTTGCTTATCATTGCAGACCATGGCAATGCCGAACAGATGGCTGACCCGGAAACAGGGTGCCCGTATACAGCGCATACGACCAATCATGTTCCTTGTATCTTAGTCAGTGAAGAACACAAACAAGATACGCTGCAGGATGGTATTTTGGCAGACGTAGCACCGACACTCTTACAACTGGCCGGCATGAAGATTCCGGCTGAAATGACTGGTAAAAGTTTACTGGTGCGTAAATAGTGTAGCATGCATTTGAAACAACCTGTAAAGCAGATAAGTAAATAAATAGTATATACTAAATAAAATAAAAGAAATAAAAATGCGTCATAATCCTGTAAAAAAGACATAAATCCATTAAATAGTTTACAAGATAAAGATACAAGAGTATACTAATCAATGGACTATAGAAGTTATGGCTTTTTTATGCGACGGCATAGGGCTGTAGCATTGTCTTTCAAAAGGAGGAAACGCAATGGCAGTAAAAATTGGTATTAGTGGCTTTGGCAGAATTGGCAGATGTACGTTTCGTACATCCTTGCTGCATCCGGAAGTAGAAATTGCAGCGGTCAATAATCGCTCTGTCGGACCTATTATGGCGGATTTGTTGAAATTTGATACCGTACATGGTACGTGGGACCATGACGTTTCATTTGATACAGAAAAACAGACATTGGTTATTGATGGACGACCCATTCCTGTTACCAATGAAACCGACCCGGCCAATATTCCATGGAAAAAAATGGGTGTAGATATTGTGGTAGAATCGACGGGGAAGTTTAAAGACAGAGCTTCTGCATCAAAACATTTAGCTGACGGAGCTAAGAAAGTCATTATTACGGCACCAGGCAAAGACCCGGATGCGACGATTGTCATGGGTGTCAATGAAGAAACCTATGATCCGGCAACGCAGCATATTATTTCGAATGGGTCCTGCACGACAAACTGCCTGGCCCCGGTAGCCAAGGTACTGTCTCGTGAATTTGGTATTGTCCGCGGCATGATGACGACAGTACATTCATATACGAATGACCAGCAGCTGGTTGATGGCGTTCATAAAGATTTGCGGCGTGCCCGCTGTGCTACGCAGTCGATTATTCCGACATCGACAGGAGCGGCAAAAGCGGTGGCGCTGGTACTGCCGGAACTGCAGGGAAAATTTACCGGCATGGCACTGCGTGTACCGACGCCGAATGTGTCTATGACGGATTTAGTAGCGATTTTAAAAACAAATGTTACGGTAGCAGAGGTAAATGCTGCCATGAAAAAATGGGCTGAAGGGCCGATGAAGGGGATTTTGGCGTATTCGACAGCCCCGACTGTTTCTTCGGATTATATTAGTGATACGCATAGTTCAATTGTTGATTCGCTGGATACGCAAGTTATTGAAGGGAATATGGTTAAAGTTGTCGCTTGGTATGATAATGAATGGGGCTATTCGCTTCGTGTAAACGATTTGGCATCATATATTGCTTCCAAAGGGTATTGATTCTGAGCTGTTCTGCATCATGATAAGCGGCAAATAGGGAGGTAACGATGGAACAAGATACTCTGAGTATCTTTCAAAAGATTGCTCCTGATGTTATGGGAACAATTAAAGAACGATATTTGCTGCTGCGTCATATTGCTGATGCAGAGCCCGTCGGGCGGCGTACGCTTGCCGGCCTGTCGGGATTATCTGAACGAGTCGTACGATCTCATGTAGATGTATTGAGACGCAGCGGCATCGTCCGGTTTACAACGATGGGAATATCGTTGGAACCGGAAGGGAAAAAATTGATGCCGGACTTATTGGAATGCTTCCTGCGCTTAAACAATTTGGATGATATGCAGCGAAAGATACGGCAGGCCTTGGGGCTGAAAAACGTATATGTTGTTCCTGGCGACAGCGACAATGACAAAACAGCGAAGGAAGAACTGGGGCGCAAAGGGGCATTGCTTTTAAACGATTTGTTGGGCAGTGCCGATATAGTGGCTATCAGCGGCGGGTCTACGATGGCAGAAGTGGCACGCATGCTTCCTGAAAGCAATGCCAATGCGGTTATCCTGCCGGCCCGCGGCAGCATGGGAAACCATGTAGAGTTTCAAGCCAATTATATTGCGGCCGGTATAGCGGCCAAAACGCACAGCTCCTACCGTATGATTCACTTGCCGGAAAATTTGAGTGAATCGGCCCTTCGGATTATGTATGAATCAGATGCGCAGGCCAAAGAAAACGTAGCAATGACGGCAAGAGCACAGGTCGTCCTCTTTGGCATCGGCCGTGCGGACCGCATGGCTAAAAAAAGAGGCATGACAAGCCATCAAAGGCAGACGCTGCAGACATTAGGTGCCCGCGGCGAGTCGCTGGGCTGTTACTGTAGTTTTGACGGCCGTATTTTGTATGGTTCTAATAATATAGGCATTTCATTAAAAGATATTCGCAAACATCAACATGTGATTGCTGTGGCCGGCGGGGCCAGCAAAGCAGAAGCCATTCTTTCTGTTATGCGTACCTGCCGCACAGGCACCCTCGTGACAGATGAAGGAGCAGCTCAACGAATCATGAATATGATTTAAGAGAAAGGGTGTAACACATGGTAAGAATTGGTATAGATGGATTTGGACGTATAGGAAGAAGTTTTTTCAAAATTGCCCAGCGGTTTTCTGGTGACATGGAAATCGTAGCAATTAATGATATTGGCACGCCGAAACAGATGTCTCATTTGCTCAAATATGACAGCATCTACGGCATTATGCCCAATGAAGTATCGTATGATGAACAAAACATTATAGTTGACGGCAAGCCTTATCCGCTGTTTCAGGAAAAAAATGTGAAAAACGTAGATTGGGACGGTTTGGGCGTCGATATTTTGGTAGAATCATCCGGCGTATATTCCGGACGCATCCATACGTCTTCACAGGACAGACTGCCTCTGGGCGGCAGCGTCAAAAAAGTCATTATTACGTCACCGTCTACTATCGATGATATTACAGTCGTACTTGGCGTGAATGAAGACGAGTACGACCCCAAAAAAGACCGCGTCATTTCCGGTGCGTCCTGCACGACCTGCGGCTTGGCAGCTATTTTGCACTTTTTAGATGAAACGTATGGTGTCAAACGGGGAATGACAACGTCTATTCATTCATATACAACAGACCAAAAAATCCTGGATGTATCCCATCGGGACCTGCGCCGTGCTCGTGCGGCAGCCATGTCGATTATTCCGACTACGACAGGGGCAGCCGAAGCAATTACTAAAGTCCTGCCTAAGTTTGAAGGCAAGCTGAGCTGCCGGGCTGTCCGCGTACCGACGCCGGATGTATCGATTATAGATATTGTGGCAGAATTAGATAAAAAAGACATTACCTTGGATGAATTAAATGCTGCGCTTAAACAAGCGGCAGCTGGAAAATACTACGGTATTATTGATACCAATGAAGATGAACTCGTTTCCGTAGATTATCGCGGCAATGAACACACGACGACGATTGATTTGCCGCTGAATATGGTCATGGACGGCGGTATGGTAAAGATTGTTGCTTGGTATGACAACGAATGGGGCTATGCCCGCCGCATTGTGGATTTGGTTCGTTTTCTGGCATCTAAGGGACTCTGATTCTGCTGCGGCAGATACTGCATGACAGGATGCATTTAGGTACAAGATTGACATAGGGAGTTTCAGCAATCGCTGATAATTATATTATGATGGCATCACGTATTCTGGGATGCAGAGGAGGATTTTTCATGAAAAAAACAATTACGGATGTAGTACTGGACAACAAGAAAGTGTTTGTACGTGCCGATTTCAACGTGCCGTTGGATGACAACTGCCAAATCACGGACGATACACGCATTCAAAAAACATTGCCGACTATTAAATATTTGCTGGACCATCATGCAGCTGTTATTTTGGCCAGTCATTTAGGCCGTCCGAAGGGACAGGTCGTTGCTAAATATTCATTGAAGCCAGTAGCTGCACGGTTGTCAGAATTGCTTGGCATCGACGTAAAATTTGCACCGGACTGCATTGGCGCAGAAACTAAAGCCATGGCAGATGCGCTGCAGCCTGGCGAAGTATTGCTTTTGGAAAATCTTCGCTACCATAAAGAAGAAGAAAAAAATGACCCGGAATTTTCGCGTCAGCTTGCTTCATTAGCAGAAGTCGGCATCAACGATGCATTTGGCTGCTGCCACCGCGCGCATGCATCTGTAGCAGGCATTACTGCGTATTTGCCTATGGCTGCCGGCTTTTTGCTGGAAAAAGAAATTCGTTTCATCGGCGGTGCTGTTGATAATCCGGCTCATCCGTTTGCAGCCATCATTGGCGGTGCCAAAGTTTCGGATAAAATCGAAGTCATTTCCAATTTACTTCCGAAAGTCGATTTGATGATTATCGGCGGCGGCATGGCGAATACCTTCTTAGCAGCTCAGGGCTACGGCATTGGCAAATCCCTTGTCGAAGCAGACAAAATTGATTTGGCAAAAAGCTTGATTGCCCAGGCAAAGGAACAAGGCACTACATTGCTCCTTCCGGAAGATGTAACCGTAGCAGCTGCGTTTGCTAATGATGCAGAACACAAAGTCGTTCCGGTAGATCAGGTTCCGGCAGATTGGATGATTTTGGATGTTGGTACTAAAACACAAGAACTTTTTGCTAAAGAATTAGCACCTATGAAATTAATCGTTTGGAACGGTCCGATGGGCGTATTCGAAATGGAAAACTATGCCAAAGGCACAGAAGCAGTTGCTAAAGCAGTCGCTGACTCTGACGCTGTATCTATTGTTGGCGGCGGCGATTCCGTATCAGCTGTCAACAAAACAGGCCTTGCTGACAAAATCAGCCATATTTCCACAGGCGGCGGCGCTTCACTGGAATATTTGGAAGGCAAACAGCTCCCGGGCGTTGTATCATTAAGCGATAAATAAAATACAGCATAGTATATTCGTAACTGTCAAATTAGGAGGATTATCATGAGAAAAACGATTATTGCCGGCAACTGGAAAATGAACCATCTTGGCGCAGATGCTAAAGAAACGATTACAGGTCTTGTCAACCGTGTACCTAAGGATGTCAAACCAGAAGTCATTATTGCTCCTGTATTTCCGTATCTTGTACAGGCTGTAGAACTGACCAAAGGAACGCCGATTCATATTGCAGCACAGAACATGCATTGGGAAGAAAAAGGCGCATTTACTGGTGAAGTATCTCCGGCTATGCTTGTAGATATCGGCGTAACCCATGTTATTCTCGGCCATTCTGAACGCCGCACATATTTCAATGAAACAGACGAAACGGTAAACAAAAAGACGAAAGCGGCTCTTGCCCATCAGCTTACACCGATTGTATGCTGCGGTGAAACACTGGAACAGCGTGAAGAAGGCATTATGCAGTCCTGGATTGAAGGTCAGATTGAACAAGCATTGGCAGGCATCAGCGCAGCCGATGTAACGAAAATTGTCATTGCGTATGAACCGATTTGGGCTATTGGCACAGGCAAAACAGCTACGGCTGCACAGGCTCAAGAAGTTTGCGCGATTATCCGTCAAAAATTAGCTGCTATGTATGATGCAGCAACAGCAGATGCTGTATCTGTTCTTTACGGCGGCAGCGTAAAAGGCAAGAATGTAGCGGAACTCACCGGTTCTCCGGATATCGACGGCGGACTTGTCGGCGGTGCCAGCCTTAAAGTCGATGATTTCATGGCAATTATTGACAATGCAGTTGTAAAATAAAAAAATACTATATGCAAAACCTCTCCGGCAGATGTGACTCCGGAGAGGTTTTTTGCATGGAGAAACAGGTTAGAATTTGTACGTGAGTTGAAGTTTAGTGTAATTGCCTAATTGGAAGTTTTCCGGGCCGTATAATGTATCCCGTTTTCCAATACCTTTGGCGTCGAATGTATAGAAGGCTTCCAGCAAGAAATTTTTGCGCGGTACATAGCCGGCACCTAAGGTAAAGGAACGAATCCCATCCAAATATCTGTCCGGCAGTGCGCCTGTGCCATTGCCGCCAAAGAATGAACCATGCTGGAAATATTTGTAGTCGGCAAACGCATGCCAGCTTCCGGGGACTGCTGGGTCTGCCTGACCGATGGACAGACGGGCTATCCAGAAATGCGGTGTCCCCCCCATAGCGTGTCCTAATAAACTAAAATCAGCTGTACCGCGCTCATGATTATATAGCGAGTGCCCGTTCATGTAGCGGCCAAAGGCGGTACGGTTTTGACCATAATCAACATCAAGATACGTATGAGTTCCCAACTGCCACTTGGCGCCGATGCCGAAAACGTTGGCTAATTGGGTGAAGGATGCGGTATCATTATGCGTGTCGTGAGCGGCAGCTAGCGTATATGTCCTGTTGTGGCAGGAACGAAGATACCAAGCGGCTATGCCGAAATTCGGGCGAAGTTGCTGTTTGATCTGAATAAAGGCAGCCGTATCCAAGGCCGGAATAGTATCTTGGACAAGCACCGTTCCTTCGGCTTTTATGAGTTTACCGATGATAGCGGCCAACGCTTCGCGCGGCTGTTTATTTTCGGATTCGGACTGACGAAGGACGCGTTCCATGCCGTCGAGATATTCAAATAACAACTGCGGCATACGCCAACCATATTCTGCGTTGCCTTGCCCTTTTTCTATGTAGTTGGCTGTATATAATTCTTTAAGTATGTCTGTTTTTGTAATCTCCTGCGCTTTGATGGCAGAATTATAGCCGCCTTCCGTAATGATGGCTTCTACGCCGGCAAAGGTATACTCTTTGGCCGGGCTGGAGTCTGTGTGCGATTGGAGACCTTTTTTATCTGCCGTATAGGTGTAGTGAGACCCAATAGAAAAGTCGGTATTGGCATATCCTGACCAATCCTCTTTGGCATTGTATGCGGCAATTTCTTTATAGGCACTTTCCAAACGCTGCGCATTCTGCTGCAAATAGGCTTTGCCGTCTTTTAAGGCAGCGTCATCGTGCAAAGAGACTGCGAATTTTTTGTTCATTTCTGTTTTAAACGCTCTTTCTTCTGCTGTAGCGTATTTTGAAATATAGCTGGAATAACTGATTTCAGTCTTTCTCAATTTGATGTTGCCATGCTTGTCCTTGATTTTATATAAAACGGAAGCCTTGGGGGAAATATTCAAAGAGAAGACTTTTGCGGCCATGTCACTGCTGTATGCGGCTTTGATGACACGATGCATGCGCTGCAGGATAGCACTCTGATCTTCCAGGCTGGCACCATTTTGCACGGCATCGCGAAGCTGTTGATAGAAGTAGAGCATATCGGTTTTGCCTTTATATTGTTTTTTGTAGATTTCATTTGATTCTTTGGTAGCTTCATTAATATCATATGGATGGTCTGTGCGGTTAATCCCTAAAAATTCTTCAACAGTCGGCGGACGATAAAATACGGTATGAATTGAATGGGTATATGCAGAATCTGAAATCCCTGTACTGTGCTTAAACGAACCGTACCCCAGACGTACTTGGGTTTTGCTGCCAGTCCAGACAGCGCGGCCGCCGTCAAATTCTTTGCCAAACCAATATCCTGTGATACCCATGGGCTCTGTTAGGCGCCCAATAGAGAAGTCCCATTTATTGGCATGTTGTGTGATATCGACCGTATCCAGTCGTTGATATCCCAAGCCTCTATGGGCAGACGTCGTATCGATGGTATCGATATGAGGCGTGCCGGCAGCGCTGCCCAAGATACGGATATTTGTATTCATACCAATGCGGGCATTTACGCCGATACGGAGTCGCTGTCCAAAACCATGTTCGTTGGCGTCAAACATATTTTTCTTTGCGGTTCCGACAGTTGCAGTGGCACGATACGGAGACTGCGGCCGGTTTGTGCCGTTATGAGCTGTCCAGGCGGCACGATAATCGCCAATGAATGTTACGCCTTCTTTGGATGCGGTATCAAAAGGCCGCTTGAGAAATTCTTGTGAAAATGAAGCTGTATTTTTAGCAGCAGCCTTTGTCGGAGCCGTTGTTGATGGAGTGTTTAAAGGTGTAGCTTTAGGTATTTCTTTAGCCTCATGAGCACTGCCGAATTTTACATTCATGCCAAAGCGATACACGCGTTCTTGTGTGGCTCGGTCATCATCCCGGTGATTAAAGAGGTTGTTGATGCCAAAATATACTAAGGCATCTTTATGTATTTTCTTTTGCAGCATGATATTCCAAATGCCGAATGTTTTCTTTTTATACGATTGTTTTTCAAACGCCGGGCCTATATGCTGTAAAACATCAGGCCAGTAACTATTATTATCGGCCAAACTATTGCTGTCCAGCATGTTTATATAATAATCCCCCCAAAGTTGGCCGCTCCAGCCGCTGACGTCATCAGCAAAGGCCAGACTGATGTCCAATTTGTGAACCGGCTTGTTTAGAAGCTGACGCGGCATTTTAGGGTCGCTTTTATTAATGGCATGAAGCCACGTGTATCCTAGCCTGCCTGTCCAATGGGTACCAAATTTTTGGCGTATTTCTGCTTCTAGTCCCGTGATTTCTGCTTCACCAATATTTTTGAAACTGTAAATCAAATCGGGGGCACGCTGGTATTTTTGATTGCCGCCAAGATAGGGCGCAAAATCCATAAACTTTCCCGTAAAATATACGGTCATGTAATCTTTAATACGATTGTGGAAAAGGCCGATACGTGCATATGTATTTTTATTTTCCCCTTCCAAACTCAAATCAATATTGACTGATTTTTCTGGCTTTAAATGCGGGTTGCCAACCCAGTAATGCCCCATGCGGGCGTAGCCGATGCCGATAGGGTTGCTGGCATACATTTCCCAATTATACCATAACTCGCCCATGCCGGGTTCTGCATAACTGGTGCCGATATTCGCTTTAAAACGCCGATGCGGGTTACCGTTGACTTGATGGGTAAGGCCAAGGCTGCCGGAAATATTTGTGCCGAATAGGCTGCTGTGGTCGAGACGAATAATAGGCGTCAAGAGGGTATTCTCCGTGAGCTGCCATGTGTCTTGAATAAAAAAATTATGTTTGCGAATGGTTCCTTTGCCGACCGTGATGCGTTGATCTCGCAGCCGAAATTCTTCTAAGAAGCGTTTGCCGTTAAATTTGGGAGCCAATTCTTGTTGTTTTTTATCGGAAGATTCTCCTTTTTGGTAATAATCGCGGACAATGTTGGACCCTTTATATCCTGCATTTTGTTGTTCCAGCACGTCACGGAATTTTTTATATTTCTCCCATATATCAGTGGGAACTCCGTCAGGAGGGTCATAATCGCTAATCCCGCTTGTAAAATATTTGTCATATTTTACATATTCAACATACGTGACCATCGGCTTCAGTGTGTTACTGGTACCATCATAGCCGTAGTATTCGTATTCCATATCCCATTCCGGCATACCGTTGGACGTATTGGTTTTAAACTTATAGTCATGAACATGAGACCAGACGCGAATACTATTGTCGCCATCTTTGCGTACATGCCGGTCCAGCTTGTCCACGAGCAGACTTTTATCATAATCCCAGGGATCGATATATTTTGTTTTTGTGTTTGGAGAGTTTTTTAGACGGCTGCCTTCGCCGGTTTCATAGGTAGTGCCAAATCCATAAGATAACAAGTGCGTATCATTGAGCTGCGTATTAGCAGACACTTTAAAATCCCATTGACGATGATCGACATCATCAATATAGCGTAATTCATTCGTACCTTCATAGGAAGAACGCCCATAGTAATTGACTAGGGCAATATCGTCTTCATGGATGCGGGAATAATTCATTTCTACATTCCAATCTGTATTTCCTTTGGTTCCCGCCCAGCCGACATTGTATGAATTGCGTCCTGTTCTGCGTTTAAAATGCTGCTGTGGTTCCAAATCAGAATCTGAATGTTTGACGTCACGCACTAAATCTTCCGTATATCTGTCAAAACGGAAATTCAGTTTGTTGTTTTGATTGGCTTCATATGTACCGACAAAGCCAACCGTTGCAGCGTCTCCGTAATAGCGCAGGGCATTGGGCTTGAAATCTCGTTTGCCGTAATCAAAACTCATGCCGGTCTTTTTACGGGACTCACTGGCATATATAGGTAATATATCGCGTTTGCTGCCGGAAACACCAAAACGGAATTTACCCATTTGTCCCGTATCGGCCCGGAGAAATATATTGGCATAGGGAAAGCCGGCATTTCCGTTTTTATGGGATCCTTCTAGGTTGAACTGGAGAGATTTATCTTTGGAGGCTTTTTTAGTAATAATATTGACGACGCCGCCAATAGCGTCAGACCCATATTTGGCGCTGGCGGCTCCTTGGGTTACTTCAATGCGCTCGACGTTTTCCGTGCCAAGACGCATGACTTCATCCATGGCGCCGGCGTATTTGGACAAGTCTCCCAGTACAGGCTGCCCGTCAACCAAAATCAATGTGTGGCGCGGTTCTGCGCCGCGGATAGATACGCCGACTCGTCCCATGGCATCGACCGTACGGGAAACGCCTGTTTCGCTGAAGATAATATCTTCTACCGATTTAGCTTGTTTTTGCTGAATGTCCGCTGCTGTGATAATTGTTTTCTGTTGTGATTCATATTTAGCGTCTTCTTGAGCTGCATTCGCCTCCACCAAGACATCTCTGGTTGTAATGGTGGGCGTGTCGGCAGCCAGCACAGGCATGCAAATCCATGCGGCAACAGCGCAGGAGAGAAGCGCATGCTTTTTTACTAAGTTTTGTTTACGGACGACATTATTCACTGCATTACCTCTTTTCTTTGTACATACAGAATAATAATAAAGATAACCGAAATCATTTCTTTGAGAATTGTATCATAATTGCAGAGAAAAAATCAACAATCTATAGCAAATGAGGCATTTATAAATGCGAATTAGGAAAGAATGATGGTGTTTTTTGCAGGCAAAATCCGTCCCGTTTATAGAATAATGAATCGTCATATGGTATAATGCAAAGTAGTCGGAATGTATAAAAATAGTAAAAAATATGTAATTACTATGAAAAGTTAGTTTATTTGTCAAAAATTAAGGAGAACTGATTAATATGGCATTTCATTTGAAGCCCAAGGAAGAAAAGTTTTTCGCTTTATTGGATCAGCATGCGACATTAAGCTATGAAGCAGCTGATTTGCTGCGGCAGGCAATGAATGAAGAAATACCGAAAGAGGAAGCATTGGAAAAAATTGATGCGCTTACAGATGAAGCGGATGCGTTAGTAATGGAAACGTTGAAACGGCTGCAGAAGACGTTTATTACTCCTATGGACCGAGAAGACATTCAACAACTGATTGACCAGCTGGATACAGCAATTGACAATATCAGTGAAATTATGGATAAAATGTGTATGTATCGTGTTGGCGAAGCTACTGAAGGCGCCAAGCAGATGACGATTATTGCGGCTAAAGCAATGAAAGAAATCCGCAAATCCATAGCATACATGAAAGACTTAAAGAAAAACTTCTTAAAAGTAGAAGCACGCAGTAAAAAAGTATTAAAATTGGAACAAGACTGTGACGACTTATATCATCAGGAAATGGCAAAACTTTTTACAGAATGCAAAGATCCGATTGAAATTATTAAATGGAAGGAAATCTTGCAGTCCGTAGAAGATGTTACCGATGACTGTGAAGATTTGGTCGTTACATTTAGAAAGGTCGTATTGAAATATGCCTGAGCATTGGTTAATATGGGCCATCGTTTTGCTGGCTGTGCTGTTTGATTATATTAACGGATTCCATGATACTGCGAATGCGATTGCTACGAGCGTATCGACGCGTGCGATTTCTCCGCGCCACGCGATTATGATGGCAGCGGTATTAAACTTTGCCGGTGCGATGATTAGTACAGGCGTAGCGAAGACAATTGGCGGTGATTTGGTTCTCAATCCGGCCCAGATTAGTTTGGAAGTTATTGTAGCCGCTTTGATTGGCTCTATTATTTGGAATATCGTTACTTGGTATTATCGCATTCCCAGCAGTTCGTCCCATTCATTGATTGGCGGTGTTATCGGTGCTGTATCGATTAGCGTTGGGCCGGCAGCGTTGGATTATACAGGAATTGAAAAGATTATTATGTCTTTGGTATTATCACCTGTTGTGGCCTTGGCTACAGGCTATTTTGTCATGATTGGCCTGCTTTGGATTGTTCGGAACTATTCTCCGATTGCCTTGAATCGTAATTTTAGAAAAATGCAGTTGGTATCGGCATGCTTGATGGCATTTTCTCATGGTTCCAACGATGCACAAAAAGCAATGGGGATTATTGCACTGGCATTGCTAAGTGGTGGCTATATCGAAACGATGGAAATTCCGATTTGGGTCAAAATGGCCTGTGCAACGTCGATGGCTCTAGGGACATCGGCCGGTGGCTGGCGCATTATTTCGACGATGGGAACTAAAATCTTTAAGCTGGAATCTATTAATGGATTTGCTGCGGATTTGAATTCATCCCTTGTTATTTTTTCTGCGACATTCCTTCATTTGCCGGTTAGTACGACTCATGTTGTATCCGGCTCTATCATGGGGGTCGGCTCGGCAGAACGAGTACGGGCTGTCCATTGGGGTGTAGCAAGAAGCATGCTGGTTGCCTGGTGTGTCACCATCCCGATCAGTGCGGTCATGTCGGCCATTATTTATACAGTTATTGACTTATTATAATGATGATAGTGATAAAGCTTGCAAAAGGAAACGGATAGAGAATTCTTTTGTGAGCTTTATTATTTTCGTTTTAAACTATACTTTTTTAGTATCTCATTGTATAATTAGATACAAGAAGTAACGATGAGGAGGGAGGTACCTAAATTGAGACTGAATCAAGCGACAGATTATGCG
>CAVKOP010000029.1:14819-17754 GCA_963657835.1 Lachnospiraceae bacterium | reverse complement strand
CTATTATCAATACTTGGAAGAAAATTTTAAAATTATTGCTTCTGAATGGAATAAAATTGCTTCCATTAATGAAACAGAAGGCGGTGTTGAAGCATACTTCGAAAACTGCCATACAACCAACGAGCTGGTAGACAGACTGCTGATTCCCACGATAGAAGAAGGCTGTACCGCCGCATCCGGCAAAGAAAAAAATAATGGGTTTGTCGAATTGTTTGAAAAACAGCGGGAACATTTCAAAAAACAGCGCATATTGCAAAAACGAATTGAAGAAATGAAAAAAGTGATTGCTGAATTATCACTGTATACCAATGTTCGCCATGACCAATACAAAGCTGAAAACACGCTGCTGGATATAAATCGTACATTAAAAGCCTGGTATCAAATGGCCAATACGGTACAAACTCAGCGTCAGGAACAACAGGAACTGCTGCAAAAGCAGGAACAGACGCTGCTGCAAAAGCAAAATGAAAATGCAAAAAAACGAGAAGCATGGCAGGTCGCAAACAGCCAATCTATCTGCCAAGAAAAAAAGGCAGTCTGGCAAACCGTATCTAAACAGCTGCAAACAGTTTGCAGTCAATGTGACCAGGCCGCTCTTGACCTTGCCAATCTCCGTTTTGCCCGCTGCCGCAAAGAGCAATTCGAAGAAAAACAACGAAAAGAAATAGCAGAGCAAGAACTCTCGCAGCTTGCCCAAAACGCGGACGCCGCATCGCTAAAACAAGCACTAGAAGAAAACAGCGCTTTTCTTCATGATTGTTTTCTGCGTAAAGAACAGGCCATCTGCAGCCAAAAACAGCAAGTTGCACAGCACAAACAAGAACTAACTGCTCAACTAAACCAGTGTCAGCAAGAATTGAAAAAATCACGGCAGGAAAAAGAGCAAAACACGGCGGCTATTGGCGAAAAAACCGGCATAATTCACACGCTCTATACGCGAAAGGAAAAATTAGAACAAGAATTATTTCCTGACAGCCTTCATTATGAACCACAGCTGCAGTACCAGCGTTGGCAAAAAGAACAGCAGCATATAACAGCCAGCATTGCCGGGTACCAAAAAAATATTTCATTTTATACAGAAGAGAAAGAAAAAACACAAACAGCACTGCTGGCAAAGAAACAGAATGCCGTTCAATTAGAAACGGATTTGCAAGCCCTGGCGTTACAAATCAATCAAATTGACAGCCATGCGGCCCTTATAATAGACAAACTCAACATGCTGCCAGCCTGTTCCAATACGGCCTCTGCTACATTGGAACTATACCAACGCGAAGAATATATTAGCAATCAATTAAGTGATGTACTCCTAAAGGAAGAAGAAAAGGATAAAAGTATCACGCGGTCATGCCGCAAAGCGCACCGATTTTTAGATATGTACGATACAATGAATCAATTTACGGCAGATCCTGTTTTGGAAGAAAAAATAGAAGCATGGCAGCCACAATATTCTTATCTGCGCAGTGGGGCCGACGTTTTTCGTGAATATTGCCGCAACGGTATGGATGCAGAAAAACTACTGCAGTATTATCCTTTTTGGGCTGCCACTGTCATCACGACGACAGACAGCACGGCCTCTCTATTTGCTCAACTGCAAAAAGCAGCGGATGAGTTCACGTATCCTGTATTTATTCTCACAGATCAAGAACTGCGCAGCATTTTAACCAATACGTATGTCCTGCCGCAGCAGCACATAGTGCCGTCATATTGGCATTTCTTACTGCCGGAATCATTTAGTCAATGGATGCAGACACTAAAAAAGCAAGCAGAAAGCTTTGATATACAAGAAAAACAACACAACTTAACCTTGCAGACACTCCGGCAAACTCGGCAGGACCTGCTGGAATTTTATCACAAAAACACATTTGCAGAATATCAAGAGTTGTGCAGCAGTCAGCATACAGCACAGGAACAAGCCAGCATACTAAAAAAAGATATCCAACAAGGAGAAGACACGATACGGCAATGTGAAAACAATATTGAAAAATTCAAACAGCAGATTTTTACTGCCAAAGAGCAACTTCTCGTACTGCAGCGCCAGTGCAGCCAAGCCGCTGAGTATTTTACCCTGCAGAAACAGCATCAGCATGAACTGCAGCTGCAAAGCAGCCTTCGCCAGCAAGAAGCGCAGCTAACCCAGCATATAGAAACATTGGAAAACCAGCAGGCAGCATGCCAAGAAACATGCCGCTCCCTTGATAAAGAAATCACAACGCTGCAAACAACACTGCAAAACATGACATCTATGCTTTACTATAATGAGGTACAGGCCGTTCGTCCCCAATCCTCTGTATATACGTATGAAGTATTAACAGAAAAAAGGCGGTATCTAAAAAATCGGCTGGATGGAATTCAGCAAAGCCGTATCCGCTTTGAAAAAGATATAGAATTTGCGCAAAAGAACATTCAACGTCTGTCAGCAGATATGCAGCAACTTCAAGAGGATAGCCCCGTACCACTAGATATATCCGGTATATATCCAGAAAACGGCAAAGATAAAGAACAAGAATTACAACAACTACATAAAAAATTATGCAGCAGTATGGAACAAATTCGCACACAGCATACGGCTGCAAAAGAAGCATTTGACCAAGCTAATGGAGCATATCAATCTGCCAAAAAACGGTATTTTGAGCAATATGATTCACTTGTTGAATTTACAGACACGCTGCTTCATATGCAGGAACAACTTTCAGCAGAAAAGAAACAGCTGGCCAAAGCATTACAGTCATGCCGCCAGGGTATCAAAGAAAACCAGTCGCAATTAAACGGTTTTCTAGTGCTGCAATCCTTGCTGGAAAAACAGAATGTACGTCTGCAATTTACCATCCCTGCTGTCACGCCTGTTATTTTACCCCATGATCAACAAAGCGATGACTACATTTTTTTAGAAAAAAACATACAGCCAATTCTCAAAAAAGCAAATGAAACACTGCAA
>CAVKOP010000029.1:0-14809 GCA_963657835.1 Lachnospiraceae bacterium | reverse complement strand
TGACCAAAAACTCCGCAGCAAAAAAAAGAAAGATGAGTTTATCCGGTATTGCGAAAAGACACTGCAAAATGAAAAAATGCGCCGTCATATCGTTGATGGCATTCGCAGCAAAGAAACGTATGAAGAATTTCTCACCTGGAAGCAAAAAAGTACGGAGGATATGCAAAAAATCATTACCATCTGTGAATCAGAACGAAAAGAACACTATACGCACATTGAACACATGATATCCTTTATGGCTTCCCATTTACAGGAAATCTGCAAAGGGCTTTTAGAAATTGCAGCCAAGACCCGCATCAAAGTAAACACAGGCACTAAGCAAATCTATTCTGTCTATGTACCGGAATGGAAAGATTCTGAAAATCGCATTGCCCTCAGAGAATATCTCAATTCGATTACAGACCGGCTGGAATCTGCTGAATATAAAGATGAATCCGGTCGGGAAGACACCAAAAAAATTCGTCAGGCATTGGAAAAATTTTTGCGGACGCAGCAAATTCTCAGCCGCATTTTAGGTAGCAACACCATCAAGGTCAAATGCCGCAAAGCAACGAGTGCCGAACTGTTTGCTGACCGTCCTTATAGTTGGGAAGCATCCAATAAGTGGTCCGGCGGTGAAATGTGGAGTAAAAACATGGCTCTTTTCTTAGGCTGTCTGAATTATTTGGCAGAAAAACGTTGCCATATAAAGAAAACAACATATAATACACGCGTCGTCATTGCTGACAACCCCTTTGGCAAAGCATCTAGTGACCATATCCTCGATCCCGTATTTTTTATTGCCCAGCAATTAGGTTTTCAGATTATTGCACTGACAGCGCATGAAGACGGCAATTTTATCCGCAAATATTTTCCAGTCGTTTACAGCTGCCGCTTCGCCAATCTTGCCAACGGTAAAGGAAAAGTACTACAACCAGAAAAAGAAATTAGAACCGCTTTTTTTGAAGAACATCATCCAGAAAGTTTAGCTCGTCTCAATGAATACGAAGAAATGGGATTATTCGAATAAAAGACAAGTAATGCTCGCTGAAATAATCTGCTCATCAAAACACAGCATACCATCTATCCAGCAAAGGCCTCGGCATGTCCTGAGGTCTTTCTTAGTTGACAAATCGCCGCCCCCGCTTTATAATCGACATATGTCAATTATAAACATAAAACGTTTCGTCGAAAGGAAGGATTTTTATGAAAATAGCTGTTACGTATGAAAACGGACAAATTTTTCAGCATTTTGGTCATACGGCACAATTTAAAGTGTACGATGTCGAAAACGGGACCATTACATCTGCTTCTATTGTAAATACGGGAGGAAGCGGCCATGGCGCATTAGCCGGTTTTCTGCAGGAACACGGCATAAACACATTGATTTGCGGCGGCATTGGCGGCGGCGCACAGACTGCATTAGCTGCTGCGGGAATTACAGTATACGGCGGTGTCCAGGGATATGCTGACGATGCCGTAAAAGCCTTGCTCGCCGGCAATTTACAGTATAATCCTAACGTTCACTGTTCCCACCACGACCATGAGCACGGTACCGAACCGCATGTCTGCGGCATCCATGGCTGCGGAAACCATAATTAGCAGCCCCTTGCCCCTTTCCGTCTTATCCGGATGCATTGCTAAATGGCTGCAGCGTCATAACAGCCAGCATATTTTTCAGCCAGCGGCCAATAAACAGCAGCTGCATGTATACGATTGTCCCTATAGCCGTTCTCTTCTAGGTCGTGATATACTTATATTAGTATAGAATCATACGATAAGGAGGGGTACTCATGAAAGAAATTACTGCATTTTACCTTCATGGCTGCCCGTATTGCCAAAAAGCAAAACAGGCCGTCCAAGAATTAATCCAGGAACATCCTGCATATGGTGCCATTTCACTGCACTGGTACGAAGAATCAGAACATCCGGAAATGGTACAGGGGCATTCGTACTACTATGTTCCCTCTATGTTTATAGGAAATGAAAAAATGTACGAAGCACAGCCGGGGCAGACATATGATGAAATTAAAGGATGGGTCCAATCCGTATTCGAAAAGGCATTGAAATAACAACTTCATTCTTAAAGAGCCTTGCATGAACGTTTCTGACAGCATGCGAGGTTCTTTTTCCTTATGGTTTGCTGTGCAGGGTATACCGTTTATGTATAAGATAAAAATCAACTGTTTGCAAAGGGCCTGTTTGATATAACAGCCCTTATACTTATATCCGGGAGATGAAAAAATGACAGTACCAAAAGAACCTGTAAAACGCTGTGCCTGGGCCTCTTCTCATGCCTTGCTGCAGGAATACCATGACACGGAATGGTGCGTGCCAAGTCATGACGACAGATATATCTTTGAAATGCTGACGTTGGAAGGAGCTCAGGCAGGGTTGTCCTGGCTGACGATTCTGCGGCGCAGAAACGCATATCAAAAAGCCTTCCATCAGTTTTCCATTGCGGACTGCGCCGTCATGACCGATGAAGAATTAGAACAGATACTTCGCCAAAAAGAAGTCATTGCCAATAGATGCAAAGTATATTCCGTCCGCGCCAACGCGCAGGCTATCCAGCATATTCAAAGCCAATACGGCAGTTTTGCCGCTTATTTGTGGAAATATACCGATGGCAAGGTACAATGCACCCATTGGGCTGCCGAGTCAGACGTGCCGGCAGCATCCCCTTTATCAAAACAAATCAGCCGTGACTTGAAAAAGCAGGGATTTCAATTTGTCGGTCCCGTTATTATCTATTCATTTTTACAAGCCATCGGCATTCTGAATGACCATGTAGAAACATGTTATAAAAGCAAGGTAAGAACATAAAGTTTACTAAAAAAGTATTGATTATACATACGGTACATGATATAATATAGCCAATCAATAAATAATGTTTATTTGTTGCGAATCAAGGAGGGATATATATGCGTTTGGGAAGAGGAACTGTAGAAAAAATTCGCAGTAACGGACTAGCAAAAATACGCGTAAACCGCGACTATTTATACGTAGCCTGCAGTGCTTGTTTTGGGGCAGAGCGTGTTTTTATAACCGCATATAATCCTGTCGGTGCACAAGAAGGGCAAGACGTGCAGTATGAAGTACAAGATGGTCATTTAATTATGAGTGCCTTTGTTTGCTTCATCTTGCCATTACTGCTCATAGCATTGGGAGCCGCTTTAGGGTATCAAGCAGGCATGACAATATACACAGCTGCCGCAGGCGGTATTTTAGGTTTGTTATTAGGCGCTGTTGCCGTAAAAAAATATGACTCCTGTTTAGGGAAAAGGATAGATACGAAGGCAACCATTACAGCCATTATTCAGCCTGACGAAGAAGAGGCAGAAACAGCAGAGTAACGATATGGTTCTCTGTGTGTATCCATAAGATATCTAGCCCAGGAAGCATTTTTCTTTACAATACGAGCCATGCTATCGTACAACTTGAACCTCGCTTTCTACGCTGTTGTAATATACGGTCATGGGGTATTTCAAATATTACTAGGGGTATATAGGTTGCAGCATAGTATGCGCTATGTCAAAAAATTTTGTATCTAAATTAAGAGGAGAATATGCTTACATGACAAAGCAATCTGCCTTTCAAAAAAACAGCGTACCTGCATTACGGATATATCATAGTTTCGGCATGAAAATCAGCTGAAGGCATTAGTTATATTTTGTTTGCTTTTCTTTATGGAATATGATGACACCTGGGATGTCGTTTATGGGCAAAACCTTTTAGTATATGATGTAGTTGTTAAACGTTCATCTGTATATTAGGAGGTTTTGTTTGTATTTTTGCATGAAAAAACCGGTGAGAAATGGAGTACCATTTTTCACCGGTTTTATATTACATCTAGTAGATTGCTCTTTTATTTAAAATAAGATACGCCAGCTTTGAAAATAGGCTGGAATTTATTTCCTGTGATATTTTCAAATACATCATCAGAGCTGAAGCGTTCTGTATGGCCCATTTTACCAAGAACACGTCCATCCGGACTTGTAATACCTTCTACAGCCATAATAGACTGGTTCGGATTATACGTGCTGTCATAGCTTGCGTTGCCTTTGAGGTCTACATACTGCGTTGCAATCTGTCCGTTGGCAGCCAGTTCGCGAATTTGCTGCGGTGTTGCAACAAACCGTCCTTCGCCGTGTGAAATCGCAATAGTATGTACGTCGCCTGCCTGGACATTACTAAACCATGGACTCATAACGGATACTACTTTCGTATTGACCATGCGTGACAAATGACGGCCAATCGTATTATACGTCAATGTCGGGCTGTCTGCACGGAGAGGCTGAATATGTCCATACGGCAGAAGTCCCAGTTTGATAAGTGCCTGGAAGCCGTTGCAAATGCCGAGAGCCAAGCCGTCCCGTTTATACAAGAGAGTTTCCAATGCTTCTGACAATGCCGGGCTGCGGAACAGCGTTGCAATAAATTTGCCGGAACCTTCTGGTTCATCACCGGCGCTAAATCCGCCTGGGAACATGATAATCTGTGCTTGGGCAATCCGTTTTGCCATTTCATCGATAGATTCAGCCAAGTCCTGCGGCGTATTATTGCGCAGTACCATGACATCTGTCACAGCACCTGCCTGTTCAAATGCTGCAGCAGAATCGTATTCGCAGTTGGTCCCTGGGCATACAGGAATGAATACGCGCGGTTTGCCGAATGATTCACTGCGTTTGGGGCCGTATGTCGTAAAGAGTGGAAGCTCAGCATCTCCTTCAGCACTTTCGCATTGAATGGGGAATACCTTGCTAAGCGGTTCTTCCCAAACGTGCTGCAGGTCTGCCAAAGAAATCTTTACGCCGCTTACTTCCATAGCCTGCGAGGCATTCGTCGTTCCGACACGAAATACATGCGCACGTTTTTCCCAATCGACAGCTACGACTTCTTCTACTTCTACCAGGATAGAGCCGTAACGGAGGTCAAAGAGATCTTGTGCTGTAAAGGCATTATCAACAGTAACCCCAATGCGATTGCCAAATGCCATTTGAGCTAGCGCTGCCGCCGTGCCGCCTTGACCTACAGCATGCATTGCCTTAACTTTTCCGTTGAGTACAGCCTGATGCAGGAAATCGCAGTGTTCTTTGAAAACATCAAAGTCAGGCATGTCTTCTGCATCACGCGGCAAGTCAAATAACAAAACGGCATGACCGGCCTGTTTAAATTCCGGCGAAACAATATTCCGCGTATGTTCAGGAACAATAGCAAACGAAACCAGTGTCGGCGGTACCGTAAGATTTTCAAACGTACCACTCATGCTGTCTTTGCCGCCAATAGCAGCCACTTCCATCTGCTGCTGTGCTACATAGGCACCGAGCAGGGCACTGACCGGCTGGCCCCAAGCCTTTTCGTTCGTACCGAGGCTCTGGAAAAATTCCTGCATCGTCAAATATACTTTTTTACGATCGCCGCCAAGGGCTACCAGTTTGGCAATGGACTGAATAACCGCATACAGCGCACCGTGGAACGGGCTCCAAATAGCCAAGTCCGGGTCATATCCATGTGTAAAGATGCTGGCCGTCGTCGTGTTGCCGTGCGTAACAGGTATCTTGGCAACCATGCCTTCTACCGGTGTTTTTTGATATTTGCCGCCAAAAGGCATGAGAACGGTACGAGCACCAATCGTGCTGTCAAAGCGTTCTGCCAAGCCTTGTTCCGATGCAACATTCAAAGTTCCCATCGTATTCAGCCAAGTCTTGGCTACGTCCTTAACTTCCGGTGCTTTAAAGAAATCTTTGTCTTCCGGTGCTGCAACTACAGCTTTGCGATGCTGTGTAACGCCGTTCGTATCAAGGAACGCACGGGTAATATTGACTACATTTTGGTCGCGCCAATGCATGACAAGACGTTTGGTATCGGTTGCAACAGCTACAATCGTAGCTTCCAAGTTTTCTTCTGCTGCATACTTCATAAATTCATCAACATGTTCCGGAGCTACTACGACAGCCATACGTTCCTGGGATTCGGAAATAGCCAGTTCCGTGCCGTCAAGGCCTTCATATTTTTTCGGTACTTTATCGAGATTGATGTCAAGGCCGTCTGTCAATTCACCAATAGCAACAGATACGCCGCCTGCGCCAAAGTCATTGCAGCGTTTAATAAGAACTGTCACTTCATGACGGCGGAACAACCGCTGAATTTTACGTTCTGTAAGTGCATTTCCCTTCTGTACTTCAGCACCGCATGTTTCCAATGATTCTACCGTATGCTTTTTGGAAGAACCAGTTGCGCCGCCGCAGCCGTCACGGCCGGTTTTGCCGCCAAGAAGAATGATAATGTCACCAGGAACCGGTTCTTCACGGACGACGTTGCTGCGGGGAGCTGCACCGAGAACTGCGCCAATTTCCATCCGTTTGGCAATAAAGCCCTGGTTGTAATATTCTTTGACTTCGCCGGTTGCCAACCCAATCTGGTTGCCATACGAGCTGTATCCTTTGGCTGCGCCGGTTGTCAAAATCCGCTGCGGCAGTTTGCCTGTCAGCGTATCTTTAATTGACTGCCGCGGGTCGCCGGCACCGGTTACGCGCATAGCCTGATATACGTAGGAACGGCCACTCAAGGGATCGCGAATGCAGCCGCCAAGGCAAGTTGCCGCACCGCCGAACGGTTCGATTTCCGTCGGATGGTTATGTGTTTCATTTTTGAAAAGCAACAGCCATTCTTCTTCGACGCCATCGACATCGACAGGAATGATAATGGTGCAGGCATTAATTTCTTCAGATTCATCCAAATTCTGCAGCTTGCCGGCTGCTTTTAATTCTTTGACAGCAATCGTAGCCATATCCATCAAGGTCTGCGGCTTTTTGCGGTTTAAGTTTTCCCGTGTCGTTTTATACGCTTCATAGGCACGCTGAATCGGCGCCGTAAACTTGCCGTCTTCAAACGCAATATCTGTCAATTCCGTCATAAAAGTGGTATGACGGCAGTGGTCAGACCAATATGTATCGATAACCCGAATTTCTGTAATCGTCGGGTCACGTTTTTCTTCATTATGGAAGTATTCCTGGCAGAATTTCAAATCTTCAAAACTCATAGCCAGTCCCATGTGTGCAGACAATTCTTTGAGGGATGCATCGTCCATCGTATCAAAGTTCTTAACAGTCGGTACATCTGCCGGCTGTTCCCAAGGCATTTCCAATGTCGTTACTGGGTCAAGAGAAGCTTCACGCGCTTCTACAGGGTTAATGCAGTAATGTTTGATAGCTGCTACATCGTCATCAGACAGCGTGCCGGATAATACAATGACCTGAGCCGTACGGACAGGACTGTCGTTTTTCATTGTCAGCATCTGCAGGCACTGCATAGCGGAATCAGCACGCTGGTCATACTGGCCGGGTAAATATTCAATAGCCAATACGGTATCCCCAGCCTGTGACGGCAGTTCATCATATACGGCATCGACCGGCGGTTCAGAAAAAATCATATTTTTAGCTGCTTCAAAGGCCGCATCGTCCAAACCACCCACATCATAGCGGTGGTAAATTTTGATGTCCGTTAACCCTTTGATCAACAAATTTTCCTGTAAATCTGCAAGCATTCTCTTTGCTTCATCAGCAAAGAAATCTTTTTTGGCAACATACAAACGTCGAATAGACTGCATGTCATGACCTCCCTAATCAAGATATATACCTAATTCTTACACAACCTTAGTATACCTGTTTTGTTTCCATAAGTAAATTAATTTTTCTTTTTTCCCGTCTTCCTGCTTTACCTGTGCTGCTTAAACCTATGGGCAGACTCATATCTTATTTTCCCCGTTGTACACATAATCATTATAAAAAGTCAATCATTTCTATTTACACTTTTTATTAGCGGATGTATAATTATTTTAAAATAACGTTGTTATTTTCTTTAAAAATTAACAAAAAGCAAGCAGGCAGGGGGAGCAATATACGTTTTTAGTTTTTATATGGCTCCTACAAGGGGAATGCCTGTCATTATTTTTTAGGCTGAGGGGGAAACTGCCATGAAGATGATGCAAGCTGCTGCTGCAGACATTACTGAATTATACAAACTGCAGTTACTTTCGTTTGAAAGCGAAGCGGAAATGATAGGAAGCCGCAGTGTACCGGCACTGTTGGAAACAGAAGAAGAACATCGCCAAGATTTCCACAACTGGCATACGCTGAAACTCGTAAATGATGCGGGAGCCATTATTGGGGCCATTCGCTATCGAAAAACCGACGACATCATAGAAGTGGGCCGTCTAATGGTACATCCGGCATACCGGCATCAAGGGCTTGCACAACAAATGCTGACAGAAATAGACAAAGCCTATCCGCATACAACAAAAGAATTATACACGTGTACCAAAAGCTGGATTAATATTCGTCTATACCGGAAAATGGGCTATATCGCCGTCAAAGAGCATACAGAAGAAAGCGGCCTTTCTTTTGTATATATGAGAAAAAAATAAAAATTTCAAAGAATGATATGTGCATTTTTTTGCTAAAAAATACTATGTACCTAGTCAATTTACTTGTTATATATCTTGATATATTAAAAAATTAACAATGCAGACCCTGCAAACTATAACTTACTGTGTTTCGCAGGGTTTTAATATGCTTTTATTTAAGTTTTCCTTCCGTTACGGCGGCTTTATGCGACATCCTGCATTTTATTTGTCATGCTAAAATATCGTACAAATTTATTGACTTGATTCAAAAATCGTATTAGACTGATATATTATATAAAACTGGCATCAACTCACATCATGACAAAAAATAATTTGGGAGGGTTCGTAATGGACGAATTAAAAAAACGCATCCTAGAGGACGGCATTATTATTGACAACCGAATTTTGAAAATAGATAATTTTCTAAATCAACAAATTGATACAACACTTATCAATCATGTAGGTCAAGAATTTGCCCGTCGCTTTCAAGGAATGCATATCGACCGCATCGTTACCATCGAATCTTCCGGCATCGCCGTTGCTTATGCTGTTTCACTGGCTATGGGCAACTTGCCAATCGTGTTCGCCCGCAAGAAAAAGTCGCTGCTCACCAAAGGGGAACAATATACCGCAGCGATTTATTCCTATACCAAGCAGGAAGAATACACTGCTTCTATCAGCAAAGCGTATTTGCATGCAGGAGAAAGCATCCTCATTATTGATGACTTTTTGGCCAGCGGTGCCGCAGCTATCGGCCTGACCAAACTGGCCGCAGAAGCAGGCTGTAAGGTAGCCGGTATTGGCATTGTCGTAGAAAAGACATTCCAGTGCGGCCGCCGTAAATTAGAAGATGCCGGCTTCCGTGTGGAATCGCTGGCCCGTATTTCCCGTTTTGAAAACAATCGGCCTGTATTTGCCGAATAGTTGTTTAAAAACGTATGCCGCGTCTATGAAGCCGCGGCCTTTTTTATCCGATGTAAAAGGAGCATACGTATGAGAGCACAATTTTTTGATGGTTTTGATTTTGATAAGTTTAAACTCAGTATCGTAGCCATTGAACATGTTGAAGATTTTTTTAACATTGAAGAATTCGGCTTGCACCCCATTATGTATAATGAAGCCTGCCTGCGTGGCTATACGTGTATCTTTGGCTTCAATGAAGAAAAAATGTTGACACTGCATAAATTATTAACCAACAACAACGGCATGGAACCGCCGGCTATTGACGGCATCAAGCCCGTTTCCTTCCATTCGCCTGCCGGCGACCTCAAATATGAACTCCATCATGTCATGGATTATACAGGTTCTTTATTAATTGCCAATGGATTTATTGATAAATACTTTGTTCCCTTTGGCTTCCAGCTGCCGCATGCGTTCCGGAAAGTGTTTGAACTGACTTTTCGCCACGGCTTGTTTATAAAAGTCACAGACCGTTCTGAAGCGGCACGCCAGCTTCGCATCGAATACGAAGAACCGGTTCCGCCAAAGAAAAAAATGGAAATGCGCGTAGCCGGTTTGCTGCAAAAATCAGAAGAATACGGCTTTGACGATGAAACCATTGAACAGTATATGGATTTGAGTTATGATACAAAATATTTATTCTAACGGGGAGGTCTTTCCATGACGGAACGGCTTTGGACAAGGGATTTTACGATTGACGTCATCATCAATTTTTTATTGTATGTCATCATGTATCAGCTCATGCTCTGGTCTACGCAATTCGCAATTCACAGCTGGCAGTCCACAGTTAGTGAAGCCGGCCTGGCATCGGGTATCTTTATCATCGGCACCTTGCTGGCCCGTATCGTTGTTGGTCATGTCATTGACAGTTGGGGACGAAAAAAGTTACTGTTGCTAGGTACTGTTCTATACGCCGTTTCTGTTCCTTTTTACTTTGAAGCAGATTCCCTGCAGACATTTTTGCTAATACGCATTCTTCACGGTGTTGCTTACGGCATTGCGGCCACTGCGGCAAGTACGATTGTCGGCGTTCTCGTCCCTTTGCGCAGACGCGGCGAAGGCATTGGCTATTATGCATTGGGCAATACGCTGGCTTCTGCTGTTGGCCCCTTTCTGGGCATGACTTTATGCAGCAGCGGCAATTACTTTTTAAACCTTTACGTATGCATTGTATTATCCATTATTACGTTGGGGTTGGCACTTTGGATACATGCGCCAGAACATATCTGCACCGCAGCAGATAAAGACACCTTGAAATCCTGGCGACTGAGCAGCTTTTTCTGCATACAATCTCTGCCTATTTCTGTTATCGCTTTTTTCTGCGGAATCTGTTATTCTACAGTACTCAGTTTTATTGGCGCCTACTCGCATGCCTTGGGACTTTTGATAGGCGGCAGTATTTTCTTTTGTACCTATGCCGTCACCTCATTTTTCAGCCGTCCTCTTATTGGCCGCTTCCTCGACCATCACGGCGGCGACGCAGTCATGTATCCGACATTGGTTATCTTGGCTCTTTGCATGCTTACAGTCGGCTTCGCTTCTCATAACCTATTATTTGCCCTGGGCGGCATACTTCTCGGCCTTAGCTACAGCACCGTCACGTCTTCCGGCCAGGCATTGGCTATTCACGGCGTTGCCGAGGAGCACATCGGTTTAGCCACATCTACCTTTTTCATCTTTGCCGACCTAGGTGTCGGCGTCGGGCCGTATATATTAGGCTCTCTCGTACCGGCTTACGGGTTTTCCAGTGTATACTTTGGAGGCGCCGTTACAGCGGCAGCCGCCATTCCTTTATACTATCTTCTCATTGGACGCAGCGGTGTTTTTTCATATGCCCAAATGGAAAAGGTGCGCAGTCGAGAAGCTAAAAAATAACTACCTGCCAAAAAGACGTATGGACACATATAACTAGTATCCATACGTCTTTTTATTACATATTAAATTATCCCAAAAGAAACGCTTGTACAATGACTGCAGCAGCACGCCGACCGTATATATTCCCAAAACTCAACGGCGCATGACAGTTTATCCTTTGGCTACGTATCCAACGCCCCGTACAGTACGTATATACCGCCCCCGTTCCAAGCCTATTTTGCCGCGGAGATAGCGAATATAGACGTCAACAACATTGGTATCACCAACGTAATCATATCCCCATACTTCTTCTACGATGCGTTCCCGTGTAAGTACGACATCCTTGTTGCGCATTAAATACGCCAGCAATTCGAACTCTTTTTTAGTTAAAACCACACGGGTGGAACCAACGACAACTTCATGTCGATTTAGATATAAAACCATATCCTGCAGCTGTAATATATTGTCTGATACGGGATGATATCCTCTTTCTCTCAAAAGGGCGCGAATTCTGGCAAACAACTCTTTGCTGTTGAATGGTTTGGTAATATAATCATTGGCCCCTAAATCAAAACAGGCCACTTTGGTTTCCACGTCATCTTTAGAGGAAAGCATCATAATCGGCACGACAGATATTTCCCGAATACGTCTGCAAATGGATAGCCCATCCATATCTGGAAGAATGACATTCAGAATAATCAGATCGTAATGATTCTGCACAATACGATCCAGAGCGGCGACTCCCTCGTGTTCCACGCTGCATTCATAGCCTTTATGTTCCAGTTCTGTTTGAATATATCCGGCTACTTGTTTTTCATTTTCCACAACTAATACCTGCGCTTTATCATTCATTCAATACGCTCCTTTATAGATTTATACGATTATTTTACTTATTATTATACCTTATCCATGCTGATTTTTGTACTCCTATTTAGATTACTTATAATAAAGTATATTCAAATAGTATGATAAATATACATAAGACAAAAAACCGACTTCGCAAAAGAAGTCGGTTTTTTGTCTTATGTATGTTATGGTGAAAACCCAAATTTTCTTAAAAAATTTCTTTTAAAACGATAGTCTGATTACGATTAGGACCTACGGAAACGATTCCCAGCGGTACACCAACGAGCTGGCTGATGCGTTCTACATAGTGACGGGCTGCTTCCGGCAGTTCTTCATACGACCGGCAGTTGGAAATAGATGTTTTCCAGCCCGGAAGTTCTTCATATACCGGTTCAACGTTTTCCAATACATCCAAGCTTGCCGGATATTCTTGGAGAAGTTTGCCATTAAATTTATAGCCCGTGCAAATCTTAATCGTATCTAAATTGTCGAGGATATCCAAGCGGGTAATTGCCAAATAATCTAAGCTGTTAAGCATGGCTGCATACTTGACAACAGCCGTATCCAACCAGCCGCAGCGGCGGGGACGGCCTGTAACGGTGCCAAATTCATGGCCTGTGTTCCGCAGTGTATCGCCAACTTCATTAAGTTGTTCTGCTGGGAACGGGCCGGCACCAACGCGAGTTGTATAAGCTTTGACAACACCGACAATATTTTCCATGCGGCGAGGGCCTACACCGGAACCAGTGCATGCACCGCCAGCTGTCGGATTCGAGCTGGTTACAAACGGATAGGTACCATGGTCGAGGTCAAGCATCGTTGCCTGTGCCCCTTCAAAAAGGACTTTCTTGCCTTCTGCAACATACAAGTTGGCAGAGTAATCTGTATCTTTTACATATTGGCGAATTTGTTCTGCATATCCTAAATATTCTTCGAATACTTTGTCATAGTCAAATCCTTCACAGCCATAATATTTTTCAAAAAGACGATTCTTCAAATCAATATTCATGCGCAGTTTTTTTGCAAAAACATCTTTATTCATCAAATCGCCAATACGAATGCCTACGCGATTGACTTTATCTGCATAGCAGGGGCCAATACCGTTTTTCGTCGTGCCAATTTTAGCATCGCCCTTCAGTTTTTCGTCTTCTTCATCAATACGAATATGATACGGCATAATGACATGCGCACGCGTAGAAATTTCCAATTTGCTGATTTGTACGCCTTTAGATGTCATTCCGGCAATTTCCTGCAATAAAACAGCAGGATTGACAACAACACCGCTGCCAATGATGCAGGTTTTGTCGGAGAACAAAATTCCAGACGGCAAAAGACGCAGTGCAAAAGCCTGGTCATCGACAACAACCGTATGACCTGCGTTGTTGCCGCCTTGCGAGCGAACGACGACATCTGCTTTTTGTGCCAAATAATCTACGATCTTACCTTTACCTTCATCACCCCATTGGGTGCCTATTACCATTGCTGTAGCCATTTATTCAACATCCCTTCATGAACTTCCAAATTAACAAACATCTATATTATACACGAAAACGATTTAAATTCCTATTCTATGACGGAAAAATATATCAAAAAAATCATAAAAATATACTTGTATTCCTATCTATATAGTAAATTTTGCACATTTTTTACACCTCTATGATAGATATACCATCTTCTCTGCAGCTATATTTAAGACTATATACACATTATAAAAACATACTCCAACACCTTCTATCGGCAACACATTGGCCTGCTCGTTGACATAAAATTTACACCAACTTATAGTACGCTTAGATACTATTCTTATGTTTTTTGTTTCGGGTACAAAATAATCCAGAGAAACGTTAGATTTTTATGCCGTTTTAAGCTATAATAGTGAGTAAAACTTTAAACCATTTTTGGTTACCAAGGAGAGATTATTCATGCTTTTTGATACATGTCATATTGGCGGCATTGATGCAGCCTGCCCAATCGTCCGTTCTGCTACGTTTGAAGGAATGGCTGATGAACACGGCTATCCCACAGAAAATCTAACGCAGGTCTATACACGTCTTGCAGATGGCGGCATTGGCATCATGATCACAGGAATGATGGCAGCCAGCTCTCTGGAACCGCGTCAACATCGCCAAATTTGCATTGATGATGACAGCTGTATTGCACCGCTTGCAGAAATGATTCGTCACGTCCATGAGCATCACGGCAAGATTATTGCCCAAATCGTTGTCATGGGTTCGTCCATTATGCTTCCGGAAGGTGCCAACCGGATGATTATCAGTCCCAGCGGTGTAACAGAAAAACTAGGAAAAATCACGCAGGAATCTCATGCGTTGACTATAGAAGAAATCGCTCGTCTTGTCGATGACGTGGGTAAAGCCGCACTCCGCGCCAAAAAAGCAGGCTTTGACGGCGTTCAATTTCACAGCGCCCACGGGTATTTATCCAGTAAATTTTTATCGCCCTATTTCAACCGCCGCACAGATACTTATGGCGGCTCGTTAGAAAACCGTGCCCGTTTTCTCTTAGAATGCACGGCAGCTATGCGCCGGGAAGTCGGCGATGCCTATCCGATTTGGGTAAAACTAAATTGTGCCGACTTTATGAAAGAAGGCAGCTTTACGTTTGAAGAAAGCCAACAGGTAATGAGCTGGCTTGCACAGCAAAAAATCAACGCCATTGAAGTCAGCGGCGGCAACATGTCATCACTTCCCCGCAAAGGTCCGATTCGAGCTATTCGCCGTACCAAGGAACCCATGTATTTTGCAC
>CAVKOP010000028.1:0-18026 GCA_963657835.1 Lachnospiraceae bacterium | reverse complement strand
AGGAAGCGGCGTATCTTCTTCTTTACAATGGGAAATTCCTGGATTGGACTGAACAAACATCATAATCGTCGGTACCCTATGATATATTTCTACGGCATCATGCAAGGGTGCAGAATATATCATTGTTCCTTCTCCTGTTTCATCTTGCACTGCCTTTTGACATTTTTGCACCAGCATGTTGTCAAACAAAATCGGTTCTTCATGCCAAATCGTTTCGTACGATACAGTTACATGGTTATCGTCTCCTCGTTTTGCTGCCGCTTTTTTAGCTTCTGATATCATTTTCTTCATGTTATCAGCATCTATACACCGTTGGTCCAAAGAGATGCGACAATATCCCGCTGAAATTGTATTAACATTCGGTCTTATCTCCACATGTCCTACTGTGCAATAGGATTGATATCGCAATGCTATATTTCTAAAATCCAAGGTTGCTTCTGCCGCTGCAATAAAGGCATCGTGCCGCAGAGCAACTGGCGAGCCGCAATGCCCCTGTTGTCCTTTAAATGTAATATATTGACGATGACAGCCACAGACCCCATATACACAAGCAACAGCTTTTTCATTTCTAGCCAATAAAGGTGCTTGTTCGATGTGCAGTTCTGCATATGCTTTTACAGGAATCGCATCAAAATCTTTTTTTGCATTATCTGCCTGATATGGATCTAACCCATACGACTTCCAAACTTCTTTTAAGTATTTGCCTTCTTTATTTTTTAATGACAATAACTTTTGAACCGTAATACGGCCACTGACTATACCTGAACCCAAACAACTCGTTCCAAATACAACACCTTCTTCATCAACCCAGCCAACAACATATAATGTTTTTTTAGGTTTTCTGCCCGCCAGGCCATATATTCCTACTCCCATACCAGCAACTACCCCTAGTATGCCATCAAGCCATCCTCCATTGGGAACAGAATCAATATGGCTGCCAATAACGATAGCTTCTTCCGTTTCCCCCGAAAATTTTGCCCAACTATTGCCAGCCGCATCCATCCAAACTACAGCTCCGGCGTTTCGCATTTTTTCAGCAAACCATTCTGCTGCCATTTTCCATGTCGGAGTCCAAGCAACACGCTGTG
This sequence comes from Lachnospiraceae bacterium, assembly GCA_963657835.1. Lineage (GTDB taxonomy): Bacteria > Bacillota > Negativicutes > Veillonellales > Megasphaeraceae > Megasphaera. The sequence goes on along the minus strand of CAVKOP010000028.1, from coordinate 16,938 downwards.
CCCCATTTTCATCAGATGTTAATACAGCTATTTCTTTCAGGTCATCGATAATATGTATGGCTATGTCTTCCCGCTTCATAACTATTCCCTTTCTTTATAAAAAATAGGATAGGGCAGACTATTTCTACGCTATCCTATGTACTATTATTTTTTCTTCATGCGGAAACAAAATGTACAATGTCCGTCAGCATACATAATATGATCGTGAATACATTCCATGTCCTGATTATATCCTGCTACAATAGCTGGATCTATATTTTCACAGTAAATACGGCCATATTTTTCTTCATCGGCATCCATCCAGGTTTTAGCAAATACACAACGTGTAAAATCCTGATGAATTTCATTCTGCCCATAGGTCGTCTGATACCCAAATTCCTCACTGCGTCCCATGTCATAATGGCTTAAATACTGTTCCAACGCATTATCTACCCCATCCGCTTTAGCACGAGCAGCTATATCTTTTCCTCTTTCAATACCAAATTCCTTAACACTGTCTTCTAATACTTGTAGTCCTTTTTCACCAAATTCTTTTTCCAAATTTTTAGCTGTAATGGAAAACATTTTAGCAAAAAGCACGAACATAGATACAGGTTCTTTAATTTCTTCTGCCATTTCTCAATTTTCCCTCTCTAATCTGTAAGTTTTTTATTTTTCTTGCCTCATCCGGCGTTCTGCTACGCCATTGAGGAAATATAATGCAGCCCAGCAGCCAACATGGGAAGCAGTTTGAAGTGTTCCGTTTTCCGGATAAATTTCGACGAAATCCAACGAGGAGGCACCGGCAAGTCCTGCTTCATGTACCATCATCAGCAATTCAAAACTCGTAAGACCAGCCATATCCTGCGGACCTTGAGGCATGCAAGAAGCATCCAAACTATCTGCACAAATTGTAACATACATGGCTTCTGTATCTTTAGATGCTACTGCGATTGCTTTCTTTATAGCCGTTTCCCAACCACTTTTCTTAATTTCCATGCAGGGAATCACAGTCGCACCATATTTACGTGCATTATTTCGTTCTTCATGATGGTTGCGCGGACCGCGAATGCCGATATGCACAATCTTGGTCGGATCCATATTGGGATCATTATATAATTTGTAAAATGGCGAACAACGAGACAAATCATCGTCGCCAAAATGGGAATAATTATCCAAATGAGCATCAAAGTGAAGAACGCCTACTTTGCCAGGATGTCGTTTAGCCATTTCACTAATCAATGGATATGCAATAGAATGATCGCCTCCAAGGACAATAGGCACTGCATTGGCATCAATGATTTCACCATATTTTTTGCGAATTTGTTCAAAGGTAAAATTATAGTTGCCGTTTTGAACTGGAACATCACCATAGTCACCACCGCGAAGATGTTCAAAACTGTCAATATCAAAATCCGGTAAGTATCCCGTGTAACGAATAGAAGCACTGCGAATGGATTTAGGCCCTTCAGTACAAGAAGAATAGCCGCCAATCGTACAGCCGCCTTCCCAAGGTACGCCCATCACAGCGACATCTAGATTTTTTAAATCTTCTTTTTCTTCTACAACAGGCAAATTTAAAAAGGATGGCACGCCGCTATAAATATTCGTCGGTAAAAAATTAGGATCATAAATGGTTGGTTTGCTATCTTTTAACATAACTACATCTCCCAAAAAATACTATAGTATATCTAAACTAGATACTATGAAAAATTTAAAACAAACTAATGACACTAGATAATCCAAGATATAAGGCGATTAAGAAAATAATCAGTCCTAATACAATTTGTACGTTATTATTTTTATATTTTCCCATTACACGATGTGTACTTGTCAAATACAAAGTAACACCTACAACAACAGGTAAAACAATGCCGTTAACGGCCTGCGCTGCCATAATCAATGCAATCGGATTAAAACCAATGCCAGCAATAACAATACCCGTAATCAAAACTGCTGCATTTGTAATAGTAAACCGCTTATCAGAACGATTAGTTTCCCAGCCAAAAATACCAGATAAAACATAGGATACTCCCATAGGCGTACATACAGCACTAGAAATACCAGCAGCTACTAAACCAATGGCCATAAAAGGCTGTGCCAGACTTCCCAAAGTCGGTTCAAGCTGTACGGCCATATCCATCGCATTTTTAACAGACATGCCATGCATAACCGATGCCGCAGAAATCATAATAGCTCCTGTAACGATGCCACCGATAATCATCGGAATATACGTGCCAAAACGGCAAAGAGGCAGTTCATCAGGCCCTTTCCAAGTCCGTTTAGAGCTGGCGGCGTGTAAAAACATATTGTATGGCACAACAGTCGTACCAATCAAAGACAAACAGGTCATTAATGAACCATTAGGCACGCTAGGTATGCAGCCAGAAAATAATGCCCCCAAATCCGGCTTAACAACAATCATCGTAATAACAAAAACAACTGCCATAATAATGACACAAATCCCTAACAGTCTTTCCAAGTATTTGACTGCATCACCGGCAAAATTTAAAATCAGTAAAATACAAAGACCCCAAATTGGCGCAATAATACTCGTTGGCACACCCGTTAATGCACTGACGCCCAATGCCGTTCCTGTCAAATCACCGCTCATATACGCAAAGCCGCCAATAGTAATGGCAATAGCTACCAATCCAACTAAGAGATTGCGCAGCACCGGCCTATCTGCAAAATCTAAAAGCAGATTTTCTTCTAGCCCTTTTTGCGTAACAACGCCTAAGCGAGCTGCCATCCCTTGCATAACAATGACAGCAATGACAGAAAAAATAATACACCACAATAATTCATACCCATATCCGGCTCCAGCTTTTGTAGAGCTTGTTACGGTTCCCGGCCCAATGAAAGAACCAACAATCAAAAAGCCTGGCCCTAACGCAGCCAACTTTTCTTTAAATGTAAAGGTTCGTTTCACTTCTCCCGCGCTAGATATTTCCACATTTTTTCGTTCTGCCGCATCCTGCATTATCAGGTCCCCCTTTTAAGTTCATCCACTTCTACATTCTTTTTTCAATATATCAGCGACATTATCTTTATCCCCTCTACGATATTATCGTTTTTATTTTTATAATGTCGTTTGACAAGTTTAGTTATATCATGCTACAGTACAGATGTCAATAAAACAACTAATAAAATTTTAAAAAAATATAATTTTTTCTTTTGACATCCATCATTTCATAACATTTTTAAATGAATACAAACTATTTTATTTACAGGGAGGTCCTATAGGTGCCCACACATGCTCCTAAATTAATTCAGTCTGTTCAACGTGCTGTCGACATTCTTGATTGTTTTACTGCTGTAGTTCCCGGCTTAACCATCAATGAAATCAGCGACATGACCAAATTAAACATAAATACAGCTAGAGGTTTAATTAACACATTAGTTGCCAACAAGTTGCTGCTATATGATGAAATGAGAAATTGCTACCGTTTGGGAAATTATTTTATTGGAAAAGCTGATATTATTCAAAAACAGACAAAAGAATACATCCTTATGTTCAAATCGTTGGCTGATAAAATTTCTAATACATATCACATTACATCCAGCTTACAAATGGTGAGTCAAGATGAAATTTTTTCTGTTTACTGCGCTTATCCCAACAGTACAGCCTATTACATTACCCTATCGGAATACAGTGATTTACCAATTTATGCTACTTCGTCCGGTAAATTGCTATTAGCCTATACCATACTACCGGAAAATCCGCACTACCTGGATACACGGGTTCTTACACCGTATACGCCGCACACGATTGTTGATGCAACACACTTACAAAAACATTTGCAAGATATAAAAGAAAAACAATATTCTTGGGAAATGGAAGAATTCAATCTCGATGTGGGGAGCATTGCTGTCCCAATTTTTAATTTAACAGGACATTTGACAGCTACCATTAGTGCTACCTCTTTTGTTAAACAAATCCCTTCTATCAAAGACCCGCTCTTACTAGATTTAAAAAAAGCTGCTCAAACTATCTCGCATACATTAGGAAATATAAAAAAATAGTAGTAACGACAAAAATCCGCTATATGAGAAAAGCATTCATCATATAGCGGATTTTTAACTAAATAGTAATAAAACACGTATATAAATCAAAGGGGCTGTAACAAAATGAGCTTTTTAATCCATTTTGTTACAGCCCCATAGTATGCCGCATCACTGCGCCATTATTTAACGTTTAAATCAGATTTTTTTATTTTTATGATAAAAATGCGGAGAATCTCCCCATTTACCTAGGCCTACGGTATCTCCTACGGAAGCTACACGGGCACTCAGGCAATTTTTACATTGATTGGGTTCTTCATCTACACAGGGTTTGTTATCATACAGCAAGTATTGTGAGCGAAACTTCGGCAATGTAACAATCGGCATGAGCACGTTGGCACCTGCTTTTAATCCTAATTCTCGTCCCAAGGGATGCAGTGCCTGCAGCGCTGTCGTTGAGGCAATATTGACATCTGGGAGTACCAGCCGGGTAATGGCAATCATCTTAAGTCCCAACTGCAGGCGCCGTAATTTTTCTTTATCGGAATCCAAGCCGTTTTCTACTACTGCTTTGCCTATGGGCGTATGATGATGCACCACATACGGCCCCATACCAATCATGTCGATATCCATATCCCGATAGAAAAGAATATCGTCTGCCAAATCTTCTATCGTCTGATGCGGCAGACCAATCATGTCTCCTGTGCCGACTTGATAGCCGATGCGCTGCAGAGATTCCAAGCATTGTTTTCTTACAGCCCATTGATGATGACCGTCTTGCGGATGCAGCGTTTGATACAGTTTAGGATTGCTCGTTTCAATGCGCAGCAAATACCGATGCGCTCCAGCAGCAAACCAGCGGCGATACGTTTCTTCTGTCTGCTCGCCGACGCAGAGCGTAATTCCCAATTCGCCATGACTTAATGTCTTGATATCCCGAACGAGCCCCTCTATATAGGAAATAAAGGCTTCATCCTGCCGTTCTCCAGACTGCAGCGTCAGCGAGCCATAGCGATTGTCGTACGACCATTGGGCCATTGCCAATATATCGTCCCGCTTTGTATCAAAACGTTTCACATCTTCGTTGCTGCGGCGAATACCGCAATATAAACAGTCTTTGATGCAGCGATTTGAAAATTCAATCAAGCCGCGATAATATACTACCCGTCCTACGTTGGCAGCTTTTACGGCATAGGCCGTATCATACAGAGCCTGCAGTTCTTCCGGCTTTGTCAAGCTAAGCAGCGTAATAATGTCTTCCTTTGTAAAATGGGTTTGATGCAGCAATGTGTTCAACACCGTCCTATGCCTCCTCTACTTGATTCTATTTATCTTTCCGGCTTCAACGGAAATTGACTTCGTGTTTCTTCTTTCAATGACCGCAGCGGCGGCATGGGGTACTGGGTCCGTTCTCGTTCAGCGTATCGGTAATTCTGCTTGCTGATGTTCAATAGTATAGCAGCAGCTACCATGTTTACGAGCAGGGAGGTCCCGCCATAACTAATAAACGGCAGCGGAACCCCTACAACAGGCAGGAGATTGCTGACCATGGCAATATTAATAAATCCTTGTCCGCCTAAATATAATGTCAGGCCTAAGGCCAACAGCGACCCAAATTTATCCTTACAATGCATCGCCGTCAAAAAGCCAAAATAGCTGACAGCAAAAAACAAAGCTATCACCAGTATAGTACCGCATAGGCCCCATTCCTGCGCCAAGACGGCAAACGCAAAGTCTGTATGGGCTTCTGGCAGAGAGCCAAATTTACTAATCCCTTCGCCAATCCCCTGGCCAGTGATGTGGCCTGTACCAATGGCAATCAACCCTTGGGCGGCCTGATACCCTGCATTTTGCGAATCTTTCCAGGGATCCCACCAGATAAGAATACGGTTGAGCCGATATGGCGCATGGGCTATCGCCGCAATAAGCACTCCCGATATCACCAGCAGCGGTACTTTTACTTTTAAAATATGGGCGCCGCTGACAAACAGCATTACGACGGGAATACCAAAAATGACAATAGCTGTCCCGGCATCTGGCTGTATAATGACGAGAAAGGCCATCAACAACGGTATCCACAGCGCAATATGAGGTATAAAATGAATTTTCTGCCAAAACACCGCCGTCTTTTTTCTGCTCAGGCAATATAAACATTCAATCATCTTGTGACGTTCCAAAAACTGCGAAATCCAATGAGACGCATATAGTATACTGACCAGCTTGGCCAATTCTGACGGCTGGAAACTGAACAATCCCAAACTAATCCAGCGCCGTGAGCCATTGACGACCGTACCTACACATAACACAACGAGCAGCAATACTACGGTTCCTATGGTTTCCCACTTTATATGCTTACGCCATACATGATAATCTTTGCGATAAAAAACAGTCGCTACGCCAATACCAAGAAAGGTATAGAGAATTTGTTTAAAAAAATGATTGTAGAGATTGCCGCTCAGTCTGTCATCAACAAATGTAGCACTAAATACGTTTTCTATACCGATAATGAGCAGGGCAATAAATACGGCCAGCAAACACCAATAATATCGATGCAGTTTTCTAATTTTCTTCATCATGCGCCATCACCCCGGTCGGTCTAGCAGCTGTGCAGTGAAAAATAGGCTGTCCTTTCGTGCTGAATTTCGCTTCATATTCTGTCATTGCTTCATTTAAAATGTCACTGTGATGTAAATCATATGTAACTTCAGATAATTTCCAGTGACGCAGTTTAAATTCTTCCAATGTAAAATCAAAAAGGCCGGCATTGTCCGATTTAAAATAAATTTTTCCGTCTTCTTTGAGCAGACGGGCATATCGGTCCAAAAAGCCATGATAGGTTAGACGCCGTTTAGCATGCCGTTTTTTGGGCCAAGGGTCGCAGAAGTTGATAAAGAACCGATCGACTTCACCTGGTGCAAAAATTTCTTCCAATCTAGCTACGTCAAAGCGCAGCAGCTGTACATTATGCAATTCCGCTTCAGCGCATTTTTTGCCAGCATAGTAAATAACACCAATTTGAATTTCAATCCCAATAAAATTAATTTCCGGGTGCAGTTCTGCCATTTTAGAAATAAAATTGCCTTTCCCCGTGCCTAATTCTACCCATAAAGGCGCATCCGGATTGGCAAACAGCGTACGCCATTTTCCTTTATTTTCTTCGCAGCTTTCTAAATGAACGAAAGATGCATATTGTTTAATTGCGTCATCAATCCAAGGTTTTCTTCGTAAACGCATGTCGTCCTCCTCTTCTAAAAAAGAGGCTGATTCCCCACGAAATCAGCCTATACTTACATCATTATAAAAAATATCAAAGACCCTGTCAATAATAATCACGCTGCTGCCTGACATGGAAAAACGATGCCCGCAGAAACAGGCATCGTTTTTCTATAAGTTTTCCAATAGTTTTATTTCATTTTTCAAAATATACGTTTCATGTTCCGGCGGCTGGTCATTGACTACATAGCGAAATGCAACATCCATGGCCTGATGGCCCTGGCGATAGGGATGCTGATAAATAATGGTCCGCAGTACGCCTTTTTTCATCATCTCAACAGTCGTCGGGGTACTGTCAAACGCTACGATGGTAATGTCCTTTTGTTTTTTTTCGCTCATAACAGCCCGGCAGGCTCCATACACGCCGCCGGCAATGATAAAAACAGCATTCATTTCCGGATACGTTTGAATCAGTTTTTTAGTCTGTTCATAGGAAATGATTTCATCATCATTGTTTTCTACGGTTTCTAAAATGTGAAATCCCGGAATCCGCTTCATTCGTTCGCAAAATCCCTGCAGGCGAAGCTGATGGCCCCATACGCGTTTGTCCCCCATAACCACGCCGATATCAGCATGGTCACCCTGCAGAAGCTGCAGTAAGGCGCATGCCGTTTCGCCGCCGTTTATATAATCGCTTCCTACGTAACACTGTCGTCTGCAGTGTTCAATATCATTATTCAGCGTAACAACAAATATGCCAGCATCGACAAGTTCATTTAACGCATCGGCAATTTTTTCATCATTAATGGGGCTGATAATCAACGCCTTGATATGGTCTGCCAATTCATGGATAAAAGCCAGCTGGGTTTCTACATCATAGCCTTTCATACTGCGGGCTTCTACCTGCAGTCCGGAAATCTGATAGCGGTTTTCTGCTGTCTTGAGTCCCCGTATGATTTCATCATAAAAGACATTGCCTTCTGATGTCAAGATAATCCCTACAACAGGGCGATGGCGCCGTGCTGCCAGCGCTTTGCCGGCAGGGTTGGGCCGATACCCCAATTCTTTTACCATTTGCAATACGGCCGCTTCTGTTTCTGGTTTGACCCGTCCGCGGCCGTTTAAAACACGATCGACAGTGCCTCGCGAAACGCCGCATAATTCAGCAATTTGTTTGATTGTTACCATGTTGATCACCTACAAAAGCGCATTTATCTTTCGGTGACTATTGTACCAAAATTCCCGCAAGAGGTAAAGTTATACTATACTTCTAAGTTGTCGCCTACTAAGCCAATCCATGCACCGTCCGCATCCAAGCCGCTTTCTTTGTGCGCAATCAACCATTTGTTTAATGCAAAAAGCAAGGCATTTTCTCCCGTTTTATCCGGAACTGCCGGCAGTGCTTCATTCGTTCCTTTAGGAAGAACGACACCGCAGCGAAATTCCTTGCCGTCAACGCTGCATGGCGCAAAATGCAGGGTCGTGCCATATAGTTCTACCGCCGTGCCTGCGGGGACAAAAAACAGCTCCATCTTGCTGGTATCATACTGATTGGTACGGTAGTCTATATCCTGTTGTTTGCCAAGCATGAGTATCAAATCAGTCGCTGCAATATCTACTTCGGAAGACCGATGATATTCGACAGCATTCAGTTTGGTATTATGGCCGCTGCAATGGCCAAATTCAATAGGAAGTCCGCCATAGACTTCGTTTTGCAGTTGTGTAAATACAGGCAGTTTTTCAAAATCGGGAACGGATGGTTCATACATCGTCCCGTCTTTTACTACGTTTACGTTGCGAATGGCATCCATAAATTCCTGTACCGGTACATCCAGCACGCGGCCATAGGGACGAAATGCTTCATTTTGTACATGTTTCATTTTTTAGTCACCTCATAAAAAATTTTTTAACAACCGATATTGCGCAGTTTTTTACCTTCCATCAAATTCTTTTCAATCTGTTCCAGCGATACATTTTTGGTTTCCGGCACAAAGAGGAATGTCAAAGCAATAAAGAAGGCATTGAGCAGTGCATAGAGCCAAAATGTCGAGGAGGAACCAAGGGCATCCAACATACTGAGAAATGTAGCGCCTACAATGGCACAGGTAATCCAGTTAGTCATCGTCGAGCAGGCTACGCCAAATTCACGACTCTTGAGCGGCTGAATTTCTGAGCACAGTACCCAGACAATAGGACCCGCACTCATTGCAAACCCGGCAATGAAAAACATCGTCATAATAGCGGATAAATAGCAAACCCACTGTGCCGGATTGCCCATTTCAATTAAAGACATGCAAACGCCCATAACAATCATCGATACGGCCATGACGCCAAAGCCCACTTTCAAAGCCGGCTTGCGGCCTGATTTATCGACTGTATATACAGCAATGAACGTTGCCAATACAAAGACTAACCCGTTGATAACCGTCCCTATCATTTGATCTTCTGTACTGGAAAAACCGCCCAAGCTCAAAATCTTAGGAGAGTAATACATAATGACATTGAAGCCAGTAAACTGCTGCATAGCCTGCAGTAAAACACCGAGAAACACAGCACGGCGAACATTTTTGTTGGTTTTAAAGAGGTGCCAGCCCGCTTGCTTTACTTTCAATGTTTCACGAATTTCGTTTAATTCATGCGCAGCTTTGGCTTCATCACCATGAAGCATATTCAACACGCCCGATGCTTCTAAAAAACGGCCTTTAGTAGCCAGCCAGCGCGGGCTGTCCGGCAGTGAAAACACCGTAATAATCAGAACAACGGCAGGCACAGCAATAACCGTCAGCATCATGCGCCAGGAACCGCTGTAACTAAAAGCCGTATCAGATAAGAATGCCGCCAAAATCCCTACCGTAACCATCAGCTGGTACCCGGAAATAACTTTGCCGCGTGAATCTTTATCAGCCATTTCTGCCAAATACAGCGGTGCGGTATACGAGGCAATTCCGACAGACAAACCCAATATGAGTCGAAAGCCAATGAGCATATTGACATCGACAGCAAGACCGGAGCCAACAGAGCCGATAATAAACAAGGCAGCCCCTGCCAACAAGCTCTTTTTACGGCCAATCCGTGCCGTAAGGAAAGAAGCTACAATAGCCCCGATGGCAGCTCCTACCATCATACAGCTGACAACTCGTTCCTGCGCGGCACTGGAAAGATTCCACTCTTTCGTAATGAACGGCAGCGCCCCGGCAATAACCCCCTGGTCCAAGCCAAAAAGCAGACCGGCCATCCCTGCTGTAAAATAGATAAACTTCCGCACATGCATAGCGCTTTTTAAAGTCGCTTCCGATACTTGCATCGGTTCAGACATTTTATCCGACATGATAATTCTCCTTTTCTCTCTGTATTATTTTATAATGAAGCTAATTCCGTATAGCAATCTACTAATTGATGATACAGCTTTTTATACAGCTGATGCCCTTTTTTATAATATGCCTGTGCATCCGGCTGCGGACTGCATGTCGTGTTGGTTTTGATAAATGCTTCACACGCCGAGGGAACATCGCTAAACAAGCCGGCACCAACGCCTGCCAGAATTGCAGCGCCTAAAGCCGGGCCTTCTTGTGAAGTAATCGTTTTGACATCACAGCCATACATGTTGGACAGCATTTGACGCCAAATTCTGCTGCGGCCGCCGCCGCCGCAAACCATCATTTCCGTAACAGAAACACCCATTTCCTGCAAAATATCATGACAGTCTGTCAAGGAATAGCTTACACCTTCCATGACAGCCCGCAGCATATCCGCCTGCGTGTGAATCGCAGAGAGGCCGAAGAATACGCCGCGGCAGTCCGGGTTTAGATGCGGTGTGCGTTCACCCATCAAATAAGGCAAATACAAGAGGCGGTTGCTGCCTATAGGAACCTGTTCCACATCCTTATTAATCAGGTCATACGGATCTACGCCCAATTTAATGGCGTCTTCCATATAATTTTTTCCCAGTGTATCACGGAACCATTTCAGCGATAAGCCAGCCGCCTGTGTAACCCCCATGACATGCCAGCAGCCTGGTACGGCACAGCAAAATGTATGTACACGCCCTTTAGGATCGATGCGGATATCGCTGGTATGCGCAAAAACAACGCCGCTCGAGCCAATAGTTGTAAAAGCTTTGCCGTCTTTTACAATACCTGTCCCCACAGCTGCCGCTGCATTGTCCCCGGCACCGCCGACGACAACCGTATGCGTAGAAAGGCCCGTCTGTGCCGCAAACTGCTTAGTAATGGTCCCAGTGACTTCCGGCGATTCATATACCTTAGGAAGCAAAGCCGGGTCAATATCCAAGGCATCTAATATTTCTTGAGACCAACAGCGGTGCGGTACATCCAAAAACTGCATGCCGCTTGCATCAGATACTTCGGTTGCATATTCGCCAGTCATACAAAAACGAATGTAGTCCTTAGGGAGCAAAATGTGTCGGCAGCGACGGTAATTTTCCGGTTCATGATTGCGCACCCATAACACTTTAGACGCCGTAAATCCTGTCAATGCCGGATTTGCCGTAATTTCTATCAGTCGTTTGGCACCGACTCGCTCTGTAATTTCTTCACATTCCTTGCCAGTACGCTGGTCACACCAAATAATAGATGGACGAATAACTTCATTATGTTCATCCAGCATAACCAACCCATGCATTTGCCCAGAAAGACCAATCCCTTTGATATCTTCGGCATTCACACCGGATTGTTTAACTACTTGAGATATCGTCTGCACTACTGCCAAATGCCAGTTTTGCGGATCTTGTTCAGCCCAGCCGTTTTGCGGCTGATACAACGGATACTCACATGATGCAGATTCCACAACCCGGCATTGTTCATCAAACAAAACCGTTTTGGTAGCCGATGTACCAATATCAATTCCAATCATGTACTTCATAAATCGGATTCCTCCCCTGCGTGTACAAGCACATATATAGTGTATACGATATGTGCATTGCTTCACTTTCTTTCCCAAAGTCAATCTTATATATGTAAAAACATTCTTTTATCAATGTGCTTAAGCACATATTCTTTGTTAACGAGTATATCATGATAAAAAATCAGGGTCAACTGCTATTACCATGTATGCTTTATCGCTATAACCAGTATTATACCGTTACTTTTTTCGTATACCAGCAGCGTATTCTGCAGGAGGGTCTCTTTTTTCATTGACAAATGTAAACCGTCATGATACCATCGTTTTGTATTTGATGTGCCTAAGCACATTTCTGGCAGTATTGTGAAAGGAGTTACTTACTACTATGATTATGGAAAATATTCCTCAGGTAAAATGCGGCATTATTTCAGTCAGCCGAGACTGTTTTATTATTTCTCTTTCTGAAAACCGCCGTCATGCGATTGTCAACGCATATGAAAAAGAATTTGGCAGCATTTATGAAGTACAAAAAACGGTCGAAAATGAAACGGATATGCTTGCTGCCGTAGCGGAAGCCCAAAAAGCCGGCTGCAACGCACTGGTCGTATTTCTTGGCAATTTTGGCCCGGAAACACCGGAAACATTAATTGCACAGCAGTTTGACGGCCCTGTCATGTATGTTGCTGCTGCGGAAGAAACAGGCAAAAACCTCATCAACGGCCGCGGCGATGCCTACTGCGGCATGCTCAATTGTTCTTATAATTTGGGGCTGCGTAAAATCAAAGCATTCATCCCGGAATATCCTGTCGGTACAGCCGAAGAATTAGCACAAATGATTGCTGAATTCCAGCCCATTGCCCGTACGCTTCTCGGCATCAGCCAATTAAAAATTATTACATTTGGCCCTCGCCCGCAGGATTTCTTTGCCTGCAATGCGCCAATTAAACCATTATATGATTTGGGCGTAGAAGTGGAAGAAAATTCCGAACTGGATTTACTCGTTTCGTATCGTGCCCATAAAGGCGATGCCCGCATTCCTGATGTCATTGCCGATATGTCCAAAGAACTTGGCAAAGAAGGCAACCCTTGGCCGGACCTTCTGGAACGAATGGCACAGTATGAATTAACACTTCTCGACTGGGCTGAAGCACATAAAGGCTCTCGTAAATACGTAGCCTTCGCCAATAAATGCTGGCCGGCTTTTCCGACAGAATTCGGGTTTGAACCGTGCTACGTCAACAGCCGTCTTGTTTCCCGCGGCATTCCCGTCGCCTGTGAAGTCGATATTTATGGCGCTCTCAGCGAATATATCGGTATCTGCACCAGCAATGATACGGTTACACTGCTCGACATCAACAACTCCGTACCAAAAGATTTGTATGAAGAAGAAATTAAACCTTCTACGACATATACCCTGCAGGATACCTTCATGGGCTTCCACTGCGGCAATACCCCGCTGTGCAAACTGAAAAAAGGCGGCGTAAAATACCAGCTTATCCAGAATCGTCTCTTGGAAAACGGCAATACACCGGATATTACACGAGGCACGCTGGAAGGCGACATTGCGGCAGGTCAAATCACGTTCTTCCGTCTCCAAAGCACAGCAGACTGTCAACTCCGTGCCTATATCGCACAAGGGGAAGTACTGCCGGCAGCTACCCAATCTTTCGGCGGCATTGGCATCTTTGCCATTCCGGAAATGGGACGTTTCTACCGTCATGTCCTGATTGCAAAACAATTCCCGCATCATGGGGCCGTCGCATTTGGTCATTTTGGCAAAGCGTTGTTCTCTATTTTCCAATATTTGGGCGTACAAGATATTTCCTTCAACCAACCGAAATCAATGTTATACAAGGATGAAAATCCCTTTGCATAACTTGATATATATGATTTAATTTTCAACTATTTTTCCGTGTAGTACAAAACCACCAGCTGTATGACGTGGCATAGTCATGCAGCTGGTGGTTTTGCTTTGTATTATGGCTTATGTTTGGATTTTGTCTATAGTATTATGGTTTTTTAATGCTAGATTTTTTTCGTTGGCTTCACAACACGAATCCGTTCTATAATCGGACGATTTTGGTCATCTCTTTCGACAGCATCAATTTGAAAATACTGCAAATCAGCAGAAAACTCTTTTAAAATACGCTTGGGCAATACCTCACCTTGCTGGATCGCCCGATATAACAAGGCAACGAACTCATATCGCGTCATCGTACGGTCGCCAGAGAACTTGCCGTCTTCGTACCCTTCCACAACACCTTTCTTTGCAAGCTCAGTTACATAGTCATAGGCCCAATGATTGGCCGGAATGTCCGGGAAAATCTGCGTGGAACTATTACGAGGCTGTGCTGCCGCAGGAACCCCTTGCATAAGAGAACGCATTTCAGCAATTTCTTTGCGGAGCTCTTTGATTTCTTTAGCCATGGCTACTCTGGATGTAGACACATGGTTGCCCTGGCCAATTTTCAAGCTGATGCCGGCGTTTACCATCTTATCGCCGCTGCCCAAATTACCGCTGACACTAATCATCGTGTCTTCATTGGGTCTGTAAAAAGCACCTAACGCAACAGCATGTACGCCGCGATACCGGCCTACGCCGGCTGCAAAATCCCATTTATCATCGGGGTCAAAGTCCAACGGATGCAGGGCCGCCATTGCTGCCGCATTGGCACCTATTTTGTTGATCCGCCCGGCTAATGTTTCAATGGCCTGATTGGTCGCATATAACTGGCTGCCATTGATAGCATCCGTCGAATCATACTGCACACGTCCGGCTGCTACATTGGTAATCGTCCGTTCTTTTCCTTGGGTACCAATGCTGACTGTAGATGTCGGCGTTGTTCCCGCAAACCCATAGTACTCACCATCGATGGTCGTACCGCGAGTTGCAACCGCAGCAGCTGTCACAGACCCACTGCCCAACGCAACATCATTGTGATTATTGGCTTGAGCCTGATTCCCTAACGCAACAGCTTTCTTCGATTTATTTTGTACCTGTGCATCTACACTTAATAATGAATTTTGTTGGTCTATCGAAACGGCTGCTAAATATTTTTTTCCATTAATGGTTAAATCCTTCAAGCTTTCATTTTCATTAGATGTAGTAGAAACAACAGAACCTGTATCAAATTTTTTAGTCGTCATACCATTGCCAACAGACACCCACGTATTATTGCCGTCTGTTCCGCCGCCATTTTGATACGTAATCGTACCACCTTCTACGGCGTTCTTATCACGCTGCATCATAGAGAATGTTGCTTCGTTTTCACCGGTAGTCATCTTTACTTTCTCAATGGTTTTATCGTATATTTTTTTATCATTTTCCACCAAAGCATTGGTGACTTTATTCAGTTTCCCAACCGTTAAATCGGTCTCACGTGTAAGTTGTCCGCATTGTTCATTGCCGCCGGGATGGCTTTCTACTCCTAAGTCATCCATATGTACCAAGACCGGTTTTACTAATTCTGTATAGGTAGACTCTTTATTTTCCCGGTAATCAACCCGTTCTGTTTGTGTTATTTTTACTTCCTGTGGATCTGCTGCATTTACGGGAACCGTATTACATAGCAGAAGACTTAAAATTAAATACCCCCATATTCTTTTTTTCGTTTGCATGGTCGTACCATTTTTTCTATTGCGATACAAACCCTTCTCTCCAGAACTAAATTTTAAAATCCCCATCTTATTTTCTCTCCTCTATTTATTTTTTATACATCACACTGCGCCTGGCGTTAAACCAATGGCGGCGGCATTCTCCGCAACAAAAGATACGTCGTCTGTCTTTGGGATCGGAAACATTTACTACTTTTCCACACTCGCGGCATATAAATTCTCGCTGCACCAATACAGAACGAACATTTTTAGAGTGCTTCCAATATAACTTCTCACATCGCTGAGAACAAAACTTGGTTCGGCAATCGCGATTATCCGTTACTCTGACTTCTTTTCCACAACGCAAACATGAAAATTTTCGTATAGCCGGTATATGACTCGGACTTTCTGCCCGATTGTCATTGATACCGTGGTGATTGGCATACCTTCTGCAAACATAGCCGCAATACCGCTGCGTCACACGTGTCTGTACGAATTCTTTGCCACAAACTACACATTTCATAAACACACCACCTGGCCTTTATGTCTCGCACTACGTCACTATCTCTGTTCTCCTCCAAAAATAAACTCAAAATATGTTTTTTGAAATTGTCGAAATTTTCGTTTGGCTAGTGAAACAGAATATCCGGACACTTCTACATAATCCGGTTTAATAACACGAATTGCTTTCTGATTGACTAAAATTCCCTTATTGGGCGATACAAACTGCCCTGGCACTTTTATATCCAACAATTTTCGTACAGATAACAAAGTCTGTCTAATTTCTATATGTGAACCATCCAGCAGATATACTTTTTGTTTATGCATATTACTTTCAATATAACAAATTTCATCCACTTCAACGACCTGAATTCCGCCTCCATTAAGCTTCAACACAATTTTTCTACTATGCAATACAGATAAACGACTCTTTACTAAATCCATTGCTCTATCAAAACACTCTTGGTTTAACGGCTTTAGCAGATAAGAAGTTACATTCAAAGCAAACGCTTCAATAGCAAATTCTTCGTTGGTAGAAGTCAAAACGATTTCCGCTTTGATTCGCAGTTTTCTAAGCTCAGCAGCTAATTCAATGCCCAAGATGCCTGACATGCGAGCATCTATAAAAAATATGTCATAATTTTGTTTTTTTTCGATAGCATCTAAAAAATCAAATGCATTGGTAAATGTTTCACACAAAACGATATGGTTATGTCGTTTAAAATATTGTTGCGCCATATGTTGAATTATCTTAATATGCTCTTCACAATTGTCGCAAATTGCAAT
>CAVKOP010000027.1:0-18516 GCA_963657835.1 Lachnospiraceae bacterium | reverse complement strand
GTATAATGGTGCCTGGGCCATTGGCGCTGTCATCATGGGATTTGTCGCTGCTGGTAAATATCGCGCCTTGAACTGTACGACAATTCCTGAATTGTTTGAACGCAGTTATGATGAAAAAGCCCGTATCATCAGCGTAATCGGCTTATCCTTGATTATGATTTGTATTACGTCCCTTCAATATGTCGCCGGCGGTTCTATCCTGCATGCCTTAATGCCTGATATTTTTTCCATGCATGCCGGCATGATTGTCAGTGCCGTCGTATTTATCGGCATCACGACGATAGGGGGACTATGGTCTTCCGGCCTTTCCAATATTCTCAGCGTCACAGTTATTTATTTAGGTATTATTTATTCTATGGTTCGCGTTTTGCTCCGCGATGGGGGAATTGACAGTATCAACGCCGCGTTGCCTGCCATGCCGTTTGATTGGTTCAGCCCGTTTGGCGGTCTAACCATGGCCATGCTGCTCGGCTGGATTATCGTCATGACCACCCAAGCTATTACGGCCCAAGGCCCCGTACAAATTGCCTGTGGAGCCAAAGATGTAAAATCCGCCCGCCGCGGCTATATTCTCGGCGGCCTGCTAATCTTTCCTGTCGGTTTCTTCTGTGCCGTCTTAGGGCTGGCAGCTAAAGCACAATTTCCTGATTTAAATCCGACAATGGCTTTGCCGCAAATTATTATGAGCCTGGACCCGTTTTCCTCCGGCATGACACTGGCTGCACTTTGGGCTGCTGATGTTTCAACAGCCTGCACCATTTTATTGGGTGCCGGTACGTTAGTAGCGCAGGATATTTTTAAACGCTTCTTTAAGCCGGATATTTCCAAGGCTTCTTATGTCAAAGCCAATCGCTTCATTATTTTAATTATCGGTATCGGCACATTATGGCTTGCATTCAATGCCGTCGGCATCGTTAAGATTATGTTAATCGGCTTGAGCCTGACAACGGCCTTTACGCTCGTTTTCCTCTGCACGATGTTTTGTCCGTCATTATGCCGTAAAAATACAGCGTTTTGGACCACGCTCGTCGGCATCATCGGTTTATTCGTTTGGCAGCTTTGCCCGGCAATCCATATTTTCCCTCATGTCATTTACTTCGAATGGGTCATCTGCATTATTACACTTCTCATCGTTCGCATCTTTGATAAAACGCCTATCAAAATGCCTGAAACCAAAGCAGATGAAATGTAACATATACCAAAAAACGGCAGCAATGAGAAATTTTTTCTCATTGCTGCCGCTTTTTTATCCGTATTTATTGCAGTACTTCTTCTGTTGTTGCCGGCAAATTAGGCATATCCGTATTAAACCATTTTTTATATAGTTTTTGGAATTCACCGTTTTCTTTTAATTTAGCCATCGCATCATTGACTTCCTTCTGCAATTCTTCATTATTCTTATTCATAGCAAAAGCCAAATATTCCGACTTCGTATCCGGGATTTCAATGACTTTATAATTGTCTTTTCCTTCTTGAGTCAAGAAATAGTCTGCAACCGGTTTATCCAAAATACCGGCAGGGGAGCCGCCTACGCCTAATTCCATAATGATTTCAGAGTTATTATCAAACTGCTTGATAGTTAGTCCTTTTTCTTCAGCATATTTAGCACCTGTCGTTCCCAGCTGCACGGCAATCTGTTTGCCCTGCAAATCTTCTACTGAATTGATGCCGCTCGTTTTCGGCGTCAAAATGACGAGCTTGGATTCATAAAAAGGAGCAGCAAAACGAACTTTGGCGGCCCGTTCCGGTGTAACAGTCATACCGGCAACGGCTATATCCATGTCACCCTGCTGGATAATAGGGATAATACCGGAAAAAGGAATATTATTGAACTGAATATCCCGTCCCATTTCTTTGGCGACAGCTTTCATCAATTCTACTTCAAATCCCTTGTAGTCTTCTGATTGGTCGTTATCTTTAAATTCAAACGGCACAAAGGTAGCATTCGTTGCTACGCGCAGCGGTTGGCTTTTATCTGTCTGGGCTTCTTTTTTACCACAGCCAGCCAACAGCGATACAGACAAAACCCCTGCTAATACAGCTGTCATGATTTGTTTTACATTCATATCATATACCCTCCTAAATCTATTTTATACTACTAATATTTGCATAAGTATACCATATTTAGAACCAAAAGTCTATTTTAAAGACGAATAAAAAAACCTGTCTTATTGGCAAAAATACCATAAGACAGGTTTTAATATTTTTTATTTACGGCTCATCGCATGCCGAATATATATCAGTACATGTTACTGCAAACGAATAGAGCGGATTTTTTCACGCAGCGGCAGGATAGAGGAGGGACTGACAGATAGTTCATCGATGCCCATTCGTAAGAAGGTTTCAGTCAATGTCAAATCAGCGCCCAGCTCGCCGCAAAGGCCTACCCAAATACCTGCCCGATGGCCGTTTTCAATGGTTTGCTGAATCAGGCGCAGCACAGCCGGGTGGTGAGAATCAAAAAACGCATCCAGCTTCGTCTGCTGTCTGTCAATCGCCAGCGTATACTGCGTCAGGTCATTAGAGCCAATGCTGAAGAAATCCACTTCATTTGCCAGTTCATCGCTCATGATGGCCGCTGCCGGCGTTTCTATCATAATCCCGATTTCCATATGTTTGTCGTACGCTATATCCTTGTCATCCAATTCTTGGCGTACTTCCTGCAGTATCGCTTTACACTGCCGTACTTCTGCAACAGAAATAATCATAGGGAACATGATGGCAATTTTTCCATACGCCGACGCACGCAGCAAAGCCCGCAGCTGTGTTTTAAACAATGCCGGGCGGGTAAGACAGATGCGAACAGCCCGCATCCCCATAGCCGGATTTTCTTCGGCATCCAAGCCAAAATAATCTACTTTTTTGTCGGCACCGATATCTAAGGTTCGAATAATAACCGTTTTGCCCTGCATGGCTTCGGCTGTTTTTTTATACGCTTCAAACTGCTGTTCTTCTGTCGGATAATCGCTGTTTTCCAAATATAAGAATTCGCTGCGGAAAAGGCCGATTCCCTCTGCATCATGGGAAATAGCCTGCTGCAGATTATCCGGATTGCCAATATTCGCATATAAATTAATTTTTTTACCGTCTTGGGTTTCAGTCGATGCACCGCGAACCATTTCCAGTCGTTCTTTCTGCTCTTTCATCTGCTGCTGTTTTGCCTTCATTTTAGCAAGTGTTGCATCATCCGGATCGATATAAACAATACCTGCCGTGCCATCAATAATAGCTGTCAGGCCATCTACATCCGTATGAATCTGTGTGCCTGTATTGACAACAGCGGCAATACCCAATGTACGCGCTAAAATGGCCGTATGAGAATTCGTGCTGCCGGCAGATGTTACAAATCCCAGAATTTTATCTGTATCCAGCTGCAGTGTTTCACTGGGGGCCAAGTCATCAGCAGCTATAATCACATGGTCATATTTGCTAAAATCAATGCTCGGGCCGCCGCAAAGCTGCTGTTCCACGCGGCGGGAAATATCCAGGACGTCTGCTGCCCGGGCCTGCATATAGGCATCATCCATTGCACGAAACATTTCGGCAAATTGCTGTGCCGTGTGTTCTACGGCAGCTTCTGCATTTACCATTTCGCTGCGAATCTGTTCTTCAATAGACTCGATATAATCATCGTCATCCAACATCATTTGGTGAACTTCAAAAACAGCTGCCTGTTCTTCGCCTACTTTTTCAACAGCGCTGCGGTACAATGCCTGTAGTTGGGCGACGGCTTCTGTACGGGCTTTTTGAAAACGCTGTATTTCTGCTTCTGCATTATCAATAGGACGACGGGCTGTGGAAATGGTATTGCGGTGAAACAGTGCCAACGGCCCAATCGCAATATCCGTAAACACACTTTTACCTTGTAATGTCAGCATACCGATATCCTCCTCACTGCCGCTTAGAAGTTTTCTTTCAAAAAGGCATCCATAGCCGCTGCCGCTGTGTCTTCATCTGCACCGTCTACGGTAATTTTAATTTCTTCACCTTGTTTGGCACCCAAAGCCATCACAGCAAAAATTTTCTTTACATCGCCAGTTCTTGCACCTTTAGCAATCG
Organism: Lachnospiraceae bacterium; assembly: GCA_963657835.1. Lineage (GTDB taxonomy): Bacteria > Bacillota > Negativicutes > Veillonellales > Megasphaeraceae > Megasphaera. Next base: position 14,457 of record CAVKOP010000027.1, on the reverse strand, counting down.
TAATCTTAGATTCATATTTTTTCGCTTCTTTGACAAGCAAACCAGCCGGACGAGCATGAATACCCTGGGGATCTGTAATAGTAAATGTAAATTCTTTCATTGTAAATTCCTCCTTGAATACATTATTTCAATATATGAACATATGGGTATTGTATACCAAATATGCTTATTCTTGTACTTGTTTTCTACGAATCATACCCATCAACACGGCGGCAATACCTACACCAACAGCCAAGGCAGCAATATACATCGGCCAGTTGACGACTACGCCAATAACAAAAATACCACCATGCGGTGCTGGAATCGTGCAGCCAAAGAGCATGGAAAGCGCGCCGGCAACAGCTGCGCCTACAGCACACGGCGGAATGATATGCACCGGATCGGATGCTGCAAAGGGAATCGCACCTTCTGTAATAAAAGATAATCCCATAATAAAATTGGTAACTGTTGACTGCCGTTCCTTAGGCGTAAATTTTCCCTTAAACAACAGCATAGCCAAAGCAATCGCAATCGGGGGAACCATGCCGCCGATCATAACGGATGCCATAATACCGGAACTGACAGCCTCACCAGCGGCACTCATCAGGGAGGCCGTCCCGAATACATAGGCCGCTTTGTTAATCGGGCCGCCGAAGTCAATAGACATCATGCCGCCAAGAATAAATCCCAAAGCAACGCGGCTCGATGTCGTCATGCTATTGAGCATATCTGCCAGCCAGCTGTTAAAGAATGCCGTCGGCGGATTAATAATATACGTCATGATAAGTCCCATTAAAACCAACCCTAAGACCGGGTAAATCAAAACAGGTTTTGTTCCATCCAAGGCCTGGGGAAGATGGGCAAATATCTTTTTCAACAAGAGAAGCAAATACCCGGCAATAAACCCGGCAAAAAGGGCACCAAAGAACCCAGAGCCGCCGGTAGTCGCCAAAAAGCCGCCGACAATGCCCGGCATCAACGCCGGCCGTTCGCCAATACTTACAGCAATATACCCGGCAAGAATGGGGAGCATCATACTAAAAGCAAGGCCGCCGATGTTTTTAAGGAAGGCAGCCAGCGGCACACCGGTGCCAAACTGCGCCGTCCCGGCATGCTGCATATCAAATAAAAATGCCAAGGCAATCAAAATACCGCCGCCAATAACAAAGGGAAGCATATGCGACACGCCGTTCATCAAATGTTTATAAACCTGCCGTCCTGCACTTTCTGTTTCTTCTATATGGACAGCAGCCGCTTCTGATGCAGATTTCTCACTTTGGAAAAGGGGAGCATCATGGTCAAGGATGGCTTGAATTAACTCTCCCGGAATTTTAATTCCATTGGCAACTTTTGTAAAAATAACCGGCTTGCCGACAAAACGCTGCGTCGGCACGTCTTTATCGCAAGCGACGATGATACCGGCTGCACGCTGAATATCGTCTGCCGTCAATCGATTTTTGACACCGCCTGAGCCATTGGTTTCTACTTTGATATCTACGCCCATAGCCGCTGCTTGCTGTTCCAGCGCCTCTGCGGCCATATACGTATGCGCAATGCCTGTCGGACACGCCGTCACAGCGGCAATAAAAGGCCGTTCTGCTTGTGATTCATCCGCCTGCGTGTCTGCTTCCTGCTGTCCTGCCGATTGTTCAGCAGATGCTGTTTCTTTTTCTTCTTCAACGATTTGTGCCGTTTCTGCCGCATCAATGCACTGTATGTATTCTTCCGGAGTCTTAGCCTGCAGCAAATGGTCTCTAAACTCATCATCCATCAACATCCGGCTCAAACGGCTTAATACTTCCAGATGAACATTGGCTCCGCCGGCGGGTGCTGCAATGAGAAAAAAGAGATACGCCGGTTCATCATCCAAGCTTTCATACTCGACGCCGTTTCTGACAATCATGGACGCCAGTCCCGGTGTCTTTACAGCATCGGTCTTGGCATGGGGAATGGCAATCCCTTCGCCAATGCCTGTACTGCCTTCTTCTTCACGGGCCAATACACATTGTTTATAAGCTTCCTTATCATTCAGGCTGCCGCCTTTGTCCATCAAATCCACAAGGTGGTCAATAGCTGCTTTTTTGTCTGATACGGCTGCGTGTAAATCAATACTCTCCAAATGCAGTAAATCTACAATACGCATGACTATACATCCTTTCTTTTAGTATAACATCGGCTTTATGACATCGTTTGGTATAATGCCATAATTTCTGTTTTCGTTGCCAGCCATTCATGAAACGCAGACGCACTGCCGGCACAAATCCCCATTTTTAAAGCTTCCTGCAAGTTGCCGCCAGATGCTGCAAAACCTGCCAAAAATCCTGCTACCATGCTGTCGCCTGCACCGACCGAGTTGACCAACGTACCGGCAGGGGAGGGCATACGGTACACACATCCGTCTTCTCCGGCCAAAAGCGCGCCGTCTTTGCCGCGCGATACCAAAACATTACGTGCACCCATAGCCTGCAGGCGTTTGGCACAAATCGTAATTTCCTCTTCGGTATGCAGTTCTGCACTAAACAGTTCACCTAATTCCAAATGATTGGGTTTGATTAAAAACGGCCTGTATTTAATTACCTTTTTGAGTAAATCCCCTGTAGCATCCACTGCAATGTTAATATTTCTGCCCTGCAGCCGCTTAAGAATTTGTTCGTACATATTGTCTGGAATATCTGCAGGTATGCTTCCGGCCAATACCAGCGTATCTCCTGCTGAAATGCCATCTATCTGCCGCATCAGCGCCTGCAGTTTTTCTTGGGGGATATGCGGTCCTGTTCCGTTGACGGCCGTTTCATGCTGCGAGCTGATTTTTAAATTAATGCGCGAATATCCTTCATCCAACATTATAAACTTGCATGTACCGCCATGTTTTTCTACGAGCCGCTGTATTTCTTTTCCTGTAAAGCCTGCTGTAAATCCCAACATTTGCGCTGGGATTTTTAAGTGTCCCAACACTAAGGCTACGTTTATTCCTTTACCGCCGGGATAAATCATTTCCCGCCGCGCTCGGTTAATGTCTCCGACAGTAAAATGGTCCATATAAACTACATAATCTAAAGACGGATTAAAAGTAACCGTATAAATCAAAGTACATGCACCTCCGTTATTCGTTGATAGGGAGTATAATCTACGACCACATCATTTCCCCGGGCAGTGATAAGCGCAACTTGTTCTATATCAGCAAACGTAATGTGGGCAGACAGCCCAAACTTGCTGCTGTCAGCCAAAATATATGCCTGCGCACACTGTCCGACAGCTGCCCGTTTGCAAACGGCTTCTTCGTCATCCGGAGTCGTACATCCAGTGCTGATATCAACGCCATTGGCACCAAAAAAGCCCTTGGTAAAATGATACCGGCTCAGCATGTCCCTCATTTCGCTACCAATAATAGCTTCTGTCTTGCCTTTGACGCGTCCCGGCAAAATATATACTTTGACATCATTGCGCCCCAGCTTTTGCGCCAGAGGAATACTATTGGTGACAAACGTAGCTTCTGAACCTGTCAAAAACTCCGCCATTTGTTCTACCGTAGAACCTGAATCCAAATACACAAAATCATTTTTTTTGACTTTAGTCGCTGCAAATTGAGCAATACGCCGTTTATCCAACATATGAAAGGAATATTTATCTCGGAGATTTTCCATATCCGCTTCATACTCACAGTCTTTAACAGCCGTTGCCCCGCCGTGGACGCGTTTTAACCGTCCCTGCTTATCTAAAGCAAATAAATCACGGCGCACGGTCGATTCGGATATATCCAAAAAATTGACAAGTTCCTGTACTGAAATTGCGCCGCTGGCTTCGACAATTTTTACAATTTCATTCTGTCTTTCTTCTGTTAACATTGTCCCACCTCGTTTCTATGGTTGTATTATATATTCAAATTCAATCATTTTCAATCATTTTCAATCATTATTCACATAAAGTACGTATGACCACGTTGTTATGTTTTTAAATCATACTCACGCAAATCCAATATAGCCAAAATAGTATAATCTAGGTTACAATATGTGCAGGGATTTTCTACTTTCATAGGAAGACGTAACATCATCTGCAAAACTATCTATGGAACAACACCAATACGCGAAAAAGGCACGGCTATAAAAAATCAAATTCATTCCCTATATACAAGCCGTACCCATATAAGGAGGCATCTATGAAAGATTCTAAAACATCTGCGTTGAGCGCACAACGTACCAGGCATCATATCTTTTTAGAAAACCTGGAACGACTGGGAAATAAACTACCAAATCCCGCCATTTTATTTCTTATCTTACTGGCTTTGCTGGCCGTCATTTCCTATGGTATGGAACTGGCAGGTCTTACAGCTGTAGACCCGAGAACCCAAGAGCCAATCGCTGCCAAAAGCCTTATCAGCAGGGAAGGATTCGATTGGCTTTTATCAAATCTTATTAAAAATTATATCCATTTTCCACCGTTAGGTATGGTCATTATTCTTACGTTGGGTTTAGGAGTTGCTTCTGAAACAGGATTTTTAAAAACGCTGATTCATCATTCCATGCAGCATATCTCCCGCCGCTATGTAACAGTCGCTGTCGTATTTATCAGCTTTATGAGTCATTTAGCCTCTAATGCGGCTATCATCATTATGCCGCCGCTGGCAGCCATGTTGTTTCATTCGTTAGGTCGTCATCCGCTGGCTGGCTTTGCGTGTTCCGTTGCCGCTATCGAATCCGGATTTACAGCCAATATACTCATTGTTACGACAGATGTATTGTTATCCGGCATCACTACACAGGCAGCTCACAGCATAGAGCCAGCACTGACTGTATCACCTGTCGATAATTGGTATTTTATTTCCTTTTCGGTCTTATATTTAACCGTTTTCACGACACTGATTACAGAAAAATGGCTTGAGCCTCGTTTAGGTACCTATCAAGCACAAACACCATTAACGCTGCCGCACGTATCCAGTCAAGAAAAAAAAGCACTGCATCAAAGCGGCATAGCAGCGTTGCTCTATATCGCTGTTATTTTTCTGCTGGCTTTTCCAGAAACAGGACTGCTGCGCAATCCGCAAACGCATTCATTGCTTAATTCACCATTAATGCGCGGCATGATTCCGCTTATTTGCGGCTTTTTACTCACTGTGGGACTGACGTACGGCATTTCCATCAAAAAAATAACGAATGCCGATACATTTATCCAATGTATGTCACACGCTGTTAAAGGATTATCAAATTTCTTGGTTATGGCTTTTTTTATTGCCCAGTTCATTGCTGCTTTTACTTGGACAAACATAGCTTCCATATTGGCTATAAATGGCTCATGGATATTGCAGAGCATCCATATGACCGGATTGCCGGCGTTTATTTGTTTTATGCTGTTTAGCCAAGTCATGGGATTGTGTATTGCCAGCGGCTCTGCCATATGGGCTATGTTATCTACCATATTTGTTCCCATGTTTATGCTGTTAGGCTATCATCCAGCATTTATTCAAGCCGCCTTTCGAGCCGGCAACGGTTCCTTGAACAGTATTGCCTTGACCAATCCATTTCTGCCATTTTTTTTAGAAGTCATTCGTACGTATAAAAAAGACAGCGGCATTGGCACGTTTTTATCATTAATGATGCCCTATGCTGTCGCATATTTAGTGTTATGGTATGGCTTGTTTATCTTTTGGTACTGCATGGGCTGGCCCGTTGGCCCTGGCATACCGCAGTATCTCTAAGCTGCCGTTTCCTTAGTATATACCATAAAACGTAAATTATTGTATATAAAAAGTAAAGTTTATTGTAAGATAAAATAATGAACTTTACTTTTTATTTTTATTCCCCATTATTTCTTTAAGTTATCATAATATATTCTTATTGACAAGTATGCAAGAGTATACTATTCTACCATAGGGGATATCATAGGATATATGATATGACTATATGTATATATTTCAGGAGGGGTTATATGAAACATTCTGCAGCAGCTGCACTGCCTGTCGATGACGACACGCGCGGTGCCTTTTTAAAAGGACTGGAACGGCTGGGAAATAAACTGCCGAATCCAGCTATTATTTTTCTTATTCTATTTTGTATGCTAGGCATTCTTTCGTATATTATGCAGATTTCAGGCATAACAGCGGTGAATCCGAAAACGGATGAAATTTTACATGTAAAAAGCTTAATCAGCGCCGAGGGATTAGATTGGCTGTTAACAAATCTCATAAAAAATTATATCAATTTTCCGCCATTAGGCATGATTATTGTGTTGACGTTTGGATTGGGCGTAGCTTCTGAAACAGGCTTTTTAGAAACGTTAATTCATCATTCCATGCACAATATTCCGAAACAATACGTCACACTGGCCGTTGTATTTATCAGTTTAATGAGTCATTTAGCTTCTGATGCAGCGATTGTCATTATGCCGCCGTTAGCTGCCATGCTCTTTTACTCGATGGGGCGTCATCCGCTTGTCGGTTTTGCTTGTTCCTTGGCCGCTATTTATTCTGGCTTTACAGCCAATCTGCTCATTGTTACAACCGATGTGCTTTTATCCGGCATTACGACCCAGGCAGTCCGCGTCGTCGATCCGACGCTTACGGTATCGCCAATTGATAATTGGTATTTTATGGCCTTTGCCGTATTTTATCTGACAGCTATTACTACACTGATTACGGAAAAATTTGTAGAACCCCGTTTGGGCGTATATGATCCTGCGCATGCCCATGGGCAATTACAGCTGCCGGATGTATCGGAAAAAGAAAAGAAAGCACTGCGTCACAGCGGTATCGCTGCGCTTATCTATATTGCTGTTGTCGTATTGCTGGCATTTCCAGACAACGGCCTGCTGCGCAATCCGCAAACGCATTCGCTGCTCGGCTCACCGCTTTTGCGCGGTGTCATTCCGCTGCTTTGCGGCTTTTTACTAACTATCGGGCTGACATATGGTATTTCTCTTAAAAAAATAAAAAATGCCGAAGACATGGTACAATGCATGTCTAATGCTGTTAAAGGATTGTCCGGGTTTCTTGTTATGGCCTTTTTCATTGCCCAGTTTATCGCCGCGTTTGCCTGGACCAATATGGCTTCCATGATTGCCATGAAAGGCGCCATGTTCCTTCAAGGCATTGGCATGACAGGTCTGCCGGCACTGCTTTGCTTTATGCTCTTTGGTCAGCTGATGGGAATTTTTATGTCCAGCGGTTCAGCTGTATGGGCCTTGCTGTCTACCGTCTTTGTTCCTATGTTTATGCTGCTTGGCTATCATCCTGCATTTATTCAAGTTGCCTTTCGTGCCGGCGATGGAGCTTTAAATACGGTTGCCTTAGTCAATCCCTTTTTACCGCTTTTCTTGGAAGTAATTCGTAAATACAAAAAGGACAGCGGTATCGGTACGTATTTATCTTTAATGCTGCCGTACGCAGCCGGCTTCCTTATCATGTGGTACTGCTTATTTATATTCTGGTACTGCATGGGCTGGCCTGTCGGACCGGGAATTCCACAGCATTTATCATACTAAAACCAGTAGCCGTAACATAACGTTTTTGCCATTATGCATACTGCTCTTTCTTTAAAAGTTTTTAGTGTTTTGTTTGAAGTTTGAAGAAAATGAATCGTAATAGAGGGTGACAAAATGAGCTAAAAATTCTCATTTTGTTATACTCCTGCATAAAAAATAGATTGCAGTACCAAACTCAAAAATCACATTTTTGCTTAACTAAAAAGAGACTGCTTTTTTTGAACAGCCTTCCCATCGTTAGATTTTAGGTCTAACAATAGAGGGTAGTTCCGTTTCGTAAGCAGTCTCTTTTACTATATACTAGTTCGTATGTATTTTTTTTACAGTCCATGTATGGTCATGTGCCGTCGCAATGCCATGACGTGTTTTATATTTCAATACTATCATAATCAGCAGTGAAGATACAAAGCAGACAGCGAAAAACTGTAAGGTAATCGTGTAACTGTTCGTTGTTTCCTTTATCCAAGACAGCAGCAGGGGACCGGCTACACCAGCTGCCCCCCAGGCAGTCAGTACTCTGCCGTGAATAGCACTTAGTGCTTTTATGCCAAACAAATCACTCAAGTATGCCGGCATGCAGGAAAAACCGCCGCCGTAGCAAGTAATGATGAGTAACACGATAATTTGAAAGCTTATGGCATTGGTTTCTGCAGAAAGTTTGAAAAATGCTAAAATTTCAATAGCAAAAAACAAGAGATACGTATTAGCTCGGCCAATATAATCGGATACCGTTGCCCAGGCAATGCGTCCAGCACCATTGACGAAGCCAATCAGGCCGACCATGGAAGCGGCTGCCATAGGAGACATATGCACGATTTCCTGTGCCATGGGAGAAGCAACAGCCAGCAGGGCAATGCCGCATGTTATATTGACAAAAAAGAGCCACCAAATAGTGTAAAACTGCCATTGCTTCATAGCCTGCGCTAAGGAAAACTGCGGCATCGCAGCGGCATATACAGGCTGTGCTGTATCCGCTTGTCTTTTTAAATTTCTATCTTGCTGCGGTATTTCATCTGCTTTAGGCGGTGCTAGATAGAAAGACGAAGCTGCCATAATGCTCATATAGAGGATACCGAGAATAAGAAAATTATCTACTAATCCAACGTGCTGCACCAAAAGCTGCATAATCGGGCCGGCAATCATACTGGCAAATCCAAATCCCATAATCGCCAAGCCGGTCGCAAAGCCGCGATTATCTGGAAACCATTTAACCAAGGTAGAAACAGGGGTAATATATCCGGTTCCCAAGCCAATACCGCCAATCACGCCATAAAACAAGTAGAGCAGGGGTAAGCTGTGTACATAAAAGGCCAGCGCTGTGCCGAGCATACCGCAGCCAAAAAAACAAGCTGCCAGAAGGCCTGATTTCGTCGGGCCTATTTTTTGAACTACGCTGCCCAAACAGCCTGCAGATAAACCCAAAAACAGAATAGCCAGTGAAAACGCCCAAGTCGTTTCTTTCAGCGTAAATCCCATCGTTTCCATAATCGGCTTGGTTAAAACACTCCATGCATATACACTGCCAATGCAAATATGAATGCCCATAGCAGCCAGCGCAATACACCAACGATTTCTTTTCATGTCCAGTCTCTCCTTTTCCAGACCAGCCGCTAAAAAAAACGCCAACCAACTGGTCAAAGAATATTGTATTCTGCCCAGACGGTCGGCGTTGTATGCTGTTCAGTCCACGTGGTTACTCCACATTATCCGTCAGTCCTGCACAGCTATGTTGTTGTAGGTTTTATTATATGCATTATGCATCTTTTTGTCAATCCTAAGCTGACTTTGCAGTTTTAGCCGGCACGGCATCATCGTCTGTGCCGTACTTTTGCTGCGCTGCCAATTCAGCCGCTTTTTTCTTCATTTCAGCAGCTTCCGTCAGTGTTTGTCCTGCCGGCGCGGTACGCATGATATATACGTTTTCCAACGGCTGCAAGGAAGAAAAGCCGTATTTCATTAATTTCTGTGCGTCGCCAAAACGGTCATCAGAATTGAAGATAACGGCAATGACCGTTCTGCCGTCCTGCGTTGCGGATGCAATCAAGCAGGGACCGCCTGCATTGGTCGTCCCGGTCTTGATGCCATTGGCGCCAGGGAAGCCGCTCGTCAAGAAATAATTGGTTGTCGTGCAGTGTTTAGTTCCACCATTTATATACGGCATATCGTATTCACTATGGCTGACGGCATCGCGAAATTCCGGCATGGTCATGCCATATGCAGCAATTTTAGCCATATCGCGGACCGTCGAATAATGGGCACTGTCCGGCAGACCGTGCGGATTGACAAAATGGGTATTCGTACAGCCAAGCGCAGCAGCTTTGGCGTTCATTTGCGAGACAAAATCCGCTTCGGTCGGTGCTACTGTTTCTGCCACATCCACTGCTGCATCACAGCCGGATACCGTCATCATACCGGTCATAGCATTGCGAAGTGTAACCTGATCGCCTGGATATAAGCCAAGAACGGACGCATCGCTTTCCAAGTTCAAAGAATCCTGCGTAATACGGATAGGCTGGTCCAATATACCTTGGGCTTTGCCCATTTCAATCCCTAAAATACAGGTCATAACTTTAGTCGTACTGCCGGGATAGGACTGTTGATCCGGATTTTTAGCATATAATTCATTGCCTGTATCCGCATCCATGACATATGCCATTTGTGCATCTACAGCCGGCTGGTCTGCCGTTTCCGCAAAAACGCTGGCCGATACAGCAAGGCAGACGGTCATCGTCAAAATCATTTTTCGTAAAAACATTATTCATTCACTTTCCTTCATCGTAGTAATTTATAAGGGATTTTTAGCTGCCATTTTAGGTTTGCGGGGATATTTTTTCGGGCTTGCTTTTATTTTGCGTATATAAATGACAGCGCGCTTATCCGTAAGCCCCGGCAGCACGACAGGACGTACTTCTTCTACAACGCCTCCCAAAATCTGCAGTGCCTGTTTGCATTCTTTCATTTCTTCTTCATACTGGGCCCCTTTTAACGAAATGAAAAAACCGCCTTGTTGAACGTAGGGGAGAGCCCATTCTGCCAAAATCTGCAGACGCGCAACAGCCCGGCTCGTTACGATGTCAAATCGTTCCCGATAGGCCGTCTGATGCGCCATTTCTTCTGCCCGGCCATGCAGGCAATCGGCCTGCAGTCCTGTCTGCTGGAGAACTTCTTGAATAAAGCGCAGCCGTTTCTGCAGGGAATCAAAAAAAGTCATCTGCAGATCTGGCCGATATATAAGCAGGGGAAGACCGGGAAAGCCGGCACCGGTCCCCAAATCCAAAACATGGGCATGCGGTGTAAAATACGCTTCATCATAGCAGGACAAGCTGTCTGCCATATGCTTGACAGCTACGTCTGCCGGTTCTGTAATCGCCGTCAAATTCATGACTTTATTCGTTTCCAGCAGCATATCCTGAAACAGGCAGAACTGTTGTACCTGTTTGTTTGTCAGCGGCCGTTCCATCGCTGTCATAGCATTGATAAGCTCAGTCTGAAACATGTTTTTTATCCTCCCGCTGCCGTTGTTCCAATACAATGAGAAGCGCCGTAATATCTGCCGGTGAAACGCCGGAAATACGGCTGGCCTGACCGAGAGAACGGGGGCGGATTTTGTCGAGTTTTTGTCGTGCTTCGCCGGAAAGGGTATCAATATCGGCATATACGATGTCTTCAGGCATCAGTTTTTGTTCCAAGCGGTTCATTTTTTCTACTTGTTCCAGCTGACGTCCAATATAGCCTTCGTATTTGACCATAATTTCAATTTCTTCACATACATCTGCTGCCAGTGGTTCCAATGGGAAAATGGTCCGCAGTTTATCATACGTCACTTCGTTGCGGCGCAGCAAATCGTATGCTGTAAGGCCTGTATGAATTGGCGCTGTACCAATAGCCTGCAGTTTTTCCTGATTAGCCTTGGTCGGCGTGACGGGGAGTTGTTTTAATGCCGCTAAGCCAGCTTCAATGGCTTGTTTTTTCTGTATGAAGCAGTCATATCGTTCTTGAGTCACTAATCCCAAATCATAGCCTTTTTGCGTCAGCCGCAAATCTGCATTATCCTGCCGCAGAATAAGCCGGTATTCAGAACGGCTGGTCATCATGCGGTACGGTTCATTGGTTCCTTTCGTGACCAAATCATCGATTAACACCCCAATATAGGCTTCCGAGCGGGTAAGGATAAATGCTTCTTTTCCTTGTACCTTGCGGGCCGCATTGATGCCGGCAATCAAACCCTGAGCAGCCGCTTCTTCATAGCCGCTCGTGCCGTTGGCCTGTCCGGCAGAGAAAAGGCCGCTGATTTTTTTGGTTTCCAGTGAAGGCATGAGCTGAGTCGGATCCAGGCAGTCGTATTCAATGGCATAGCCCGGGCGCATGATTTTCACGTCTTCCAATCCGGGGATAGTCCGCAAAAACTCATACTGCACGTCAATAGGCAGGCTCGTACTCATACCTTGGACATACATTTCTTCTGTCATTTCACCTTCTGGTTCAATGAAAAGCTGATGTCTTTTTTTATCGGCAAAGCGAACGATTTTCGATTCAATAGACGGGCAGTACCGTGGCCCAATTCCTTGAATCATACCGTTGCACATCGGTGCTCTGTCCAAGTTGTCCCGAATAATGCGATGGGTTTCTTCATTGGTAAATGTAAGCCAGCAGCATTCTTTATTGCGGTTTTTCCGTTCAGACAGGAACGAAAAAGCATAGCCGTCTGTATCGCCTTCCTGTATTTTCATTTCATGAGTCCGCAGCGTACGGCGGTCCACGCGGGCAGGTGTTCCTGTTTTAAACCGCATCAATTTGAGCCCTGCCTGTATCAGCGAGCCGGACAGGTCTTCAGCAGAACGCTGCCCAATGGGACCGCCGGAATAGGCACATTCGCCAATAATAATTTTGCCCTTTAAATAGGTCCCTGTCGCCAAGACAACACAGCTGGCACGATACACTTCTCCCAATTCGGTACGAACGCCGGTAACCTTGCCGTCTTCGACTAAAAGTTCAGTAATCATCAGTTGTTTGACATCCAAATTTTCTTGGTTTTCCAACGTTTTGGTCATGGTCAGCTGATACAACTTTTTATCAGACTGCGCACGCAGTGAATATACAGCCGGTCCCTTGCCGGTATTGAGCATGCGCATCTGCAAACATGTTTTATCTGTATTAATACCCATTTCGCCGCCTAAGGCATCAATTTCCCGTACTAAATGACTTTTACCGGGACCACCTACAGCCGGATTGCACGGCATTAAGGCAATGTTATCCAAATTGAGTGTTGCCATCAACGTACGTGCTCCCAAACGAGCACTTGCCAAAGCAGCTTCGCAGCCGGCATGGCCGGCACCAATGACAATGACATCATATGTATCGACTACAAACATCTTGCTACCTCTCTATTTTCCTAAGCAAAATCTGCTAAATATTTCTTCTACTATATCATCATGTACGGTATCGCCTGTAATGGAACCCAACAAATCCCAGGCTTCCCGAATATCTACAATGGCACAATCAACAGGCATGCCGTTTTCAATGGTTGCCAAGGCCCGCTGCAGGGCAGCACGGCTCTGCCGTACTAATTCAATATGGCGGGTATTGGTAAGCAATGTACTTTGTTCGGTTGTCGTTTCTTCCTGCAGGGCTAAGGACAGCAGCATATCTTTCAAAGCATCCATTCCAGCTCCCGTATCAGCAGAAATGGAAAGAATGGGAAAGCCGTACTGTTTCATAGATTCAGCCGCAAACGCAGGCTGCAGGTCTTCCTTGTTCAAGACGACAACAGCATTTTTTCCCTGCGCATCTGTTAAGATTTGCGTGTCTTCCTGGGTGAGGGGACGGGACTGGTCAATAACAACCAAAATAATATCTGCTTTATCCATATATTCTTTGGCCCGACGTACGCCGATTTGTTCCACTGTATCATGGGTACTGCGAATGCCTGCCGTATCGACAAGGCAAATAGGAACGCCTTGCAGCGTAATCCATTCTTCAATAACATCCCGCGTCGTTCCCGGCACGTCGGTGACAATCGCGCGTTCTTCCTGCAGCAGTCTGTTAAGCAGGCTGGATTTTCCGGCATTAGGCGTACCTGTAATCGCCGTCATGACGCCATCCCGTATCATTCGGCCGCTTTTAGACGCAGCCAGCATGGCATCGAGCCGCTGTTCCATTTCTTTAATAGATCCGGCAATATCCGGCACCTCGATTTCTTCCAAATCTTCTTCCGGATAGTCTACTGTAACTTCCAGCCGTGTAATAAAGTCCGTCAAATGATGCCGCATTTCTGAAATTACATGAGACAGTCGTCCTTCCAGCTGGCTGACCGCACTGGTAAGCCCTTGGGCACTCTTGGCCTGAATAACGTCCATGACAGCTTCTGCCTGAGCTAAATCAATACGGCCATTGACAAATGCCCGCTGCGTAAACTCGCCGGGGTTGGCAAGCCGAGCACCGTGACGAAGGACAAGACCCATAATTTCTTCCAACGACTGCCGGCCGCCATGGCACTGAATTTCCAATACATCTTCTGCTGTATAGGAATGGGGGCCTTTCATAATCAGTAAGATGACTTCATCTACAGGTTTGTTTTGTTCATCGACGATAATGCCATACTGAATCGAGCGGTCCCGCCGCTTAGCCAATGGGGTAGAAGACGTACTGCGGAAAATAGCATCTCCTACAGCATAGGCCTGTGTACCGCTGATGCGGATAATGCCAATGCCGCTTTCACCTAAGGGTGTAGCAATGGCTGCAATCGTATCTGTTGTATCGTACACCTTCCATTCTCCTTTCAAAAAAACCGGTGCAGCGCACCGGTTTTTTTCGTTGTCACCAGTGAATAATCTGCTCTTTATGACTAGTCACTGCTTTATATCTGTTTTATTCCTGATAATAAATGACGACATGACGGTACGGATCTTGTCCTTCACTTTCCGTACGAACATGGTCTTCATTCTGCAATGCCACATGAATGACTTTGCGTTCATATCCATTCATCGGTTCCAAAACAACTTTTTC
>CAVKOP010000026.1:0-19260 GCA_963657835.1 Lachnospiraceae bacterium | reverse complement strand
AGGTATAATTGCCCAAAAATTCTTTCAATTTTTTATTTTCTAAGACTAACGTCCGCTTCGTGATTTTATCCAGAAAATAACGGTCATGCGATACTACCAGATAGGTGCCGCCAAATTCCTGCAGTGCTTGTTCCAACACTTCACGCGTAGGAATATCCAAATGGTTGGTCGGTTCGTCCAAAATCAGGAAGTTAGCACCTTGAAGGAATAATTTCAACAGCGCAACACGCGCCTGTTCGCCGCCGCTTAGGCTGTCAATCACTTTGAATACATCGTCACCACGGAAAAGGAAACGGCCCAGCACAGCCCGCGCTTCGTCTTCGCCAAAAGAAAAGTCATTCATGATTTCTTCCAAAATCGTCCACGCCCCGTGCAAATCCGTATGCTCTTGGGCAAAATACCCGATATGCACCCGGCTGCCTAGTGTGATATGACCGCTGTCAGCTTCTATTTTGCCCATAATCATGCGAATCAGCGTCGTTTTGCCGGCCCCATTAGGACCAATCAAAGAAACCGATTCACCGCGCCGCAATAACAATGACAAGTGACTGAACAGCTGCCGGTTGGCAAAACCGCCGCAAATATCATCCAAGACCAATACCTTTTGGCCGCATTCTTCAGCCGGGGCAAATTGGAACTGAAGCGAAGCCGTTTCCGGAGCAAGCTCGATGCGTTCTAATCGGTCCAATTGGGACTGCCGCCCCCGTGCCTGTTTGGCTTTAATGCCGGCTTTATACTTGCGGATATATTCTTCTGTTTCATGAATATGTTCCTGCTGTTTGCGGTAGGCACTTTCCAATGCCTTGCGCCGTTCCCGGCTTTGGGCAATATACCGGGAATAGTTGCCTTTATATTTCGTTACTTTGCCATGATCTAATTCTAAAATGCCCGTTGCAACTCTGTCTAAAAAGTACCGGTCATGCGATACAATAAGGATGCCGCCGCCATAGGACAGCAAATACCCTTCCAGCCATTCCAGCATATCCATGTCCAAATGGTTTGTCGGTTCGTCCAAAAACAGATAATCCGGCCGTCGTACCAGTGCTTTAGCTAAATTGATTCGCGTTTTTTGTCCGCCGGAAAACTGCTGTACCGGACGGTCCATATCTTCTTCCGTAAATCCCAGCCCATGAATAATTTTCCGTGACATGGACTCATATTCATAGCCACCGAGCCATTCAAACCGTTCCTGCATGCGCGCGTAGCGATTCATCAGTATTTCATCATTCGGATGGGCCTGCATATCTTTTTCTACCTGTTTCAGTTGTTCTTCCAGCCGCATGACATCTTTCCAGGCGTCCGTTACGGTCTGCCGCAGCGTAACATCATCAGCAAATGTGATATCCTGCTGCAAATAACCAATCGTTTCTCCTTCTGAAACGGCAAACACGCCGGCATCATATTCTTCTTCCCCCATCAAGCATTTGAGGAGTGTCGATTTACCGGCACCATTGGCTCCAATCAGGCCAATTCGTTCACCGCGCCTGATTTCAAACGTCACATCTTTGAATACGGTATGTACGCCAAACGATTTGGCGAGCTTTTGTACTTTTATACTTCCCATGAAAAATTCCTCTCTCTTATCCATGTATCATTGCAAATTTTTTCAACGCTTTATTATACCACAAACCGAGCTGCTCCTGCTTGCTGCAACTTACATATCCCATCCTCGCATAGAGCAGCATGCCCAATTTAAATGGTATTTGGCAAAAAATCTGAACAGTATACGCAATGCTGCCCTTGACAGGCTGCCTGTATCTGTGTATAATTTGCTTTGCAAATAACAAAACAGTGTTGATTGGGAAAAGTAATAGCTGCCGCGAACATTACAGAGAACCTGCTGATTGGTGCGAAGCAGGATGAACGCGCGTTATGAATATCACCCAGGAACTGCCAGCTGAACAGATAGTAAGTAAGCGTGGCCGTGTGACAATCGTTATCTTGTCAGGCATTGAACGCAGCGTCGTTGCGGTGATGTCTATAAAGAGGCCGGATTATACCGGCAATAAGAGTGGTACCGCAGAGTTTACGCTTTGTCTCTTCAAAGAAGAGGCAAAGCTTTTTTTATTACTCCAGAATCAAGACGTTTGTTATTTGATATCTTGTTTTTACTATTATGTTACTGGAGGTTTTTCTATTATGATGAATTTTGTATCGAAACTAAGTGCTTTTGTTGGAAAGAATCTAACTTGGCTTGTACTGCTCGACATTGTTGCCGGCTATTTTATGCCTGCAGCCTTTACTTGGTCTGTAAAAAACACCGTACCACTTCTGGGTGTCGTCATGTTCGGCATGGGAATGACCCTGCATGCATCTGACTTCCGTCTTGTTTTGCAGCGTCCGAAAGAAGTTCTCATCGGCACGGTATGTCATTATACTATTATGCCGGTCGTCGCCTACGCCTTGGTATTAGGATTTGGTTTGTCGCCGGAACTGGCCGTCGGCATGGTTTTATTAGGTTCCTGCCCCAGCGGCACGGCTTCCAACGTCATGGGCTTTTTAGCGAAAGCCGATGTACCTTTATCCGTTTCCATCACGACGGTTTCCACACTGCTGGCCCCCATCATGATGCCGTTCTTGGTTTGGGCATTGGCCGGTCAATGGGTCACGGTTTCCTTCTTAGCAATGGCAATGACTGTTATGAAAGTTATCTTAGTTCCGTTATTTTTAGGGTTGTTGGTACATCGCCTGATTGGTGAAACTTATTTAGCTCAGATGCAGAAAGTTCTCGTTTTAGTATCTGCTTTTGCCGTTCTTTCTATCCTCGGCGGTGTGGTTGCCGTCAACGGTGCCAAAATCGTTTCCCTTGGCGTCTTCATGGTACTCCTCGTTTTGGCTCACAACCTCTTTGGCTTTGCGCTGGGATATTTTGCTACAGGCAAACTGGGCATGGGCAAAAAACAGCAGCATTCCGTTACGCTGGAAGTCGGCATGCAAAACGATGCGTTGGCATTATCCATCGCCTCGGTATACTTCGCTCCGGCTGTTGCTATTCCGGCCGCTGTAGGCGCTGCCATCCATCAAATCACAGGCTCCTTGCTTGCAGGCGTTTTTGCTCGCCATATGGATGCCTATGAAGCCAAACAGCAAGCTGCCGCAAAAACAGTACAGCCTGCGCCGGCTGCTGGTCATTAAGGTATTTTCCCCAAATTATCGTCAAAACTATCACAAAAAAACAAATCCTGTCTTCTCAATCATCGTGTTGATACATGCTGCCGTACCTATTTCAGGTGCGGCAGTTTTTATTGCTATCGCGCCGGACATATAAAAATAACAGCAGTCAGCCTTTTCCTGCCAACTGCTGTTATATCGTTGTATGACGTACCCAACGGGATATTGCTCTATTACTAATGTATTATATTATAATCGTTTAATCATTTCTTCTAAATCGGCCGGTTTAAAATAGGAAAAATCCGGTTTTTCTTTTAATACTGCCAGCACATAGGCCAATGCACTTTCTACGCCTGTAACCAATCCTTTTTCACCAATATCAAATTTGGCGTTGTGATGGTTGGCACCGCTGCCGACTTCCGTGTCTTTGATGCCCGTAAATGCCAAAATGCCGGGATACATGGCCAGCGCAGCACCAAATGTTTCTGAAGCCATCCAATGACCTGTCGGATACAAGGCATCGTTTCCTAAAGACGCTGTAATCGTATTTCTAGCCAAGGCTGCACATGTTTTGTCATTCATAGTAACCGGCAGGAACTGTTCTTCCTGTATTTCTGAAGAAACACCATATTCTTCACAGATATTATTCAATATTTGATAGAATTTTTTACTGAAAAATTCGCCGTCATTATTGTCAAAGAAACGACACGAACCAGCAAATGTTAAGGACGGCGGAATAATATTCGGTTCCTGACCAGCATGCAGCGAACCAAAAGAATAGGTCAGGCAGTTATCCGGTGAAACAGCCCGCATGCGCAGAGACTGCAGGGCAGCGCCAAAAGCGATAAAAGCATCAATCGGATTGATAGATAAATCCGGACGGGAACCATGACCGCCTTTGCCGTTCAGTTTGACGCGGAAGAAAAATGCGCCGGACATAACGCCGTTATCCAGTACAGCCATTTTGCCAACCGGGATATCCCAGCGGACATGCGTAGCATAACAAGTATCAACATGAATGCCCTGTTCGTGTATATACTGCAGTAAATGTTTACCACCGCGTTCACCAAATTCTTCGGCTTGTTCAAACATGAGAATGACTTTACCTTCCCATTCATCCGTATGGGCTGCCAAAATCTTGGCTTCTGTAAGCAGCATGGATATATGACCGTCATGGCCGCAGGCATGACAGTACCCTTCATTTTTAGAAACGGCGACTTTCGGTTTGGATAAATTGACAGGATCTTCCTGTACGGGCAGCGCATCAATATCGGCACGCATGAGCATTGTATAGCCAGGCTTGCCACTGTCAATCGTCGCTAAAATACCGCCGCGCGGTACACGCACACTGGAAAGGCCCATACCCTTTAATTTTTCTTCTATATAATCCATCGTCTTGAATTCTTTTTGCGAACCTTCCGGATATTCATGGAAATGACGACGCATTGCAATCAAATTTGGTACTTCTTCTTCTACATATTTTTTAATATCCATTCTGATGTCCCCCTTGTGATATTATACCTGTAATTCAATTCCCATTATAGAATGGTATAAAAGGGTCGTCAATTCTTTTAGTTGCGTTCAAATCATTATTAATCATTACTAATTAATGGTATTGCCCATTGACAACCGTATCTGGAATGCGTAGGATAAGTATGTTCACTATTTTTTATCGCACGTTATTAAGGGGGAACTTTCGTATGAAAGAATTATCCAGAAAAATGCCGCTTTTTACGGAATCTGTCATCCGTCATATGACCCGCATTTCCGATGAATGCGGCGCTATTAATTTATCTCAGGGATTTCCTGATTTCGACCCGCCCAAACCGATTTTAGACCGGCTGGCTCAGGTTGCTTATGAAGGGCCTCATCAATATTCCGTCACCTGGGGAGCGGAAAACCTGCGGCAGGCAATTGCTGAAAACCGCACACACCAATTAGGTATGCCCATTAATCCTAACGAAAACATCGTCGTTACCTGCGGCAGTACGGAAGCAATGATGGCCTCGGTCATGGCCATTGTCAATCCCGGTGAAAAAGTAATCGTTTTCTCGCCGTTCTATGAAAACTACAGTGCCGATGCCATCCTTTCCGGTGCTGAACCTATCTACGTACCGTTAGTACCGCCGGAATTTAATTTTGACCCGGCAGTCTTGGAAGATGCGTTTAAGCAAAATCCAAAAGCAATTATTATCTGTAATCCGTCCAACCCGTGCGGCAAAGTATTTACGCGTAGTGAATTGGAATTTATTGCCACGCTTGCCAAAAAGTATGACACCTACGTCATTACCGATGAAGTATATGAATATATCCTCTACAAACCAAATGTACACACATATTTTTCCACGCTGCCCGGCATGTTTGAACGAACGGTCAGCTGCAATTCCCTTTCCAAAACCTATTCGATTACAGGCTGGCGGCTTGGCTATGTCCTGGCTCCGCCCAACATCATCGACTGTGCCAAAAAAGTACATGATTTCTTGACAGTTGGTGCAGCCAGCCCGCTGCAGGAAGCAGCCGTTGTCGGGCTCAAATTCCCGCAGTCCTACTATGACGACTTGCAGAAACTGTACACCAAAAAGCGCAATCTTTTCTGTGACGGCCTGACCCGTCTTGGAATTCGCCACACAAAACCGCAGGGCGCCTACTATGTACTGGTCGATATTTCGGAATTCGGCTGGGATGACGACACGGCATTTTGTGAAGAAATGACCCGTAAAATCGGCGTTGCAGCCGTTCCCGGTTCTTCGTTCTTCCGTGAACCAGTCAACAACCTCATTCGTCTGCATTTTGCCAAAAGCGAAGACATGCTCAATGAAGTGCTGAATCGTTTAGAAAATTTAAAATCACTAAAAAAATAACCTGTAAAAGGCTGACGCATGAGCGGTTTCCCCTCCGGCGCCAGCCTTATTTTGGTATAAAAGCAATTTTTTGTATATTTTTCCTTTCCATTTTATGATACACTGCCTATATAATATCTTATTGCAGAATAGGAGAGGTACGTATGAAAAAATTATTACAGTACGGATTGACCGCGTTGGCACTGCTGTGGAGCTGTATGGCATTTTTTCCCGTGCAGGCCGCTATAACGCCAGACTATGAAGTCAAGTTTTTACTGGATTCCCAGAACGTATTGGATGATACCCATCATCTCAATACGCAAAGTCAGGCATTCTTTCATATTCAGGAAGAACCGTCTGATGTACAGGTGCAATACGTAGACACGCCGCACCATGATTTTTCTCAAGCCGGCTGGGCGCAGCGCATGCGCCATAAAGAGAATAAAAACAAACTGGAAATCACCTATAAAAAACGGTATCCCATTGCCAACGGTGATGCAGCCCACGCACTGCAGCAAGCAGCACAAGACGGTTTCGCTGCCCCATCAGTACCGTATAAAGCACAAATCGACTGGGGCTTCCGCAACATGACACTCAGTCTAAGCTATACACAAAAAATATCCGGTTATGATGCCCTGCCTGCAGCCGCTCAAGCCAAGAAGATAGTCGCCGCCAATATGCCGGCAGAAGAATTACAAACCGTATCGTTGGAAAAAGAAGGTATCATATACGGCCCGCTGACGTATCAAAAATACACCGGTATCCTTGCTGG
Source organism: Lachnospiraceae bacterium (assembly GCA_963657835.1). Classification (GTDB taxonomy): domain Bacteria; phylum Bacillota; class Negativicutes; order Veillonellales; family Megasphaeraceae; genus Megasphaera. The sequence goes on along the minus strand of CAVKOP010000026.1, from coordinate 12,537 downwards.
ACAGGCTGTCGATATCGAAGTATGGCCTATTCCCCACTCTGCAGACTACATCGCTGAACTTTCCTTTAAGGCGCCGACTTACAAAGACGCCGCCAAAAAACGTGAAAAAATTCAACAGTTGTTGGAAGCACATCAACTGGTAAAAGCAGAAGACTCGTTAAAAACGATAAAAATTTTAAATGCTCATTAAAAAGAAGGAGCTGTCACATCACTTGATGTGCAGCTCCTTTTTCCATGTTGTTTACTTCAGATTGTTCATTGGTTGTCGTAAAAATTAGATTCAATTCTTACGCTGCATCTATATCCTGTTTCTTATCATCATAACTAGTCTTCGACAAGCAACGCACGCCAACCTACCTACCAATGAGGTTTGCTGTAGTGCAGCAGCTTCCTGGTCGTAATTTCACGCTTATTCTGCCGGTACGATAGTGCCTTTATATTTTTCGTCAATAAATTGTTTTACGCCGTCAGAATGGAACAATTCTGCAATTTTTTTGTATGTCTCATTGTCCTTGTCTTTGCTGCGTGCTGCAAGAATCATGACAGCCAGCGGTTCGTCCTTCGGTTCCAGGTAAATTCCCTGTTCTTTGACGTTTAAACCGGCACTCATGACATAATTCATCGTAATGACTGCCGCATCAACGTCATCTAGGCTGCGCGGCAGCTGAGCTGCTTCAATTTCTTTAAACTGTAGATGCTTAGGATTTTCTACTACATCAGCAGGCGTTGCTTTAAATCCTACACCATCTTTCAGTTTGATAACGCCGGCGCGCTGCAGCAATGCCAAGCCGCGGCCGCCGTTAGTCGGATCATTCGGTATCGCTACTACAGCACCGTCCTGCAGCTGATCTACGCTTTTTACTTTATTGCTGTAGATACCCATGCGCATCAAAATCGTATTGCCGATGGCCGTCAAATCCGTGCCGTTTTGTTTGTTAAAATTGTCCAAAAACGGTTTATGCTGATAACTTACCAAATCGACATCGCCATCTGCCAAAGCTTTATCCGGCGTGATATAATCAGAAAATTCTACGACTTTAATTTTGATGCCCTGTTTTTCCGCTTCCTTAGCCACTGCTTCTACGACTTCAGCATGCGGACCTGCTGTTGCACCAATTTTGATTTCTTTGTCCGGTTTGGCAGCAGACTGACTGCCGCTTTGGCTGCCGCATCCTGCTAAACTCAACACCAGCACGCCGGCTAATGCCAACGGCATGATATACTTTCTAAACTTCATAATACATCCCCCTTACATATATAAGCTCCCTGCTGCATAAAAAAACGCCATCCGCCCTGGACGGATGACGCACACTGGAAACAATACGTGTATCCATGATTCATCTGCCAGGTAACCCTGTTGGAATTGGCACCTTTCTGTCTGCAGAAGGTTGCCGCAGCTTCATAGGGCCAGTCCCTCTGCTGCTCTCGATGATGGATAAAAGCAATTCACTTTTATGAATAGAATCATACACGTCTTTATGTTTCTTGTCAATAAATTTTATTTTTTTAATCCGTTTTCTTCTATATACCGAATTACCATTTCTGCTGTCACAGCCATCAATTCGGCACAAGACACAGGGCCGCCGTTAGCGGGACTTTTTAAGACGCGGCAGCATGATGCCTTAAAATGATTCATCCACTGCTGATAAAATACGTGAACCGGCTGGTTCATTTCCGGTTTGGTCTTTTCCTGCGGTTCGACTCGTCCAACCAACACACCCAACACCAGACAGGCCCCATTCAGGGCGCCGCAAATACAGCCGCTTCCAGCAACGCCGCCGCCCATGACAGAAACCATGCGAAATACTTCTGCCGGCAGCTGCAAATCCAAATACTCATTACATACTTTGACGACTGTTTCTGCGCAGTTATTGCCTTGCTGTTGATACTGGTGCGCTAATTCTTTAATATCTTTCATAGTATACCCTCCTGCTGACACTCTTTTTTTATTATTATACCACACGTTATACAGCAGATATTCCTCGCCAATCCCTTCATAACCCTAGGTATATATATAAAGCGCATATTATTTACACTTTCTATACAAATTAGTTATTTGGATGGAACACGTTTTTATGATATACTTTTCCCAAGACAAATTCATATTATTTTTATCTAGAGTGGTGGAGGGACTGGCCCTATGAAACCCGGCAACCGGTATCTATCCGGTGCTAATTCCTGCGGAGTAATTCCGAGAGATAAAGATATGCTGTATACCTCTTTTCTCGGATGAAAAGAGGATTTTTTATTTTTAGGAGGTATTGGTTATTATGAATCATTTCAAAAAATTAAGTATCTTAGCAGCCTCTGCCCTGTTGGCCGTTGCCGTTTTAGCGGCTGGCTGCGGCAGTAATACGCCGACTGGCGGCAAAGAAGTTTCCAAAAACACGACGATTACTGTCGGCGCCACGCCGGTCCCTCATAGTGAAATTCTTAATGAAATCAAGCCATTGCTCGCCCAAGAAGGTATTGATTTGAAAATTGTCGAATTCACAGACTATGTGAAGCCAAACTTAGCTTTAAATGATAAAGAATTGGATGCCAACTTCTTCCAGCATACACCCTATTTGGACAAATTCAACGCCGAACGCGGCACCAAACTCAAAGCTATCTGTAAAGTACACGTCGAACCGATGGGTATCTATTCCCATAAAATCAAAGATTTAAAAGATGTTCCTGACGGTGCCAAAGTCGCTATTCCAAACGACCCGACCAATGGCGGCCGGGCACTTCTCGTACTGCAGAGCGCCGGGCTCATTGGCCTCAAAGACGGTGGTTCCATTACCTCGACAGTACAGGATGTCGAAAAGAACGACAAACATCTGCAATTTGTTGAATTAGAAGCAGCGCAAGTCCCTCGTTCGGTTGACGACGTAGACATTGCCCTCATCAATACCAACTTTGGCATGGAAGCCGGGTTCAATCCCTTGAAAGACGCGCTCTTCTTGGAAGCCAAAGACTCGCCGTACGCCAACGTCTTAGTTATTCGTGAAGGTGACGAAAACAGACCGGAAATCCAAAAATTGGTCAAAGCCCTGCAGTCTCCTGAAGTCAAGAAATTTATCGAAGATAAATATGCCGGTGCCATTTTGCCAAGTTTCTAATACATAGCATTAAGCCGTGAAATCGAATGTTTCACGGCTTTTTCTTTTTTATTTGTTTCGTTTCATGATATAATACATACTATAATACAAGCTTGTATTGGCAGGCCGCTGTGTTTTTTTACTATCACTATCATACATACAAGGAGTTTGAATATATGCACACCTGTGAATTATTTGCCAAAAAAACAGTTTTTTCTTTCGAAGTATTTCCCCCCAAACGGGATATGCCTTTGGATACTATCTACAACACCTTAGAAGAATTGAGTAAGTTAAATCCTGATTTTATCAGCGTTACCTGCGGTGCCAACGGACAAGGAGGCAACCGTACCGTAGAAGTCGCTTCTGCCATCAAAAATAAATACGGCTGTGAAACGGCCGCCCACATGCCCTGCATCTATTTGACAGAAGAAGAAGCCCTGCAGACACTGCAGGAATTAAAACAAGCAGGTATTGAAAACATTCTGGCCCTACGCGGCGATGAAACACCGGGCAAAGAACGTGCTCATGTATTTGAACACGCCAGTGATTTAGTGGCCTTTATCAAAAAAAATGCACCGGAATTTAACGTCATCGGGGCCTGCTATCCGGAAACGCATACAGAAGCTAAAACACCGGCTGCCGATATTCGTCATCTCAAAACTAAAGTAGATGCCGGAACCAGCGAATTGATTTCGCAGCTTTTCTTTGACAATGCTATGTTTTACCGTTTTCTGGAACGGTGTGAAATAGCCGGCATCAATGTACCTATCGAAGCCGGCATCATGCCTGTCACCAATAAAAAACAAATTGAACGCATGGTATCCCTCTGCGGCGCTACCCTGCCTGTAAAATTTCAAAAAGCCATTGCCAAATACGGCGACAACAATGACGCAATGCTGGACATCGGCATTGCCTATGCCATCGACCAAATTGCCGACCTGCTGGCCAACGGCGTAGACGGCATCCATGTCTATACGATGAACAACCCGTATATTGCCAAAAAAATCGCAGAAGCAGTCAAGCATTTACTGTAATATTCATATAAAAAAACATCCCCTTTGCAGCTTTTTCATACTATCCTGCAAAGGGGATGTTTTTTATTGTACTGTACTGCCGCCCAAATAAGCCGCTGTGACCTGCGGATTAGAGGCAATGTCCGCAGCCTTGCCGTGCAGCACAATGCGCCCTGTTTCCATAACATACGCATAATCGGCAATCTGCAGTGCCTTCTTGGCATTTTGTTCTACCAGCAGCACTGTCGTACCGCCTTTATTAATATCCTGAATAACATCAAAAATTTCCTGTACAACAATCGGAGCCAATCCCATAGACGGTTCATCCAAAAGCAGCAGCTTAGGCCGTGCCATCATGGCTCGACCGATAGCCAGCATTTGCTGTTCCCCGCCGGATAAGGTGCCGCCATATTGTTTTTTGCGTTCCAGAAGGCGAGGGAATTTTTCATATACGTGCTGCAAATCTTCTGCAATACCGGCTGTATCACTGCGCTGATACGCACCTAAGTATAAATTATCTTCTACACTCATATTCTGCAGGATTTGTCTTCCTTCGGGAACCAACGATATGCCCTCGCGAACGACTTGGTAGGATTTTTCATGTTTCAGCTCTTTTCCCTGAAATGAAACCGTACCTTGACGCGGCGCAACGATGCCCATAATCGTCTTCATGGTCGTAGATTTGCCGGCGCCGTTGGCACCGATAAGCGACACAATGGCACCTTCCGGTACAGATAAACTAATATCCTTCAATGCCATAATATTGCCGTACCCGGCAACAATATGTTGTAACTCAAGCAGCATTATGCACCCTCCTTGCCCAGATACGCTTCAATAACAGCTGGATTCTGCTGAATTTCCTGCGGCGTTCCTTCTGCCAGCTTTTCACCAAAATTGACAACGAGCAGTCGATCGCACAAATGCATCATCAAGTTCATATCATGTTCGATAAGGATAATGCTGACGTGAAATGTATCCCGCAGGCCGCGAATTAACTTGCTGAGACCTGCTGTTTCACTGTCATTCATACCAGCTGCCGGTTCATCAAGCAGCAGCAGTTTGGGATGTGCAGACATGGCACGGGCAATTTCCAGTTTCCGTTGTTTGCCATATGGCAAAGAAGACGCAATGCAGTCGGCATCTCCCTCTAGGCCGACAAACCGAAGGAGAGACATGGCTTCTTCACAGGCTTTATGTTCCTCTGCCCGCTGGCCGCGGGAATGAAATACACTGGCCCAAATACCAGACTGCAGCTGCGTATGACAGCCGACCAGACAGTTTTCCAGCACCGTCATCTGCGGAAACAAGCGAATATTCTGAAAGGTTCGGGAAATACCCAAAGACGTAATCTGATGCGGCTTTTTCCCTTCGATAGACCGTCCTTGAAACAGAATATCTCCTTCTGTCACCTGATATACACCGGTAATCAGATTAAACAGCGTCGTCTTGCCGGCGCCATTCGGCCCGATAATACCGTAAATTTCTCCTTCAGCAACAGAAAAAGAAATATCAGAAGATGCCGTAACACCGCCAAAGCGTTTTATGACATGCTGTAATTCTAATAGCATACTTACTGAACACCGTCCTTCCCATGACTGCTGTGACGCCGTTTGGACAGGCGCTGCATGACATCATATGACAAGATGCCGTCCGGTCTGAATGCCATAAGAGCGACGAGCATAATACCGTACATGATATCCCTGTATTCTGCCAAATCCCGCAGTACTTCCGGCAAAATCGTCAAAATGACGGCGCCCAGCGGAAAGCCCCACATGACATTGCTGCCGCCAAATACACAATACAACAGCGCATCGACAACTTTATGCCAGGAAAAATCGGTTGGGCTAATAAAGTTGGCCGTATGGGCAAAGAGCGCACCAGCAAGGCCGGCAAAAAATGCACTGAACAAAAAGGACATCATCTTGTAATACACGACATGAATGCCCGATAATTCTGCGGCATATTCATCGGCCTTAATGGCTGCAAAAGCCCGGCCAATGCGGGATTGTTCCAGCCGATGCCAGAAAGCCAAAATAACGAGGACAACAACCAACAGGACGATGCACATTCCCAATTGGCCTGCCGTTTGCGTATCTATTTCCAGAGCATCTAAAAGCCCTAAATCACTGGCTATATCACCCAGGGAACCCGTCATAGACGGAATACCGGACAAGCCCAGCGCCCCATTGGTAATTTTTAAATTCAAAGCCAATACGCGGACAACTTCGCCAAATCCCAGCGTGGCAATCGCCAGATACATGCCGTGAAGGCGCGTCGTCGGTATGCCAACGATAAGCGCCACAGCGGCAGCGACTACGCCGCCGGCAATAATGCTCAGTATCATGGGCACGCCGGCCTGCATGGTCAATATGGCAGATGTATACGCACCAAAACTCATAAAGCCCGCATTGCCCAAAGACATCTGCCCTGTACTTAACGTCATGTAAACGGACAGGGCCAAAATACAGTTAATGCAAATAAAGACAAATACCTGCAGGACATACCCGTTTAATACTTCATCCATTATGGCCTGCCCCCTTTTCCTTTTTTAGCAAACAACCCTTCCGGACGGAAAAACAGGATGAGGATAATGATGCCGAACGCAACGGCATCACGATACGACGAGGCACCATATGCTACGCTGAATACTTCGGCAATACCCAAGATAAAACCGCCAGCCATCGCGCCGCGCACATTTCCCAAACCGCCCAGGATGAGGACAGCCAAGCCTTTAAAGCCCATGGTCATCCCCATTGTCGGTTCAATAGCGTTAAACGAAAGCCCTACCAGCACACCGGCTGCTGCTCCCAATGCAGAAGCTACCATAACTGTAAAGGTAATAATACGGCTTGTATTGATGCCGAGAAGTCCTGCCGTTTCAATATTTTCCGACGTAGCCTGAATGGCTTTGCCAATCTTTGTCTTATCCAGCAGCAGCGTCAAAAGAATCATCAGGACAACTGCTGTGCTAAAGCCAATAACTTGAATAGCGGATACTTTAAACAAGCCCATATCCATGAGCTCTCCTTCAAACTGTGCCGGAAAGGACTGTGTCTGAGGGCCCCATATTTTCAAGGCCAGGCTTTCCAAAAAGATAGACACGCCGATTGTACTGATAAGCGGCGCCAAATGGGTAACTTTGCGGCGGCGCAGCGGACGCAGTGCCAGGTATTCCAAGAAAAACCCCAGCACAGCACCGCCAACCATGGCGCCAATAAGAGCCACAATAATATTGCATCCGGCCTGCGTTACCAAAATCAGGCCGATAAATGCGCCAAACATGAATATTTCGCCATGAGCCATGTTGATAATATTCAGCACGCCAAATACCAACGTATACCCAATAGCAATAACTGCATAGGCGCTTCCCAGGTTTAATCCATTTATAAGCTGCTGAAAAAACACGATTCTGTTCCTTTCTAAGACGAACAATCTACAACCAAATTACGAAAGCGGCGTCCATTTGCCATCCTTAATAACGAGAACATCCAAGTCCATAGCCGGATCGCGATGATCATCGAAGGAGAATTTACCAGTAACACCTTCAAAGTCTTTAATTTTAGCCAAGGTATCACGGAATTTTTTACGGTCTGTCGTAGTGCCTGACTGTTCAACAGCTTCATGAATAATATACATAGCATCATAAGCCTGTGCAGCAAATTGGTCTGGTTCATGACCATATTTAGCAACAAATGCTTTGCGGAAATTCTGTGCTTTTTCACTCTGACGTTCCGGATTCCACGGCGTAGCAACCATCGTACCGTCAGCAGCAGCACCGGCCTGTTTAATGTATTCCGGGCTGTTAAAGCCATTGTTGCCGATAATCGGCTGATTCATGCCCATTTCACGAGCTTTCTTCGCAATCAGTGCACCTTCCTGATACAACCCGGCAACGGCGATGACGTCTGGATTTGCGGCCTGAATTTTAGTCAACTGTGCAGAGAAATCGGTATCTTTATCGGCAAACGTTTCTGTTGCAACGACTTCAATGCCGGCATCTGCAAAGACTTTCTGATAAATTTTGCTTTCCCCTACCATCTGGTCATTATTATTAGAATATAAAATAGCTACTTTCTTGAAGCCCAGTTTTTTCTGTGCTTTTTCTACGGTCTGAGGAATAGCCAGTTTACCAGGAATAGCATTACGGAAAATATAATCGCCAATATTCGTAACATCCGGGCCGGTACCGCCAGTGGTGAAGGAAACTACTTTGTCCTGCTGCGCAATAGGACCGGCAGCCATGACTTCACCTGTCGTCATCGGACCTTCTATAGCCAAGACTTTATCCTGTTCGATGGCTTTTTTCATCGCATTAATTGCTTCTGTCTTGTCTAATTTAGTATCATATGTCTTCAAATCAATTTTTACCTTGGTGTTGGGGTCTTTATTGATTTCTTCTACAGCCAAGTCCACGCCGTCTTTCATGGCCTGGCCATAGGCTGCACCCGGGCCCGTATATGCTGTAATAAAACCAAGTTTAACCGACTTGCCATCGGCACCACCGGCACTGTTCTTACTGCCACAGCCAGCAAATGCTGCAGTCATCATGACGGCTAAGCCAGCCGCTACACAACGAAACATCCATTTCTTCTTCATACGATTCAACTCTCCTTATATATGATAAACTCTTATCCTGCAGCTTTTTTCCATATAAAAGCGCCCCTGCTTCCGTATTCGGAAACAGGGGCGTCGTTACGCGGTACCACCCTGCATTATTACTCATTCTGCACAATCTGCCGATAACGGGGGCAGCCGCTCTTCCTTACTCTGTTCACGAAGAGAACTCACGAGTGATATATTCAAACGCCAGGCTTTATCAGCTTGCACCATCCGCTGACTCTCTGTAAAAAGGGGACTGTGTTTTTTTTGCTCTCGTTCCTTGTCTATATTATATGGTGATTTTTCATCAACTTTCGCTGCATGCCCTTATTATAGAGAGTTTTACGTGCTTGTCAATACTTGTTATTCCAAAAAGTTAGTCATAATTAAATTTACCATATCTCATTGGAATAATTTAAACGTTTAAGGTTTTGCTTTCAAAAAAACAACATCTCGTCCCGTTTATACATCAAACATCCTGCCTTGTGGCTGTTCCATCAAGGCAGGATGTTGCTTCATTTTTTAGAAACTTATTATTCTTTTAACACATAGCCGTAGGCACGAATACGTCCATCATCTTCTTTTTCCAAATATACACCTTGGATTTCTGACGCAAAGCCGGGCAGTTCATTCAAGCTTTCTTCCAACGCTTTAAAATACTGCACCGCCGTATGAGACCACCGTTCTCCCGGCACAACGCATAAGACACCGGGCGGATACGGCAGCGCTCCTTCTAAGGCAATCCGACCTTCAATTTCATCCAACGGCACCAATTCCCGTTGTCCGCGAATAAACGCATACTGCGCATCCTGCGGCTTCATGACATATTCAGGAAAATAAGCCCGGCGAAACAGTTTTTTCTGCAGTTCTTTTACGTTGCGTTCTCTGTAGAAATCATGCATTTCCTGACACAGCTGCTGAATGGTATAGCCAGCATATCGTGCCGGATGGGAATTATATACCCCCAAAAGGACTTCCTGCATAGGAACGTCATTATCAACAAAGCGTTCAAACCGCACTAGCTGGGATGTCAAAAAGCGCAGTTTATTGCGGTTTTCTGCCGGCGTTAATAAAAACAAGATAGAATTGAGGTCACACTTTTCCGGAATAACGCCATTGCCGCGCAAATACGTTGCCAAAATATTGGCATGAATGCCAAAATCTTCATACTCTCCCGTTTCAGCCTGAATGCCCGGCGTCGTAAGCAGCAGCTTGCAGGGGTCTACACGATATTGTTCCGGCCCGTATCCTTCAAACGCATGCCACTTAGCTCCCGGTTCAAACGTAAAATACGCAATATCATCAGCCATCGCGTCCGTATCACCGTCCTGCCAAGGTTTCCCATGCACTACCGGTGCCACAAACGGCTTGATATACTTACACCGCTTGAGGATACTCTTGCGGGCATCAATGCCCAATTTTACGCAGTCACGCCACATCCGCCGTCCGGCATCACCGGCATGAATTTTGGCATTGACAGCAATCGTAGCAAACATAGGATAAAACGGACTCGTCGAGGCATTGGCCATAAACGCATTATTAAACGTTTTATGATTGCAGTAGCGGGCCTGCCCATGAATATGGTTGTCCTTTTTATGAATCTGCGATGCCTGCGAAAATCCTGCCTGCTGTTTGTGCACAGACTGTGTAACCATGATGCCCGGATCATCTGCATGCAAGTCCAGCAGCAGCGGTGAGCAGTCTTTCAGCATGGGAATAAACTGTTCATATCCGGCCCATGCCGAATCAAACAAAATATAATCGCAAAGACAGCCAATTTTATCGACAACGTACCGGGCATTATACAACGTGCCGTCATACGTATCCAGCTGAATGACAGCTAAGCGAAACGGCCGCTTCGCCTTGGCTTTTTCCGGGTCTCGTTCAGCTGCCAATTTCCGCAAATATGCTTCATCAAAACAATGGGCATCAATGCCGCCAATGAATCCATACGGATTGCGGGCTGTTTCCAAGTAAACTGGCGTAGCACCAGCCTGAATCAACGCCCCCAACGCCACGGACTTATGATTGTTGCGGTCATACAGCACTAAATCCCCCGGCGTAAGCAGGGCATTCGTAACGACTTTATTGGAAGAAGAAGAACCATTTAAAACAAAATAAGTCTTATCCGCATGGAATACTTCAGCTGCAAAATCCTGCGCTTCCAATGCCGGCCCTTCATGAATCAACAAATCGCCAAGCGTCACATCGGCATTGCAGATATCCGATTGAAAAATATGAGGACCATAAAAATCATAAAGATACCGTCCAGCCGGATGTTTTTTGAAAAATAACCCATCTTGATGTCCCGGGCAATCAAAGGGATTATTTTTTTCGCTCACATATTCTACCAAATCCGCAAAAAACGGCGGCAGGACAAATTGTTCATAATTGCTGGCCAATCGTTCTGCTGTCGCAATGCAGCGGCTTTTATTGACCATCTCTTCCGTAATAACAGCATCTACCTTGCCAACATACTGCGGCGGCAGCTTTTCGCCGCCCGGCATAATGACCATAATAGGAATGCCAAAGCCAGTCGCATCAATTTTATCAATATACAAAAAATCCTGGTCTGATAATACGGCAACAGCGACATCCGTAAAATCGGTTTGCTCTACCGGTACAATTTCCCTGTCACTGTCTACAAAGTAATACTGTACATCAAAGCTGTACGCTATCTTCAAATGTTTCATGTCTAAGTCTCCTTATCCTCTTCCTTTTCATTATAAATTTTTTTATAGCCTTATTGTAAGCAACTTTAAACGTTTTATCAAGTAAAACATCCATAAACACAGCCTAATTTCCAATGAAACCAACGACGCATCTAGACCGAAAATAGCATCATTGAAAATTCGTATGATTCTGTGTTAACTCATGAATTAAATCTATTGGTTGAACCATAAAAAGGAGCAGGGAGGCATCCTTTGCAGCGCCAAAAAAACAGCAGGGAAGTGACTCTCTATGAAGTCGCTCCCCTGTCGTTACAGCATGTTAAACCATTGTCATTCTATTAGCCTATTCAAATCAATGCCTGTTCTTTCGCTATCCGTTGAGTATCTCCTATAGAGTACGCTGTATAATTCCAACAATCACAACACCGTCTCTTCCTTCCCACAGCATATATTGATAGCGTACCGTTTCATTACTCGTAAAAGCGTTTTCTGCTTTAGCTACGTCCTTCATGACTGTATTGCTTATGGTTAACACCTCCACGCCATCATGATTAGGATTGTTCATTGGCTATCTGTTGGATTTCTGTCACTGAGCAAGACGTAATCTTGGCTATCACAGAAATATCGATTCCTTCCCGCAGCATGCCTATGATATTCGCTATTTTTTCCTGCTGCGCACCTTGTGCCAATCCCTGTTCTCGTCCTTGCGCTAACCCTTGTTCTCGCCCTTGCGCCAATCCTTGTTCTCGCCCTTGCGCCAATCCTTGTTCTCGCCCTTGCGCCAATCCTTGTTCTCGCCCTTGCGCCAATCCTTGTTCTCGCCCTTGCGCCAATCCTTGTTCTCGCCCTTGCGCCAATCCTTGTTCTCGTCCTTGCGCTATGCCTATTTCTATGCCTTCTTGTTTAGCATCATCCAATCCTGAATAGTAATCACGAATTGCTTTTTCCCGCAGCATGTATTTGTAACGCATGGTTTCATCGCTCGTAAAGGCGTTTTCTGCTTTAGCTACGTCTTTCATGACTGTATTGCTCATGGTCAACACCTCCATTTCTTTCTCATCACAGTTGGAAAAATACGCTGCCCAGGTTCCCAGTTTTGTCAGTTTTTTGACGTCGCTGTACGTAAATTTTTTGATTTCTATGAAATGCATGGCAAAATGGTCTGTCAGG
>CAVKOP010000025.1:14775-19364 GCA_963657835.1 Lachnospiraceae bacterium | reverse complement strand
GTCATAATCTGTTCGCACTGCCGCGGTCCCATATGCGCTCGCTTTAGTTCTTTATAGGCCAGCAGCAGCCGCAGCCTGGACAACATATATCCTGTGTTTTTTAAAAATAAATCCTGCCGGGCAAACAGCCCTTCGATAAAGGGAATGGCATGTCTGCCGTCACGGCGCAAAAAATAGTCCATAAACGTAAAGAGATTTTTTTCCATGGTACCGGCAAATAATTCCTGTAAATCCGGTACATCGACAGTACGCGTTTCTTCAGTCAGCGTAATGCACAGCTTGCCTAATTCGGAAAAGACATACATAAGCGGAATCTCATTCCATGTCTGAAACAATCCTCTCAAATACTGCTGTGCGCTGCGTGTCAGCGTCTTTCCCTGTTTTTGCAAAAACGTTTCGACGTACGGCATAATATTTTTTTCCGTGACTGCTTCTCCTTCAATCACATCTGCTATGGGCCGCACGGCTTTAAAAAAAGCGCTGCCCGTGTCGAGTTTTCCCTTGGTATAAAACAGCAGTCCATTTTCCTCACTCATATGAGCCAGCTTTTCCAAAAACCAAGTTTCTTCTTTAGAAAGCTTGCTTCGTGACCGACCGCCCCGCTTGATAGGCAAAAAAGGACAATCATACCAAATACTAATCCCGCCGCCGCCAAACAAACTGGTTCCTTCAAACGCTTCTACCACCGTTGCCGCTGCGGTATCTTTATGAAATGCCTGTACATCCACATCACCGCTGCGTTCACGGCAAGACGCCAAAAACGCGGACTTTCCCTGTTCCATCAGATACGGCTCTGTTCCATATATAATTGCTACTGCTTTCATTGGTTACTATCACCGCCATAGGTAGTAAATCTCCACACGCCCTGCCGATAGGTTCCGATAATCTGTCCGTCACGAAACGGCGAATAACAAGGAATATCTTCATAAGCCGCCCGTTCCAGCCACTCCGTATACATCTCATCTTGTTTATGATTTCGATATATAATCAGCGCATCGGCCTGTTTGGGAAACGGCATGCGCTGTTTGGCAGAAACGCTGCGAATTTCAAAACAGCCTTGACGGGAAAATACCTTCTTAGGTGCCGCATCATATATATAATACGGTACACTGCCTGCCTCTCCATCCATGCTATCTGCTGCAGACTGGATACGGCAAGGCGTACGCAGAACGACCAGGCGTTCAAGCTGGGCCGCCGTTTTTTCTGCTTCGTAGCCGCTGACCACACAGCCTGTCAGATAAAATATTCCTGCATGCCGCAGTGCCGGGGCCAAAACGCTGGTGACCTGCATCGGGCTGGCCCACTGTGATTTATTATACCACAGATAGGCAGAACTATCACTATAGCGAATACAGGTTGCTTTATCCTTTCCTACATCAAATACATATACAACTGCATCTGGTTTCTGATACTGCATCCAAAGGCCTGTCCCCATCAGCCACAGGCCCGTCAAAAACAAAATCTGCCGTCTCCGGGACGACCAGAAAAAGACGGCCCCAACGGCTAAATACCAAGCGGCCGTCCAAGGAAACGTCAATGCCCCCAGCCAATACCGGCTGTACGGCAGCGATGCCAAGAAGTAATTGCCTTTGACAGCCAGCGACAACAGCGGGGCGATTATCCATAATACCAATTCCATAATCGGCTCACAAACGCCTGACAGTACGGCTGCCAGCAGTCCTAATACAATGACAATATCCAATACAGGAGCAATCAATAGATTGGCCGCAAAGGCATAGACAGGCAGAGAAAAAAAATTGGCCAGCAAGACCGGCAGCAGCAACAGCTGTGCACAAATACAAACAGATAGACTGTCGCGAATAAATACAGGCAAGACATTGAAGTACGTTTTCATTTTAGGCTGCAGCAGAACAATCCCGGCCGATGCGCCGCAGGACAAGCGAAAGCTCAAATCGTACACCAAAAACGGACTGTACAGCACCATAAGCAGTACAGCAACTGCCAGCGCATGCGAGCTGGTATATTCCCGCTCAGTAATCACACTGTATGCACACAGTATTCCCATCATAGAGGCCCGGATGACTGGTGACACAAATTCTGACAAGGCACTGTAAAATATGACAAAAAGAACAGACAGAAAAAACAACCCTTTTGCCCGCAGGCCCATCATTTTCCCTGCCAGCTGTATCACAGTCAGCAACAGGGCGATATGCGAGCCCGATACAGATAGAATATGAATCAGCCCGGTCGCACTGAAACTCTCAATCAGCCCCGGCGGCAAATCTTCATAATGGCCGCCAAAAAGCAAACTGCTCAGTATATACGCATTATCTCTCGACAACACACGCTGAAAAGCCCGTGTCAATGTGTCCCGCAGTTGCTGCAGCTCATGCCGCCAGCCGGTTGGCGCTGCTAGCAGCCGCACCTGTTTCGCATCCTCGATATAGGTTTTCAAATATATGGATTTTTCCTTATCCCGATGCTGGGCATCATATGCCCCTTGGTTGCGGTAATAAGTAATCGGCTGTACCGTTCCTTGAAATGCAATCCGCGCAGCAGGCTGCCAGGCATCCTCCGTCGGCATCGTTGCATAGATATATCCCTGCCCCTGCCGTTTGATCTGGTCATCCGTATAGGCAAATTGTTCCAGCGCAACGACGTACCGTGTCATTCGCCCTTTTTCCGTATCATAGGTATTCCCTTTTTCAGCAATCGTTCCTTCCATTGCCAAATCAGCCCCCTGCAGATAAGTCGGTAATTGCTCGTACATTTTCTCTGCCCATGCCATTCGACCGGCACCGATACAAAAAAAGCAGAGAAACAGGCAGCACCAGCAGGCTGTTTTATAAGAACGCAGTAAGATAGCACTGCCGGCAAACAACACACTGCCTATGGCACCGCAGGCCCATGATATTCCTAAATAGACAGCACTCATCATGCCCAGACAGCAGGACAAGGCGATTCCCATCCCCCAATACGTCATACGGTCACCTTATCCTGCAGTTTTTTAAATTTGGCTGCACCGATGCCCTTTACCTTCTGCAGTTCTTCTACACTCGTAAAGGAGCCGTGTTCTGTCCGATACGTCACAATATTTTTAGCCATTGCCGGGCCAATGCCGGGAAGTTCTGCCAATTTTTGTTCATCCGCTTCATTGATATTGATGCGTCCGTCCTGTACGGCTTCGCCGGCCGGAACCCCGTTCAAATCATACGGCACATGGATATGCATGCCGTCCTGCACCACATCAGCATAATTGACAGCACCCGTATCGGCATACGGCAGCAAATCGCCGGCTGCATGAATCGCTTCTCCCACTCGCGCTTCCTCTGCAAATGCATACAATCCCGGCTTTTTTACGGCACCGCTGATATACACATACCGTGACGTCGGCTGCGGCGCCTCCAAGACAGGCACGGCTGCTTCTTTCATCGATTCCTGCCCCCACGGCAGCCTATCCTGCATGCCCCAACAGCCCAATGCTGCAACAACTCCCAGTATCATCCATTTCTTCTTCATACCAACGCCTCCTCATAACATATGTTTTTTACGACCTTTCGCCACGTACTTGCAGCATTCCTGCCTAAACAGAAGCATTTTAATCAAATTCTAATTTTGCTTTAATTTTTCTCCAGTTTTACTCAGAAAATACTTTCAAAATCAGTCATTTGGCGTGAGCAGCCTTTCAAAACCAATCATTTTATTTTTTTCTTCTCACCGTCATTATTTTGTGATATGATAAGAAAGGTAACGTTATATAATTATATATTGGAGGCCAGAACATGAAAGAATTCAAACCGTTCAAATCAGGAAAAGTTCGCGAAGTATATGATGCAGGGGACAGCATTATTATGGTCGCTACAGACCGTATTTCTGCGTTTGACCACATCCTGAAAAACCAGATTACCAAAAAAGGCGCCATTTTGACGCAAATGTCTAAATTCTGGTTTGATTTGACGAAAGATATTATTCCTAACCACATGATTTCTGTTGACAATGCGGATATGCCGGAATTTTTCCAACAGCCGCAATTTACAGGCAACAGCATGAAATGTCAAAAACTGACCATGATTCCTATGGAATGCATCGTCCGCGGTTATATTACCGGCAGCGGTTGGGAAAGCTATAAAGAAAATGGTACGGTCTGCGGTATTCAGTTGCCTGCCGGCTTGGTAGAATCTCAGAAATTGCCGGAACCAATTTTCACACCGAGCACCAAAGCCGAATTAGGCGACCATGACGAAAACGTTTCCCTCGAAGAAGGCGCCAAAGTTCTAGACAAAGCCTTCCCGGGCAAAGGCAAAGAATATGCAGAAAAAATTCGCGACTATACGATTGCCTTGTACAAAAAATGTGCAGATTACGCTCTTTCCCGCGGCATTATCATTGCAGATACCAAATTTGAATTTGGTTTGGATGAAAAAGGCAACATCGTGCTGGGCGATGAAATGCTCACACCGGACAGCTCTCGGTTCTGGCCGTTAGAAGGATACAAGCCGGGTCAGTCCCAACCTTCGTATGACAAGCAGTTCGTTCGTGACTGGCTCAAAGCCAATCCAGACAGCGATTATCTCCTGCCGCAGGATGTTATCGACAAAACGATTGAAAAATACAAAGAAGCCTATGAA
>CAVKOP010000025.1:9580-14701 GCA_963657835.1 Lachnospiraceae bacterium | reverse complement strand
CCTATGAAATGCTTACAGGCAAAAAATTTGATAACTAATTGACAGCATGCTAAAAAGCCCGCTGCTTGGTTGTTATACCAGGCAGCGGGCTTCTTCATGTCTTATTTAATGATTTGCTTTTGCTTCGACTTTTTCTAGCACATCATTGGCCATGCGTGCTCTTCCTTTGATGATGTTGTTGCCGTCTTTTATGGATTCCGGATAAAAACTGCTCTTATATTTGCTCTTTTTCGTTTTGGTAACCATTTCTTTCAACTGAATGGTCTGGTCATCAACATTATAAACATATTTGCAGTAATCCGTCGTATCTCCTGCTGTTTCTACGGTTTTAAAGGTCAGTACCTTTCGTCCCATATCGAACGTGATTTGAGCCGAATTCATATCAATGGCTATATGTTTATTATACTGCCACATATTGTCCTTTGCAGCAAACGCTGTTGCGGAAATTGCTAAGGTCATCGCTAAAGTCAACACTATCTTTTTTGCTTTCACGTGTATACACCACCCTTTACTTCAATACTCTGTGGCTTCATTATATCATGGATACCGCCAAAAAAGAAGATTTTCCATCGATAAAAAACAGCTTTGCCTATAAGACAAAGCTGTTTTCTGCCTGCGTAGATGCTGCTTATCTACTGCCGTATTCTTTGGCTACATGTAAACGACATAATGCTCGTTTCATAGCCAGATTTGCTCGTTCTACGTCAATATCGCCATGGTTGTTGTGAAGTCTTTTTTCTGCTCGATCTTTTGCAGACTGAGCGCGTTTGACATCAATCGCCTGCGGCAATTCTGCGGCTGGGGAGATAACTGTCATCTTGTTGCCGTTGACTTCCAAAAAACCGGAAGCAACAGAAACACATTTCCGACGGCCGTCTTTGTCATAGAAAAGCGGTGAAATGCTCAAAGATGCGATAAGCGGCGCATGGTTTGGCATAATGCCCAAATCGCCGTCTAATGCCCGAACTAAGACAAACTCTACATCTTCCTGCAGTACAGCAGCATCAGGTGTAATGACTTCCAAATGGATAGTCTTTCCTTTTTCTGCCATAGCCTATTCTCCTTTCAGAGTCTTAGCCTTTTCGTATGCTTCTTCGATATTGCCTACCATGTAAAATGCCTGTTCCGGCATATCATCACATTTGCCGGACAAGATTTCTTCAAAGCCTTTAATCGTATCTTTCAGCGGTACATACCGTCCCGGCTGGCCTGTAAACTGTTCGGCAACAGCAAACGGCTGGCTCAGGAAACGCTGAATTTTACGAGCGCGGGCAACCGTAAGTTTATCTTCTTCAGACAATTCATCAATACCCAGGATAGCGATGATATCCTGCAAATCATTATATTTCTGCAAAATAGCCTGTACTTCGCGGGCTACTTTATAGTGTTCTTCACCGATAATATGCGGGTCGAGAATACGAGATGTGGAATCCAGCGGATCGACAGCCGGATAAATCCCTAATTCGGCAATCTGACGAGACAAGACAGTCGTCGCATCCAAATGCGCGAATGTTGCAGCCGGAGCCGGGTCTGTCAAGTCATCGGCAGGAACATATACGGCCTGTACGGATGTAATAGAACCGTTTTTAGTTGAAGTAATACGTTCCTGCAATGCGCCAACGTCTGTACCCAATGTCGGCTGATACCCAACGGCAGACGGAATACGGCCCAGTAAAGCAGATACTTCAGACCCTGCCTGAATGAAACGGAAAATGTTATCAATAAAGAGCAGTACGTCCTGATGTTCTTTATCACGGAAATATTCAGCCATGGTAAGACCTGTCAAGCCGACACGCATACGAGCTCCTGGCGGTTCATTCATCTGGCCGTATACCAAAGCAGTCTTGCTGATAACGCCGGATTCTTTCATTTCATTCCACAAGTCATTGCCTTCACGCGTACGTTCGCCTACGCCGGTAAATACGGAATAGCCGCCGTGTTCTGTAGCAACGTTGTGAATCAATTCCATAATAAGGACTGTCTTACCTACACCAGCACCGCCGAACAGACCAATCTTGCCGCCCTTAGCATATGGGGCAATGAGGTCAACGACCTTAATGCCTGTTTCCAAGATTTCCGTACCAGTTGCCTGGTCTTCAAATTTTGGAGCCGGACGATGAATCGGCCAATAATCATCTGCCTGGACTTTATCGTCTACTTTATCAACCGTTTGGCCCAAGACGTTGAAGATACGGCCTAAAACGCCTTTCCCAACGGGGACTTTAATCGGTCCTCCTGTATTTTCTGCAGCCATGCCGCGGACGAGGCCGTCCGTCGAGCTCATCGCAACGCAGCGTACTACGTCGTCGCCTAAATGCTGCATAACTTCTGCTACCAAGTCAACGGCCTGATCGCCTTCACCGCCAGTGACGTGAATAGCGTTGTAAATTGCCGGCAAATCTGCTTCGGAAGCAAACCGCACGTCAATAACAGGGCCAATGACCTGTACTACTTTCCCAATGTTATTGCTCATGAAGAGGCTCTCCTCTCTTTCCTAGTTTTCCAATCCAATGCGCGATTATTGGAGGGCATTGGCACCGCTGACGATTTCCGTCAGTTCGTTTGTAATACCAGCCTGACGAACTTTATTGTAATGAACCGTAAGTTTGTCAATGAGTTCACCTGCGTTGTCCGTAGCAGACGTCATAGCCGTCATGCGGGCACCGAGTTCACTCGCTGCTGACTGGAGCAGGCTGTTGTATACAACCATATCTAAGTACTGCGGCAAAATCGATTCCAATACCTGCTGCGGATTTGGCGCAAACAGATATTCTTCTTTCGGTCCTGTCGTTTTATCTTCGGCTTTTGGCGTAATAGGCAGCATTTTTACTGTCTGTACTTCTTGCGATAACGCAGATTTAAAGTGTGTATAAATAATATACACTTCATCTACTTCACCAGCCAGGAATTTTTCTACCGCCAAGTGGGCAATGCGCTGGGCATGAACGAGCTGCGGCTTATCGGAAAACCCGCTCCATTTTTTGTCCGGCACTATACGGAGATGTTTTAAATATTCAGCAGGCTTACGGCCTGTAACCAAAAGGCATGACGCATCGCGGGGTTTATCTTTGAGGACAGCTACCATTGCCTTATTGACATTGGAGTTAAATGCCCCGGCCAACCCTTTATCTGAACCCACAATGATATAACATACTTTTTTTACTTCATCATGCGGCTGAAACAACGCAATGCCATCTCCTGCTGCGGCTGCCGATAAGCGCTGCAGCATCCCTTCAATTTTTTCAGTATAAGGCGCCGTTGCCAACGCCCGGTCCTGTGCACGGCGCAGTCGTACGGAGGATACCATCTTCATGGCCTTAGTAATCTGCTGGGTATTGGTAACGGACTTTATCCGTCTATTGATTTCGCGTGCACTCGGCATAGGTTATTCCTCCTCTTTAATCAGTTCATGAGAAGCGCCATACTGCTTCGTATATTCACCAATTGCTTTTTGGAGGGTTGTTTCTGCATCTTTGCCGAGTTCCTTCGTCGATTTAATGCTTTCGCCGACTTCCGGATAATTGGCATGCATAAATTTAATAAACCCATCAGCAAACTGCGTTACTTCGGCAACCTGAACCGGCATGAGGTAATTTTTAACAGCCAAGTAAATCTGCATAACCTGGTCTTCAACCGGCATCGGCTGATACTGCGGCTGAATCAACAGCTGCATAGTCCGTTCCCCTTTGTCGATTTGAGCTTTGGTGCTCTTATCCAGGTCTGAACCAAACTGCGCAAAGGCAGCCAATTCGCGGTACTGTGCCAAGTCCAAACGAAGTGTACCGGCAATCTTCTTCATGGCTTTAATCTGTGCGGACCCGCCAACACGGGATACAGATAAGCCAACGTTGATAGCCGGACGAATGCCGGAGTTAAACGCTTCTGTTTCCAAGAAAATCTGACCATCTGTAATAGAAATAACATTGGTCGGAATATATGCGGATAAGTCGCCAGCCAGCGTTTCAATGATCGGAAGGGCTGTAATGGAGCCGCCGCCTAATTCGTCGGACAGTTTGGCAGCACGTTCCAAAAGACGGGAATGTAAGTAAAATACATCGCCCGGATAGGCTTCACGTCCTGGTGGACGACGAAGAAGCAAACTCATAGCACGATATGCCTGCGCATGTTTGGACAAATCATCATATACGCAAAGTACGTCTTTGCCTTTGTGCATAAAATATTCACCCATAGATACACCGGAATACGGTGCCAAATACTGAAGCGGCGCACCGTCAGACGCAGTAGCTGCGACAACGATAGTATATGCCATAGCACCATGTTCTTCCAACGTACGTACAACCCGCGCAACCGTAGAGGCTTTCTGGCCGATAGCTACGTATACACAAATAACGCCGCTGTCTTTCTGATTCAAAATCGTATCAATTGCAATAGCCGTTTTACCAGTGCCGCGGTCGCCAATGATTAATTCACGCTGCCCGCGTCCAATTGGTACCATGGAGTCAATGGATTTCAAACCGGTCTGCAGTGGTACTTTAACTGGCTGGCGGTCAGCGATACCAGAAGCTTTGATTTCTACAAGGCGTGATTCTGTTGTTTTAATTTCGCCTTTCCCGTCAATCGGTGCCCCCAATGGATTTACAACACGGCCGATAATATTGTCACCTACAGGCACACGCATAACACGTCCTGTACGGCGGACCGTATCGCCTTCTTTAATTAATGAATCGTTGCCGAGCAATACAGCACCGACATTATCTTCTTCCAAGTTCAAGGCCAGTCCATATACACCATGGGGCAATTCCAGCAATTCCCCAGCCATGGCCTTGTCCAAACCGTAAATGTGGGCAATGCCGTCCCCGACTTCCAGAACGGTGCCGACATCATCGACATTCATTTCCACATTATAATCTTCGATTTGTTTTTTGATTATAGCCGTAATTTCTTCTGGCTTCATTTTCATTATTCGTCCGTCACCCCATTCATTGCGTCATTCTGTAAAAGCGCATGCTGCATATCATGCAGCTGCCGTTCCAGACTGCCGTCTATTAATCTGTCGCCAATCTGAATGACCATGCCGCCAATAATAGACGGATCAATATAGTAAAGCAGTTCTATCTTCTTGCCTGTCAGTTTTTCCAAGTTAACACGCAGCTGTGCTTC
>CAVKOP010000025.1:3813-9570 GCA_963657835.1 Lachnospiraceae bacterium | reverse complement strand
CCTTTATGCGGTTATTCGTTTGGAGCTGATTAATACATTCCGCAACCAGTTTTGCGTTCATGTCTGTATCCATGTTCTTTTTGAGTAGTTTTTCTGCTACAGCCATAGACAGTGTTACTACTTCTTTACGCATTTCTCTGATAGCGGCTTCCCGTTCATTAGCAATTTCCGTCTGGGCGATTTGTTTTTCCCGGGCGATTTGCGCACGAATTGCATCAAGCTGTGCCTGTGCTTCTTTGTCAGCCTGTTTGACTGCTTTATCTACAATAGCCTGGGCTTTTGCCTGCGCATCACGAATTTGTGCTTCATAATCAGCTTTCAATTTGTCAGCATCCTGGCGGGCTTTTGCGGCTTCATCCAAATCACTGGCAATCTTATTGCGCCGTTCTTCCAAGACTTTTAACAACGGCTTATACGCAAATTTCGCCAAAATAGCTACCAAGATAAAGAAGTTGATAAATTGGAACAGCAAGGTACCATTTAAACTAACCAATGTACTTCCCTCCCCGGCTGTAATGGATTATCCATTTCATAAAAATTAAAGCAGGCTGACGAACGGATTGGCAAATACCAATACAATAGCGATAACAGCTGCAATAATAGGCATGGATTCAATCAAGCCGATAGAGATAAGCATATTAACCAACAGTTTGCCGCCCATTTCCGGCTGACGAGCTGTACCTTCCAACATTTTAGATGCTGCGTGACCATCACCAATTGCAGCACCAAGAGCTGCCAAACCAACGCCCAAGCAAGCGCCAAAGGCTGATAATGCTAATACGAGTGCTTTTTCCATAATAAATGACCTCCTAAGTCTGCGTAAATAGTACACCCATCTCTAGTCTTCCGCAAAAGACGGTGCCAAGTACGATGTTGTCAAAATGGTGAAAATAAATGCCTGAATCAAACCGATAACCAAACTAAAAATAAGCCAAATAATCGGAATGCCTGCAGGTACAAGGAAATATAAGACTTCCAAGAGAATTTCTCCGGCCAGAATATTGCCAAAAAGACGGAAAGCCAGCGTCAGCGGTTTTGTAATTTCTTCCATCAAATTAATAATGACAAACGGCGCGAAGGGTTTAAAAAAGTGTTTAAAATGCTTTTTGAATCCTTGGTTCTTTAGAGCCATAAAGTGAACCATAAAAGAAGAAACTAGAGCCAGTGCGACAGTCGTATTCAAATCATTGGTCGGTGATGCCAATACATGAGGGTTTGGCAGCAGTCCCAGTTCATTTGCGAATAAAATGAACAAGAACATGGTTAAAAGCACCGATACAACTTGGCCGTATTTAGGTCCCAGCGTTTCCTTAAATTGATCCAGCAGGGATTCAATAATAATTTCCATGGCATTTTGCAGTCCGGACGGTACCAAAGAGCGTCCTCGTGTCGCTGCGACGGTTACAATAATAACAAGCGCAGCTACCAGCCATGTCATCATCAGCGTATCCCAGTTAACGTTCATTCCCAGGATTTGAACGACTAGATGATGCCCTGCGTGTAACTCCATACGCTATACCTCCTTTCCTACCTTCCCCGAACGTGCTTTCCTATGGCATCCGCAAAGATAATAACGCGATATGAAAAAATCCCTGCGACAGCAGCCCCAAAATGAATAACAGGAAACTGCAAAATAATGATGCACACTAAACAAATCATGAGCAATCGAAAAATCGCTCCGCCGCGGATGAAAGAAGCGGCTTGTTCAGGGGGTAAATTTATAGCCCGTGCGGACCGGCTGCTAAGCATCAAAAAATACACGATGTTTAAGCCGCTGCCGATACACCAGCCAAAAATGTACTGTTGGCAGCCTACGGCGCCTAACACAGCTGCAACAATACAGGTCAACCCAATCAGCTTGATTACTGTTGTCTT
Organism: Lachnospiraceae bacterium; assembly: GCA_963657835.1. Classification (GTDB taxonomy): domain Bacteria; phylum Bacillota; class Negativicutes; order Veillonellales; family Megasphaeraceae; genus Megasphaera. The sequence continues at coordinate 7,695 of CAVKOP010000025.1, read as the reverse complement.
TACATATTTCACTAGTTCTTCCATTTATTTGTCCTCAACGTCTTTCTTATGCGCAGACGGCTGACGATTCATATAGACCATTGTTCTTTTATACAAAGACCAAAAGCCGCTTATCGTCCCTAACAGAGAAAAAATAATAATTCCCCACGGAGACGTTGCCAAATATTCATCGATAACACGTCCTAAAAAAACGCCGACAAAAATACAAACAAACAGTGTCAATCCCAGCGAGCCTGCCGTGACAACCAGATTCATAAGCTCCATGCGGTTTAATGAACTACCAGACGAATTCGTACGTTGTCTTCTCTCCTTCATAAAGACACCTCCCGGTTTCTTCTGATAGCTTTTTATTACCAAAGACGAATAGTACCTATACATAACTTTCATCTTTGATAGTGCTATCTTAGCACACTGAAATAGTAAAATCAATGCTTGATTTTTATAAATATATTGTTAAAAATTTCGATTTTCAGGTGTATTTTTTCACAATAAATACTATGAATTTCTGTGAAAATTATCCCAAACTTTACCTTTATTTTATCTCTCTTGCTCATAATGCGCAATAGGCAGCGCATAAAAAGATACAATCCATGCCTAAACGACATGGATTGCAGTATAGATTCTATATTTAGTTATAGTTAATGATAGCAAAATTTAGTCCAAGCAAAATTCTTCAGGGACCTCTTTTTTGCCGCAAAACGTATGAAGAATAGCTTGTACAATACGTTTAGAAGCGTTTCCGTCTCCATAAGGATTGACAGCCATGCTCATCGCGTTGTATGCGTCTTTATCGGTAAGAAGACGTTTTGTTTCTTCATATACGACATCCTTATCAGTACCAATCAGCCGTACGGTTCCTGCTGCTACAGCTTCCGGCCGTTCTGTCGTATCCCGCAGTACCAAGACAGGTTTTCCCAAGGACGGGGCTTCTTCTTGAATGCCGCCGGAATCTGTCAAAACCAAACTGCTCAAGCTCATCAAATTGGCAAATGGTTCGTATTCCATCGGATCGATTAAGTGAATACGGTCTACACCTGCTAATTCTTCTTCAACGACTTTACGTACCAACGGATTACGATGTACAGGGAAAACAATTTCTGTATCCGGAATTTCATCAATAATTCGCCGCAGCGCTTTATAAATATGACGCATCGGCTCGCCTAAATTTTCCCTGCGGTGCGTAGTCAGCAAAATAATCCGATGATGTTTAAAATCTACAGTACGCAGCGCATCATCTTCAAAATCATATTCGCCGGCAACGGTCGTCATGAGAGCATCAATAACTGTATTACCTGTCACATAAATTTTTTCCGGTGCTACATGTTCCTGCAGCAAATTTTGCTTGGCTGTAGGTGTCGGCGCAAAATGAATAGCAGCGATGGCACCGGTCAATTTGCGATTCATTTCTTCCGGAAACGGTGAATAGATATTGCCGGTACGCAGGCCGGCTTCTACGTGACCGACGGGAATCTGCTGATAATACGCCGCCAGTGCGCCAGCAAACGTCGTCGTCGTATCGCCGTGCACGAGCACCAAATCAGGTTTTTCTGCTTCCAATACCTTCTTCAGTCCCAATAAGGCTTTGGTAGTAATATCGTACAAGGTCTGCCCTTGTGACATAATATCCAAATCATAATCCGGCTTAATGTGAAACAGCTGTAGTACTTGGTCGAGCATTTGCCGATGCTGCGCCGTAACGGCGACAATCGTTTGAATTTCATCGCTGTGCTTTTTCAGCTCCAACACAACAGGTGCCATTTTGATAGCTTCCGGCCGCGTCCCAAAAACGGTCATAACTTTTATCATACCTATTCCTCCTAAGAAAAAAACGATACTACCCACATTATTTCTTGTGAGTAGTATCCGTCGTTGTTTTTCGTAATATACCAATGCGTTTCGCTGAATAAATGATAACAGCCAGCACGATTACTACTGTCACAATGCCTGTTTTATAGCCCACATTGGCCACAAAAAGCGCCACAACACCCAGTAAAATACTGACGCAGTACATCACCAATACAGCTTGCTTTTGTGTCATTCCCAACGCCAGCAGGCGATGATGCAAATGGCCTTTGTCAGGTTGGAAAATAGGCACACCACTCATCTTACGACGAATAATCGCAAACAAAGTATCCAAAATAGGAAGCCCCAATGCGATAACCGGTACGACAAGAGCTACGGTCGCCGCAGTCTTTACCAATCCCAGCACAGCCGCTACGGACAGCGTATATCCCAAAAGCATGCTGCCTGTATCACCCATAAAAATCTTTGCCGGATTAAAGTTATACTGCAAAAATCCCAAGGCAGCGCCGGCCATAGAAACAATAATCATTGCCGGCAATACCTGATTCATATTATAGGCCATTAAAAACATGGAAATAGACGCAATGAAGGCTACGCCTGCAGCCAGGCCATCCAGCCCGTCAATAAGGTTTACCGTATTGGTAAACCCAATAATCCAGAAAATGGTAAGCGGCACGGCAATAATTTCCGGCAGGACGACCAGCGTACCAAAAGGATTCGTCAGCCATTCAATTTGAATGCCAAAGGCAACAGGAATCGCAGCGGCAACAATCTGCCCTACCAGCTTTACCTTAGCCGGAATATTGCAGATATCATCCCAAATCCCCAATGCTACAATCGCTGTACAGCCCAGCAGCAGCCCCAGTAAATCATGACGAATTGGTACATTGCAGAATATAGCCGTTCCCACTACAGCCGCAACAAACCCAATATAAATAGCCAGTCCGCCTAACCGCGGAATGACATGAGTATGTACCTTTCTGGCATTCGGTCTGTCAATAGCCCCTACCTTGATAGCCAGTTTTTTGACACTGGGCGTCAACGCATAGGACACGATCAATGCGATCACAAACGGTACAAGATATTCAAGCACAACACACGCCTACTTTCCATTAAAAGTAACCAAATGCCGATTAATTGGTCAAGCTGCGCATCGGTGCCGGAATCCGGCCGCCGCGTGCAATAAAGGCATCTGATTTATATGTATTGACGTTGATGATAGGACAATATCCCAACAAGCCGCCAAATTCAACAGTATCTCCCACATCTTTTCCCGGAACCGGGATAACGCGGACAGCTGTTGTTTTGTTATTAATCATACCAATCGCTGCTTCATCAGCAATAATAGCCGAAATCGTCGCAGCCGATGTATTTCCCGGAATGGCAATCATATCCAGGCCGACAGAGCAGACACACGTCATGGCTTCCAGTTTTTCCAAACTGAGACTGCCGCGGCCTACTGCTTCCAGCATTCCTTTGTCTTCACTGACCGGAATAAATGCGCCGGACAAGCCGCCGACACGCGAAGACGCCATCAGGCCGCCTTTTTTAACAGCATCGTTTAATAAAGCCAATGCTGCCGTCGTGCCATGAGCACCACAGCTTTCCAAGCCCATTTCTTCCAAAATAGCCGCTACACTGTCCCCTACAGCCGGCGTTGGTGCCAGCGACAAATCGATGATGCCAAACGGTACATGAAGGCGCTTGGATGCTTCCATAGCGACCAGCTGGCCGACACGGGTAATCTTGAACGCCGTCTTTTTTATCGTTTCTGCGACTACGTCAAAAGGCTGTCCCTTCACGTTTTCCAGAGCTTTTTTGACAACGCCGGGGCCGCTGACGCCAACGCTGACGCAGGAATCCCCATTGGTTACGCCATGAAATGCACCGGCCATAAACGGATTGTCTTCTACAGCATTCGAAAAGACAACCAATTTCGCACAGCCCAAGGCATCCTGGTCTTTCGTCAGATCTGCCAACTCTTTGCAGACGCGGCCCATTTCTGCAACCGCATCCATATTGATGCCTGCTTTTGTCGAGCCGACAGCTACGGAGCTGCATACCAGATCCGTGCAGGCC
>CAVKOP010000025.1:0-3803 GCA_963657835.1 Lachnospiraceae bacterium | reverse complement strand
TCTGCAATGGAATCAATCAAACGGCGGTCGCCGTCTGTAAATCCCCGTTCTACTAATGCAGAGAACCCGCCAATAAAATCAATGCCGATTTCTTTCGCTGCTTTGTCCAGCGTTTTGGCGACTTCTACATAATTTTTTAAATCACTGGCTCCTGCTACCAGACTAATCGGTGTGACCGATACACGTTTATTGATAATAGGAACGCCGAATTCTGCCCCAATCGCATTTCCTGTTTCTACGAGATGTTCCCCATATGACGTGATTTTATCATAGATATTACGGCACAACGTCTTGCCGTCGCTGGAACAGCAGTCAAGAAGACTAATCCCCATCGTAATGGTGCGGACGTCCAGATTATTTTTTTGAATCATTTGATTCGTTTCAAGTACATCTTGGATTGTCAGCATAATACGTCTCCTTAGCCTACACGATGCATTGCATCGAAGATTTTACGGTTCTGCGCTCTGATTTCTACGCCGAGAGCATCGCCTTTTTCTTTCAGCAGTTCCTGTAGTTTGTCCAAGCCAATAGAGGCTTCGTCCAAATCCACAATCATGGCCATATTAAAAATTCCATCTAAAATGACCTGATTAATCGTTAAAATATTAACTTTGTTTTCAGCCATGATTTGGCTTACTGCAGCAATGATACCTGTACGGTCCACGCCAACTACCGTAATGACAACTTTCATGGATAGTACACCCCTTTATATTCAAATTCCATGCTTGTTTATTATACCATAGGTAATACGTAAAATTCCACTGCTTGTATATAAATTCTAAAGGAAGACCTGGGAGAAACACAAAATCTGTATTTCTCCCTCCCTCTTATTTAGCCAATGCTTTGGAAATCAACGCTTTTCCTTCTTCCAGCAACATCCCGGCCTGTTCAGCCGATACAAAACTTTCTGCATATAACTTGTATAAATCTTCTGTTCCGGACGGTCTGGCCGCTACCCAGCTGTTTTCAGTCGCAATTTTGACACCGCCAATCGCAAACGAACCGTACGGAGACTGCGACAAAACAGCCGTAATAGGACTGCCGCACAAGCTTTTTTCCGTTACGTCATCTGCAGTCAGTGCGCTTATCTTCGCCTTTTCCTCCAGGGTTGCCGGTGCGTCGCTGCGCATCGTATACGGCCGGCCTAAGGTTTCACATAAATCATTATAATAATCAATCGGCGATTTCCCGGTTACGGCTTTGATTTCTGCTGCCAGCAGGCACATAATCATGCCGTCTTTGTCCGTCGTCCAAACACTGCCGTCTTTGGCTACAAACGAGCCGCCGGCACTTTCTTCCCCGGCAAACGCGATTTTTCCCTCTGTATACAGCGAACCAAAATATTTGAATCCTACGGGCACTTCATAGCAGGAAACGCCCAATTTTTTGGCGGCGCGGGTCAGCATATCCGTCGTTACTACGGTCTTGGCAATGCCGCGGCCTTTAAAATTGCGGTGCGTCATCAAATAATGCGCAGCTACCGTTAAATAGGCATTAGCTGAAATCATGCCCTGGGCCCCCGATACAATGCCAAAACGGTCATAATCCGGGTCATTTGCCAAAATCAAATCATACCGGTCCTTGCTGTTGGTAACAGCCGACATGACATAGGCAGACGAGCAGTCCATCCGCACTTTGCCGTCATGATCGTAATTCATAAACGTAAACTGCGGGTCGTATGTATCATTTACAAAATCAATATCAATATGATATACTTCCGCAATGCGGTGCCAGTAATGCATGCCTGAGCCGCCCAGCGCATTGACCATAATGCGAAGGTGAGCGTCGCGGATAGCATCCATGTCAATAATCGAATCCAGTTCGGCTACATACATGCCTTTATAATCATACGGCACGACAAAGGTCCCTGCTTTGGCATCTGCATAGGCGATTTGCTTGACCTCTGCATTGCCCCCAGCCAGCAGCCGGTTGGCTTCCGTTTCAATCGTTTTCGTAATATCTGATTCGGCCGGGCCGCCTGTAATCGGATTGTATTTGATGCCGCCGTGTTCAGGTGGATTATGGGACGGTGTAATAATCAAGCCGTCAGCTAGTTTTTCTGTACGTCTTTCATTGTATCGCAAAATGGCCCGCGATACAGACGGTGTCGGGACAAAATCCCCTTCACTATCCACATAGGCGGTGACGCCGTTCGCAGCTAAAACACCCAAAACAGTTTCATATGCAAGTTTAGATAAATAATGCGTGTCTTCCCCCACAAACAACGGCCCGTCTGCGCCAAACTGCTTGCGGAAATTGCAGACAGCCTGGGTAATCGCTGCTACATGGTCTGCTGTAAAACTGCCGTTTCCAGCCTGGCCGCGATGGCCTGACGTGCCAAACCGCACTTGATGCTGCGGCTTACTGACATCCGGGTGCGTATTTGCATACTGAGCCGCAATGGCCTGCAAATCAATATAATCTTCTTTTCGCACTTTCGTTCCTGCTAGTTCATGTACTGCCATTCGTATCACCTGTTCCTGTTTTGACAAGTATGATTCTTTTCTATACAATAAAATACAAGTATGCGTAGAAATTATGCTATACTATATCAAAATAATATTTTGCCTTTATTATAACAAAAAATTTATCATTATAACAGTAAATCCAAAAAGAAAGAAGCTGATTCTCATGAAATGTATTTCTTGGAATGTCAACGGTCTGCGCGCCGCTATGAAAAAAGGATTTATGGACACGTTCCACGCCCTGGACGCTGATATTTTCTGCCTGCAGGAAACCAAACTGCAAGAAGGGCAAATTGACTTGGACCTTCCCGGCTATGAACAATATTGGAATTACGCCGACAAAAAAGGCTACAGCGGTACGGCCATATTCACGCGGCAACATCCGCTTGCTGTATCGTACGGCATGGGCATCGATGCACACGACCATGAAGGCCGTCTGATTACCTTGGAATTTGCAGATTTTTATTTCATCACCTGCTATACACCCAACAGCCAAAATGAATTGGCCCGTCTGCCATACCGCATGCAGTGGGAAGACGATTTCCGTGCCTACCTGCAGGCTTTAAATGCCAAAAAGCCCATTATTCTCTGCGGTGACCTCAACGTCGCCCATGAAGAAATCGATTTGAAAAATCCCAAAACCAACCGCAAAAACGCTGGTTTTTCCGATGAAGAACGACAAAAAATGACGCAGCTTCTGCAGGCAGGATTTACCGATACGTGGCGGTATTTCTATCCGGATACAACAGGCGTATATTCCTGGTGGAGCTACCGCTTCAAAGCCCGCCAAAACAACGCCGGATGGCGTATTGACTATTTCATTACCTCAACAGCCCTCGACGACAAACTTGCCGAAGCCCACATTTATACGGATATTACAGGCAGCGACCATTGCCCGGTCGGCTTGGTGTTGAAATAACTTCATTTTTATAAAAAAGAACGATGCGAAACACTGTACATACATAGTTTCACATCGCTCTTTTTTTATATTATGTTATATTCATTCGTTAGCCTGCGGCCAATTAGTATTCCGGTTCAATCAAGCCATATTTACCGTGTTTCCGTTTGTATACGACATTAATCGTATCGGTTTCTGCATTGAGGAATACGAAGAAATCATGTCCTACGAGGTTCATCTGCAAGATAGCTTCTTCTACGTCCATAGGCCGAGCAGCAAATTTTTTGGTGCGGGCTACTTCGAAAGCTTCTTCCGGAGCGGCCGGGCCTTCTACTAATGCAGCGTTGAATGCGCCAGCTTTCATGCGGCGGGCAATTTTGGTTTTATATTTATGAATCTGGCGAACCAGTTTATCATAGACTAAATCAATAGCTGCGTAC
>CAVKOP010000024.1:0-19436 GCA_963657835.1 Lachnospiraceae bacterium | reverse complement strand
AGTTTGTAGTTTGTAGTTTGTAGTTTGTAGTTTGTAGTTTGCAGTAAAATAGCCCTCATATGTTAACTTTAGAATGCTAACATATGGGGGCTTTATGAGTGTGTGAAGACTGCCGCGTGCAGTCGTTTTTTTTGTTATTCTATCACAGTGACCGTATCGGCCAATTCTTTTTCAAACTTAGCGCGGTGCGCCTGCGTATATAATCCGGGCATGCCGCCGGTATGCAGGAGAATGAGCTGACTACCCAGTTTGATTTTCTTTTCTTTAATCATATCAAGCACGCCGGCGAACATTTTTCCAGTATAGCAGGGGTCGAGAAGAAGGCCTTCATGGCGAGCCATCATGCAAATGGCTTGGCGTACTTGTTTGTCCGGTTCATTGTACCCTTTGCGGATATAGCCTGTTTCGATATGCATATCGCTGTCGTCAAATGTAAATCCATAGGCTTCTTTGGCTTGCAGAAAATAATGATGCAGTTTGTCTTTGTCCAAAGGCATAATGGCAATGCCGGTTAGTTTCAGGTTGGAATGAATGGCTTTTAAGCCGCAGTACAGACCTAAATACGTTCCCATACTGCCGACTGCCGTATATACAGTCGCACCGTTGATTTGATGTTCCTGCGCCTGCGCGTCCAGTTCTTTGGCGCAGTCATAATAGCCCAGCATGCCGGTCACATCACTGCCGCCCATGGGAATGAAATAGATGCGTTCTCCTTTTTGCAGTTCTTGTTCCATGACGCGTTTGACCGTTTCTGTCAACTGAGCATCTTTGTCACGGCCGTCATTTTTTTTGACGACGATGCGGGCGCCGAATAATCCGTCCAAGAGCAGGTTGCCGCTTAGTTCACCGTCATAGTCATCTACTGTCACGATGATGCATTTCAGACCGTATTTTGCAGCAGCGGCCGCCGTTAACCGGCCATGATTGGTATGAATGCCGCCGACAGTGATAATCGTCGTAGCTTGTTCGTTGAGTGCTTCAAACATGAGATATTCCAGTTTGCGCAGCTTGTTGCCGCCTCCGCCCAATGGAGTCAGATCATCACGCTTGATGTACATTTCACGAAATAATTCCTGTGAAAGACCCGATAGATATTGGAGCGGCGTCGGCTGCGGTTCCAAGAGTGTCAGTTTGGGCTTTAATGTATCCATTATATATACCTCCTTTTATGTATTCTCATCGTATCATATTTGCGGCTGTTTTGATAGGATAAAAAAATGCAAAAAAAATGGGGCTCCCACGCATGACAAGATGCTGCAGGGCCCGAAGGCAGGGAAGGCGATATATAGAATGGCAAGGACTTCGCGGCGGCGAGGAAGGGGTCCACGTGTCCATGTCAGTGGTTTAGAGATTAGGAATGACAACAACCATAATATGAGAAATGACAAAGTAAGAAGCGGCGCCAATGACGGCGGTGCAGGGAATTGTCATCACCCAGGCCGTTACCATTTGGCGGGCGACGCTCCAATGTACGGCTTTGACACGCTGGGCAGAACCTACGCCCATAATCGAGCCGGAAACAACGTGTGTCGTTGATACAGGAAGATGCAGGAGTGTTGCCGCAAAAATAACGACGGCTGAGTTGAGGTCTGCAGCAAATCCATGAATCGGATGCATTTTAAAAATTTTGCCGCCGACCGTACGGATGATTTTCCAGCCGCCCACGCTGGTGCCCAGCGCCATGGCTAAGGCACAGAGTATTTTGACAAGTGTCGGCACTTCCATGGTCTGAATGAAGCCGCCGGAAACCAGTGCCAGCGTAATGATGCCCATCGATTTTTGCGCATCGTTGGACCCATGAGAAAAGGCCATCAACGCAGCAGAAAGAATTTGCAGCCGATTGGCAGTCATATTTACTTTGGCAGGCTTAAAACTGTGACAAATCACGAAAAGAAGCTTCATGATGATATATCCAATGATAATTGCGGAAATCGGAGAAAGAATAAGGGATAGGAAAATTTTAATAATGCCCCAATCGTTGAGAGCCGCCGCACCAACTGAAAAGGCAACGGCTCCAATCATGCCGCCAATCAGTGCGTGGGAAGAACTGGAAGGCATGCCGAACCACCAAGTAATAAGGTTCCAAACAATGGCTCCGGTCAAGCCGGCAATAATGACTAATTCATTAATCATGGCAGGAGACGTAACGATATCGCCGCCAATGGTTTTGGCAACGCCCGTAGAAATCATGGCGCCGATAAAATTCAGTACGGCCGTACCAATAATGGCCAGGCCGGGACGGATAGCGCGCGTAGATACACATGTCGCAATCGCGTTGGCTGTATCATGGAACCCATTGATAAAGTCAAATGCCAAAGCCAGGACAATGACGAGAATAATTAACGGCGTATCAAGCATATTTCATTGTCACCTCTTTTATTACGTTGCCAAGCTGTTCTACTGCGTCAGAAGTATCTTCCAGCGTACCTAAAATATCTTTCCAGCGAATGACATCGAGAAGAGGCTGGTCTCCTTGGAAGATACGGGATATTTCACGGCGATAAATGTTATCGACATCTGTTTCAATTTTGCTTAGGCGATTGGCCCGTTCCATGAGTTCTGTTTCATTTTTATCGATATTTTTTAGCAGAGAAAAAATCGTAGTCAATTCCTGTCCCATGATTTCCAGCTGTTCCGTAATTTGTTCTGCAGCCGGTGTGGATTTATCGAGATGATACAGGCTGACGCGCATGAGAGAGCCATGAAGCTGGTCAATGCAGTCTTCAAGATGACAGGTCAGTTTATAAAAATCTTCGCGGTCAATCGGCGTAATGAAGACACGGGAAAGTTTCATAATAATATCTTGGTTAATCTTGTCGGATGTATGTTCTAACTTTACTACTTCTTTGATGTGAAGGTGGATTTTGGTCACATCTTTCATGACTTCTTTGGCGATGACAGCGCCACGGTGAAAGTTTTCTGCGTTGTGCATTAAGTAATCAAAAAATTCTTCATGTTTATTGCTGATACTGAACATGTATGTCGTATACCTCCTGGTTCATTCTTGAGTTTAGTATAAAAGCTTCACTTCAGTATTTTGCAAAAAGAATGTAAAAATTGTGTAAATTTGGCAAGGCTGCAGAAAAACGTATTGGCGTACTTTTTTGTTCTTTTTAGCGGGATATTGACAGGAAAGGCGTATGCCGTATAATTAAAGATAAATAAAGACAGTGGTGTCTTAGGGAAAGGCATCATTGTCTTTGTTTGTTTAAGGATGTATTCCCTCCTGCAAAAATAAAATATATGGTATAATTTATATACATACTATATATGCTTTTTATCAATAAAAGGAGGAAATACCTATGTTGCAAACGCGAAAAGTTGGTATTATAGGTGCCGGCCATGTAGGGTCTCACGCAGCGTTGGCGTTACTGCAGTCTGGAGAGGCTGACGACATTGTATTAATCGACGCGGTGCCGGAGAAAGCAGCGGCACAGGCGCTGGATTTATCCGACTGCGTCAGCGGCTCCCTCTGCGGCCGGGATATACAGATTCGGGCTGGAGGCTATGAAGAACTCCGTGACGCAGATGTGTTAGTCATTGCATTTGGACGCAGCAGGCGGCCGGGTGAGACGCGGCTGGATATGTTTGATGATTCCATTCGTATGGCAAAAGATGTCATTGCGCAGTTACGGCAGGTGCATTTTTCCGGCATTACGATCAGCGTTTCGAATCCAGCGGATATTGTTTGTGAGTATATACGCCGACAGATGGGCTGGCCGCGTCAGCGGTGTTTTTGCACGGGGACGAGCTTGGAAACGTATCGGCTGCTGCGTGTTTTATCACGGCATACAGGCTGCAGCCGCCGTTCCATACAAGGACTGTGCATGGGTGAACATGGCAACTCCAGCTTTGTTGTTTGGTCGCATGTGTTTGTGCAGGGACGGCTGTTTACGGATATTTGCCGGGACAATCCGGCCTTGGCAGCAGATACAGCTGCGCTGCAGCAGGAAGTCAAACGGGCCGGTGATATGGAAATCGACGGCAAAGGATGTACTGAATTTGGCATTGCCAATGTAGTGCATATGCTGATTGCAGCCGTTTTTCATGACCAAAAACTGATTTGGCCGTGCTCGGTGGCCTTGGATGGGGAGTTTGGAGAAAGCCAGGTGGCTGCCAGCGTACCTTGCATGATTGGCAAAAACGGTATAGAAGCTATTGTGCCTATCTCTCTTACCAACGCAGAACAACAGGCTTTTCATGCGTCTTGTGACATTATTCGCGATTTCCTTAAACGGGCAGATACTTTGTAATTTGAGGTGAGTGAATAGAATGAATCCATCTAAGACGCAGCAGACAACGCATCCTGTCGATGAAATGCTGCCTGCTTCCAAGCTGTTTGCGTACGGACTGCAGCATGTACTGGCCATGTATGCCGGTGCTGTAGCCGTACCGATTATTATTGCACAGGCTATGCATCTGTCGCCTGCTGAACTTATTCATTTGATTAATGCGGATTTGTTTACCTGCGGTATTGCGACGCTGATTCAGACGCTGGGATTTTGGAAAGTCGGTGCCCGTATTCCGATGATTCAAGGGGTTACGTTTGCATCGGTTACGCCTATGATATTAATTGGTGTAGAACACGGGATTACGGCTATTTATGGGGCGATTATCGTTGCCGGGATTATTACGTTTCTCATTGCCCCGTATTTCAGCCGGCTGATTCGCTTTTTCCCGCCTGTTGTTACCGGCACGATTATTACTATCATTGGCATTACACTGCTGCCGGTAGCCGTTCGCTGGATTGGCGGCGGCAACCAGTCTTCGCCTGATTTTGCCAGTCCCATGCATTTGTTTTTGGCAGGCATTACGCTGTGCATTATCATCCTTATTTATCGGTATGGCCGTGCCGGTTCCGGATTTTTAAGCAATGTATCCGTTCTTATCGGCTTAATTGGCGGCACGCTGGTTGCCATTTCGTTGGGACAGGTTGATTTTTCGGAAGTAGAAAAAGCAGCCTGGTTTGGCGTAGTGACACCGCTGTCTTTTGGCTATCCGGCTTTTGATGTAGGCTCCATTGTGTCGATGGTTATCGTCATGATTGTCTGCATGGTAGAAACGACAGGGGACTGCATTGCCATTGGCGATATTGTAGGACGGCCTATTAATCAGGATAAGTTGTCGCGTTGTCTGCGCGCTGATGGATTATCGACGATGATTGGCGGTATTTTTAACAGCTTCCCGTATACGGCATTTGCGCAGAACGTCGGCTTAATTGCTGTTACGCGCGTTAAGAGCCGCTTTGTAGTAGCGGCTTCCGGCGTAATCCTGATTGTCTTGGGCTTGTTCCCCAAGATGGCAGCTATCGTTGCCTGCATTCCGAACTCCGTACTGGGGGGAGCAGGGATTGCCATGTTCGGCATGATTATCGCCAGCGGTGTTCGTGCGCTGACAAAAGTAGAATTTGAAGGAAATTCGAATCTGATGATTGTGGCTGTCAGCATTGGTATTAGTATGATTACACTTACGATTCCTAATTTCTTTCAACATTTCCCCGATGCGGCTAAAATAGTACTACAGAGCGGCATTACACTGGGAAGTATTACAGCTGTTGTTTTAAATTTGATTTTTAATGGGATAGGACAGCACGATCATGGAATTAAAGATGATGAAGAATAACATCAAAACATGGATTATTGGCTGCGTAAGCATGACTTGTTTATTGGCAGGCAATGCGTTTGCAGCAGATACGGCAAAGGTTCCGTCAGAGCTGCCGATGAAACCGGCTCCCTTTGCGGCGGCTTCGGTTAAAATTACGTCACATCCAACCCCACCGGAAGAACCGGCAGCCCTGCAGCAGCAAACAGACGCGGCAGCTCCTGGGCAGGATACTTCTTCCCAAGAGCCCAAGATAGGCATTAACTTGGCAAGCCGTATTTTGATTTTATACCAAGGAAATACCAAAACAGCGATGTATCCGGTTGGCGTAGGAAAACCATCAACGCCGACTCCTGTAGGATACTATACGGTGCAGAATAAAGAAGTCAATCCGACGTGGGTTGACCCAGGCGATCCCAGCGTACAGATTGGTTCCGGCCCGGATAACCCGCTGGGATACCGCTGGATTGGATTTAACGGCACATACGGCATTCATGGTACCAACCAACCGTCTTCTGTCGGCTATTATGTCTCCAACGGCTGCGTCCGCATGCATGAAGAAGACGTGGAAGCGGTATACGCTCAAGTTTCTGTCGGGACGCCTGTCAATGTATATTATGACCGGATTGTCATTGACAGCGATGCGGACCACACTGTTTCCTACTATATCTATCCGGACGGCTATGGCTGGCAGAATGTAACCGTGCAAAACGTAAAAGATGCGCTTCATGGGTATGGCGTAGAAGATTTTGCAGATGCCAACAGTATTTACAGTAAAATCGCGGCGTCAGATGGACAGCCGACGTATATAGCCAAAGCCTATGATTTAATTGTCAACGGCAAAAAAATAGCCAAACGTGCGCTAAAAAAAGACGGTGTAACGTATTTGCCGGCTGTGGCTGTAGCGACGGCCTTGAAGCTGGACTTGCACTGGAACAGTAAACAGCGTACATTGACCAGCCCGTATGGCAAGGCATTTGGCGTGAACAAAAGCGACGTGATATATGTCGATGCCGCAGATGCCCAGTCCCTGTTTCACATTACGGGAACACTGACGCCGGAACTGAAATATGTTGTGACGTCACTGGCAGAAACACGGCCGCTGCCAGATAAAACGACAAAAGTGACGATTTCTACGACTTACGTTCCAGAAAACGAATAGAAGTAAGTAAAGGGGTTGTAACAAAATGAGAATTTTAGGTCCATTTTGTTGCAGCCTTTTTACTATACAGTTTTAAGTGCATAGTTTGCTGCATTATTATTTATTTTTTTCACACTTTAAACAAAACTAAAAACTTTTAAAGAAAGAGCATGGCGCATGACAGCAAAACGTGTTATGCCACCTTTTTTTTATTGTCCTGCCGTGAGAATGGGTATATAATAAAAATGATATACGTAATTAGGTAAGGAGTATGAGGAAAGGATGAAAGGCTTCATTCGCAGAATGGCAGCAGCTTGTATAGGCTGTGCCGCTTTTTTTTCATCGTCTTTTTGTTTTGCCCAGGTAGCTGTTGACCAGATTGCTGTCGGCGGCGTAGGGCCGGGATGCACGATTGAGTATGTAGAAGGTGTATACGGCCAGCCAACGGCATCAGAACATGTGACATCAGACACAGGTGTCAATTATATAGAATATAACTATGAAAACCATTTGCTGGTAGGATTTCAGGAAAGTGATTCAACAGCTGTATATGTTACCTGCACCAGTGATAATTTATCTACACCGGATGGTGTAGCAGTAGGTATGACGGCGGATGTCCTAAACAGTAAATACGGCCAGGCAGATCATTTGTACAGTTACAACGATAAATCATTGTATGAATATGATGATGAAAACGGCAACTGCTTGTCCTTTGACGTGCAAAACTTTTATATTGTAAGCGTCAATGTACGGGCTGCCCAATAAGCTGCAGGAGAAAAGAGAATACGCATCGTGATGCAAAAAAAGACCGCGGAAACAGAATGAAGATTTCATGTTTCTGCGGTCTTTTGCCGTATAATGGCGAATAGTTAGTACTTAGTCATTTCCCAAAACGCCTTCTAAGAAGGATGCTGTGTCTGCCAAATAGTCAGCCGGATAGCTTTCGATGTCGCCTTTATCGCAGTGTGCTGCAAATTCCGGGTCAATAGGCAGTTTAGCTGTATGCGGGATTTCATATTTCTGTGCCGATGCTTCGACATGGCTGGGTCCGAAAATAGCATGTTTTTCATGACAGTTCGGACATTCAAAATAGCTCATGTTTTCGATTAATCCCAATACAGGAACATGCATGATTTCCGACATCTTCAATGCTTTTTCTACAATCAGGGAAACCAGTTCCTGCGGAGAGGTAATGACGAGAATACCGTCAATCGGCAGGGATTGAAATACCGTCAGGGGTACATCGCCGGTTCCTGGAGGCATATCGACAAACATATAATCAATGTCGCCCCACATGACGTCTGTCCAGAACTGTTTTACAGCGCCGGCAATAACCGGGCCGCGCCATACAACCGGGGAAGCTGCATCTTCCAAAAGCAGGTTCATGGACATGACTTCGATGCCTGTCTTTGTTTTGACAGGGAGAATACCGCTTTCATCGCCAGTAGCTCTGTCAGTAATGCCAAATACTTTTGGAATAGACGGGCCTGTAATATCTGCATCCAAGATAGCCGTTTTGAAGCCGCGGCGGCGCATTTGTACAGCCATCAAAGACGTGACGAGGGATTTACCGACGCCGCCTTTGCCACTGACGACGGCAATCACATGTTTTACATGCGTACCTGCATGAGGGGGAGCCTGTAAGCTTTGCGGTTCTGTGCGGCTGCTGCAGCTGCTGCCGCAGCTGGAACAGTCATGTGTACAATTTTCACTCATAAATATCAATCTCCTTTTGGATTATTTTTTCCGGCATGACAGCATGCATGGTGACAGCAGGAGCCGGCATGTTCACAAATTTTTATATGGCCGCCTTCGATGAGAAGACGCTTTCCATGGACGAGGGCATCCGCTAATTTATAACGAGCCGTATCATAAATACCTGTTACGGTAGTTCGCGACACATTAATCTGCGCAGCGCATTGTTCTTGTGTCAGTCCTACCAAATCCAGCAGGCGGATGACTTCATATTCATCAATACTCATAGTAACAACGGCCGCGTCGTTGGGACAGTCAGAAGGAGCAAACTCATCTGACTTCGGCAGGGAACAGACACGGCGGCACCGCGGCGGTCTCGGCATGGAATTACC
This sequence comes from Lachnospiraceae bacterium, assembly GCA_963657835.1. Lineage (GTDB taxonomy): Bacteria > Bacillota > Negativicutes > Veillonellales > Megasphaeraceae > Megasphaera. Next base: position 10,607 of record CAVKOP010000024.1, on the reverse strand, counting down.
TCCTTTAATATGAATCCAGCTATTATTATAAAAGTGTAGATGACATATGTCAAATAAATGACTAAGATGTATGTGCTGACGGATGTGTTTCTTCGTATTTTTTTCGCTTTCGGACAAACGTAGACGGCGTAATGCCCAGTGCATGTGCTGCGTCCCGTACATTGCCGCATTTTTGATACGCTGCTGTCAGATAATGATATTCTGTACGGGTCAAAATATCCTGTAAATCGACAGGGAACTGAATATCTGAGCCGTTTTCCGTTTTTTGAATGGCCGTATCCTTTTCTTCCGGCAGGATAACCGGCTGGCTTTGATGGAGTAAATGTAAATCTTCTGGCCGAATTTCATCGTTGGAGCTGATAATAATGGCTCGTTCGACAATATTTTTTAATTCACGAATATTTCCGGGCCAGCTATATTCATTAAGAAGCTGAATAGAAATATCAGAAAAATATTTTTTGAAACTATATTTTTGATTAAGCTTAGCTAGAAACGATAAAGCTAAAGGCGTAATATCTTTTTTGCGAAGCCGCAGCGGCGGAATAGAAATAGGAAAGACCGTCAAGCGGTAATATAAATCCTCGCGAAATTCACCGTTTTTTACCATTTCTTCCAGATTGCGGTTGGTAGCGGCGACGACACGGACATTGATTTTTATCGGCTTGGTGCCGCCAATGCGCATGATTTCCTGCTCCTGCAGTGCCCGCAGCAGTTTGACCTGCATATCTTTGGGCAGTTCCCCGATTTCATCTAAAAACAAAGTTCCCTTGTTGGCTAATTCAAAAAGCCCGATTTTGCCGGAACGATTGGCGCCTGTAAAAGCACCGCTTTCATAGCCGAACAACTCGCTTTCAATCAAACTTTCCGGAATCGCGCCGCAGTTGACCTTGATAAAGCTGTTTTTTACGCGGTGGCTGTGCTGATAAATATAGCGGGCCATGACTTCTTTGCCGACGCCTGTTTCGCCTAATAGAATAACGGTTGTATCCATAGGGGCGACCCGGTTGGCCAGCAGCATGGCAGCCAGCGTCGTTTCATCTTTGGCGATGACTTCCTGTTCTGCTGCCGGGTTTTGAATGTGTGCCAGTTCCAAACGGAGCCGTTCCATGGCGTCCGTTTTTTCCTGGACGATTTCTTTTAAGTTGTAAATTTCAGTCAGGTCCCGGACGTTAGTAACAATCATAATCAGCGTGCCGTCTTTGTCAAAAATCGGCGAACTGGTTACCAATGCTTCTTTGCCCGATTTAAACCGCTGCTGCAGCGTAACGGGCTTTTTGGTACGGGCGACAATCAGACTGCCGGACTGAGAAATGAGTTTCCCTTTTACCAAATCTGCCATGTTTTTTCCCAGGACTTCTTCACTTTTTAACCCTGTGATGTCTTCATAGGCATGATTAATACGCAGCACATTGGCATTTTTATCGGTAATAAAAATGCCGTCAAACGAATGTTCAATAATCGCGCTGAGGCGTTCTGCCGCTTCGGCTACGGTGGAAAAGATTTCTTTAGTATGTCCCATTAAGATATATGTCCTCCTTTCGTTTAGAATGCTCCTGCGATACAAATATGTTACGTACATAATTATACTTTTAACATATTAAAAGTATCCTATGTAATAAAGGCAATGTCAAGATAGATGTTCTATTTATATAGAAATCACCGGCTCTTGTCATTGCCTTGTGGACAGTGCATGGATTAGTCGAGTATTCTGCGTTCATATGAATTTGCAATGTGTAACATGCGGCGGTATTTTTGAATGACGCGCCGCGAAATAGGGATGCCAAACTGCTGTGTCAAGAGTACTGTCAGCTGAGAATCGCTGTAGGGTTTTCGACGGTTTTCTTGGTTAATCAAACGCTTTAAGGATGTTTTTACGGCATCCTTGGATAGATTTTTGTCCCCATGGTGCAAAGGGCTTTGAAATAATGATTTAAACGAAACGGTCCTCCAGGGAGTTTGTACATATTTGTCCTTGATGGAACGGCTGATAGTAGAAATATGCAGCCCCGTTTTTTGGGAAATGTCTTTGAGCGTCATAGGGCGCAGGGCATGATGCGCTTGCACATAGCTATACTGCCAGTTCCAAATCGCGTCAGTTAATACAGTCAGCGTTTTCCGGCGGCGTTCAATATTGTGGAGCATCATATAACACCGTGTATATTTTTCTTTGAAATACGATTTTATATCCGGGTCTGTTGCCGAATGCATCATATGCGTATAGTAGTCACTTAGCGAATACGATGTAATCCACGAATCATTGAGATGGATTTCATAGCCGCCGGTTTCCGTAAAACGGATGATGACATCAGGCACGACATAGGAATCGACAGTCTCAAACATTCCTTTGAGGGGCGTCGGTTCCAAGCGTTTAATCAGGCGCACGACAGGCAGCAGTTTGCTTTTGGAAATATGAAGCGTACTGCATATCGTGTTGAGGCGGCCGTTTCCTACATCGTCCAAGTGATGACAAACGATTTTTTTTGCTAACGGCGTTAGTTTGTTTTTGCGGGCCAGCTGCAGCAGCAGACATTCCTGCAGCGATGCGGCACAGATGCCGGCGGGATTGAGCTGCTGCAAAATGTGCAGACAGTCGGCAAACAGGCCCGGCGGCAGTGGAAATTTGCGGGATAATTCTTCTTCTGTTACTGTCAAATAGCCGTTGTCATCCACGCATTGTGCCAAATAGGTCAGCAAGGCCCAGGCAGGACGGCTGTACTGGCTTGGGTTTAGTTGTTCTAGAATAAAATTTTTAATGCGGTCTTTTTCCGGTGCGGCGACAAAATTGAGAAATTCAGATGCCCCGTCCTGCGAGGAAACGGGATGGTAATCCATAAATGGATTTTCTTCTGATTCCTTTTGCAGCATGTCGCGAAGGTCTTCCGCAGACATAGATAAAATCTGCAGCGATTGAATCTGATTGGCTGAAAGTTTTTGCAGCTGTTCCTGCGAAAGGGAAATATGAGCATCCATTGCCATAATGCAACATCTACCTTATCAATTCCAACAAAGCGGTATATTGTGTTTTGCCGGAAGAATTTTTGGGAATGGTATCTATGTGGCGGATTGTAAAGCAGCTGGGGTGAAGCGATGTTTTTTTAGCCAAAAAGTCTTCTAATGAAGAAATATCAGCTTCCGGAGCTGTTGTAAAAATCCATAAATCATCATCATGGCCTGTTGCGGCAAAATCACCGGTTGTAAACGTATTTTTGAAAAGCTGTTCTATTTCGTCCATGTTTACGCGTTTGCCCATGATTTTGACGAAGCGTTTTTTGCGGCCTGTAATATAATAAAATCCATCTTCATCGACGTAAGCGATATCTCCCGTCAAAAGGCGTCCGCGGCGTTCGTCGCCGCGTGCCAGGTCTTCGGCGCATTGGGCATAGCCCAAGGTAACATTAGGCCCTTCATAGCATAATTCACCGGGAATATTCGGTTTTGTAATTTCGATGTGTTCATCTTCCATAATATGAAAGACGCCGCCGGGAATCGCAATGCCGATACTGCCGATTTTTTTCAGGCAGTCTGCCGGCGGCAGGTAAGACATGCGTGCCGTAGCTTCTGTTTGTCCGTACATGACGACGAAGCGTTTACCCGCGGCAGCTGCAAAATCGGCATATTCTTTTTGCAGCCGTTTGGATAATTTACCGCCTGCTTGTATCATCAGCGTCAAGGCCGGCAAGTCCATGTTGGTGAAATGAAGGCGTTTCAGACATTCATACGTAAAAGGTACGCCGGCAATAGAAGTAATCTTTTGCTTTTTGCATAATTCCCAGAACGAGGCATCAAAAAGCGTATCTTCTGTCAAATATTCGGCGGCACCGACCAGTACATGGCTGTTGATGACTGATAATCCAAAGGTATAATGCATAGGAAGCGTTGATACAGGGCGCTGGGAAGCATCCAATTCCAGATACTGGGCAATAGATGCGGCATTGGACTGAATATTTTCGTAGCTTTGCCGTACCAGTTTGGGACTGCCTGTACTGCCGGATGTAGTCAGCAGTAAGGCCAAATCTTCAAATAAAGCCGGGGAATGCGCCGCGTGCTGATACAGTGAGTAATCTTCCAGCATATACAGCGGGCTGCTGTCAGCCGCGTTGGCAGTCGGCTGGAAGATATATGCCGGTTTATACGTATCAATTAGCCGTTTCATCAAATCGGCATCCATATCGTGGTCTATTAAAAGCGGGACAATACGGTTTTGCAGGCAGCACAGGTAAGATAAAGCGGAGCCAAGGGTGTTGCGGCAGATAATGACAGCCAGCGAGCGGCGGGGAATCATAGCTTTCAGCGCGTCTGCGTGACGGTACCAATCTGCATAGGTTACTGTACAGCCGGCGGCGTTTATAAAAAGAGGACGCTGTTCATATTGAGGATTCTTGTCGAAAAAATTCATTATAAGACCTCCTAACCAATGATACGTGAAAGAGATTCTATCATATTCATGCCGTCCCAAAGGATAGACATATCCATCGCTTGGCCTACTGGTACTACACGGTCTACGCCCATTACGCGATGCGCCAGCAACAGCTGTCGGATAATGCCCGGATGAATGCCCAACGTAGAAATAGTTTGGATTTTTTTGTCCATGTACGGCATGATTTCATCCAGTACGGAAACAGAATATTGAAAAAATTGGCCAAACGCGCCGGAGAGCGTCGTAATATCTTCCGGCAGGGAAGATAGGGTATAAATGTATACTGCATTTTTGGTGTGCTCAATAGCGGCAATCTGGGGGCATGTCATGGCAAATTCCCAGGCATCGGTATATTTCGTGCTTACTTTAATCGGCTGCAGCGTATATGCTGTGCTTTCTTTGGCAACAGCATGCCACCAGCGTTTTTTTGCTTTTTCTGTCAGGTCTTTATGACTGCCCAGCCAAAAAATCATATGAGGGCTGGAGCAGGCATTTTGGTCTGTTTCATAGGTGTCATTATAAAAGAGATGTGCCTGATGATTTAATTCTTCCTCAGAATAAGAGAGCACGGTAGCGCTGTCGATGACGGCGCAGGAATAGCGGTCGGCGAAAACAAGCTCTACGGCCTGCGGCGGCAGAATGGATTGGCGAATCTGCGCGATAGATTCATTGCCGCCCCAAATGATGCGGCCGTCGCATTGTGCTGTCAGTTCATCTGTCGTGTTTTTGTCATGGTCATACGTTATGAGTGCATTCATTTCCCGAAGACTGGAAAATTCATTCCGGGACCAGACTGTTTCTATGCAGTCGCAAATAGGTTGGACAGATGCAGCCTGGCGCGGAGAAATACGAACGATATTTCCATTGCCGGCGAGCATGGAAATGGCCAGGCTGTAGGCAAACATAGCGGGCATATTGGTAGGAGCGATGTGAAACACTAAGCCACGTCCCAACCGCCTGCCTAAATGGGATACTTCTTGAGCCATTTGTTTCACATGCGCGCGGCGAAGCCAAAACCCTAAAGCGGCCCAGGTCATATCCGTATGTGCCAGGGACAGTGTTTGCAGTTCTTTAGACAGAGCCTGCAAAAAATCCATGACAAGCGGTGAAAACGGCGGCAGCGGCCGGACCTGCTGCGGCACAGTGCCTGCTAAAATCGTGTAATCAGCCATGTGTATCACTGCACCCCCTTATTTCGGCCTTGGGAATACGGCCGTCAATGCGAAAATATTTGCCCTTGCGCCCGCATGGGCAGTCATCGACACCTAAGATAGTTCCCATATCTTCTGTCAAAATAGAATGTCCCGGATACGAAACGGCCATCGGCGAAAGAACTTGCAGAATACCTTTTTGTCCAAGCGGGCAGACAGAAAAGTCTTCCGGATTTCTGGCAATAACATCAGAAAAAATGCTGGCATGCAAATGGCCTTCTTCACATTCAACATAAACGCAGCCTGTTTGTTCAGCCATGCCGTAATAATTATGGACGCGGGAAATATGAAACTGGTCATACAACCGTTTTTTGTACAATGCTGCCGATACGGCCTGATCTTGCATTTTTTTCCAGCCGCCGCCATGAAGGACGATAGCATTGGAAAAATCGAAGGATAGCCCCTTTTCTGCTAAAGCCTGACAAAAATATTTCCAAATCATAAACGTAAAGCCGAAAATCAAAACGGGTGTATCTTTGTATGCTGCAAATGCTTCTAAGGCCTTGGTGTTAATTTCCATTGTGTCGGTCAGGGCATAGAATTTCTTTTTGGCAAAAATGGAAAAGCCTAAAATTGCGGCACCTCGTGCATTAAAAGCCGTCCTATCCGTAAAGATAGACGGCGAATCGATAATCAGCATAGGAAGTCGGCCTGTGCCAAAAAAGCTTTTCATAATGGTATACAGTGTTAACTGCTGGTTTTGTGCCGTAGCAGCATCCAAGTAAATATGAGAACGAGCTTGTCCGGTCGTACCGGAAGAAACAAGTACCTTAAAAACGTCTTCGTCTGCAATGCTTTTAAGCTGCATGAGCTTAAAGAGACGAATGGGAATCATGGGAAGCTGTGCTAGCGATGCAGCGGCATTGTCTGTGTAGCCGAGACGGTTTAGTGCTTGGCCGTATGGCGGACAATGCCGCCGGTGGTGTTCTGTTAGCGTGCGAAAGAAGGGCAGGTAATGGACCTCTTTTTCGGCTTGTGTCCAGCTGTATGGCGCGTAAGTCAGCCATGTACTATAATCCATAATTCGTTTTCACCTCCTGCGTCAATGTAAACGGCAGCCCATGGCCGGGATACGTCCAAATAGGAACAGGCAGCGTGCGCAGGATATTTTTTCCTGTATGCTGATAGGCGTCATCGTCGCCGCCGGGAAGACGCGTAATTACTTCTTCGCCGGGAATAAAATAATCGCCGGAATACAAGACGGTATTGTCAACGATAGTACACATACTGCCGGGCGTATGGCCGGGGACCCATATAAAATGGAATTGATGATTTTGCCATGTAAAATCAAACGTCGGGCCGGCAAACGTAATGTCTGCAGGAGCGCAAGTAAATTTGGGATAAGATACTTGCAGCTTCCCGTTGCTTTTAAAATACAAGTAGGATTCCATAATCCGGGTCATATTTATTTTGGTGTCTTGAATGCCGTCACTGCAGGCCTGACTGGCAATGACCCGTACGTCCCAATGGGCGCGCAGGTCATTCAGTCCTCTGATATGGTCACAATGCTCATGCGTTAAAATGATATATTCGGGAATAAGTCCATGCGTTTCCAGATACGGAATAATGAGTTCGGCATTGTTCGGATCGATGAGAAGCGCATGGCTGCCGGACGTGAGAATATAGCAATTACTTTCAGTGAGCGGATCTACCAGACAAGCAGCCGGCGTATATACTCCTTGAGGAGCCTTAGATTTCGACTCCATATTTGCGGAGAACGTCCATTCCTTTTTCGTAGGAGCTAAAGGCTAATACATCCGGCGTATCGATAGAAATATCAAACGTATCTTCCATGTCTTCCATTAAGTTCATATGGCCCATGGAGTCCCAAACTTTGATGCCGCGGTATTTGAGGCCTGGAAGCTGGTCTTTAGTCAATTTGAAGTTTTTCATAAAAAGATTGTCATATTTTTCTAAGTTTGTCATGTAAAATCACCTAATCCTTATCTTTATTTGTCCTCTACGAGGAATAATGTTTTCATCATCATTTGATGACAAATGCCTTCAGCGACGACGGTGCCGTCTTGGTTGGTACACGTGCCTTCCAATTCACCGATATACCAGCGTTTTTGTTCCTTTACGCTTTTTAAGGTAACCGTTGCGGTAATTGTATCACCGGCATAGACCGGCACGGTAAAATGAATGGTTTCATCCATTAAAATTGTACCGTCGCCAGGAAGGGTCATTCCCATGATAGAAGAGATTAAACTGCCCGTCAAGACGCCGTGAACGACAGGCTTTCCAAAGCCGTACTGGGCGGCAAATGCCGGGTCGGTGTGAAGCTTGCCGTAATCGCCGGTCAACTTGGCAAAGGTCTGAATATCCGCAGCTGTAAACGTCTTGGTCATTTGGGCTGTGTCACCCAGATGGAGAATGCGCTTTTGCCGCACTTTGGGTGCCGCTTCTTCTTTGGCAAAATCTGCAGTAAACGCGGCAAACTGCTGTGGGGTGCACAATGAAATAAAGCGTTTTGCCGCAATGCCTTCAGAAGATGCGCAGCCAGTCATGCAGCCGCAGACGAGAAGACACAAATCGCAAATTTCTTCTTCTACATTATATATGTATGTATGGTTGGGAAACCGTTTTATAAATTTGTTGACTTCTTTCGTGCGGTCATAGCGGCTGTTGCAGCCGCCGCAGTATTTTATGCCTATTTTCATACGCCCCTCCTAGAGATGATGGTCGTGCAGGAGTGCTTTGGCTTGCGCAATGAGTTCATCACTGACGCCGCTTACGAGGATGACATCTTTTACCTGCGGCAAGTGTTCTTTTACCGTGGCTGCGATGAGTTCTTCTGTTGTCAGCTGTGCAGACGGACAGCCGCTGCATTTTCCTGTAAGACGAATGCGCAGCACATCATCTGTATAGTCTACGATAACGACATCGCCTTGATGCGATGCCAGCGAAGGCCGAACGTGTTTGTCCAATACCGCTTCAATTTGTTCAATCATAGTTGCCATAGTATGTTTCACATCCTTACATTATAGTTTCTAATAATATATAAGCAATAAACGTGCCAAATATGCCGAAAGATAATATAGGATTAAAAATCATAGCCACGAAAAGTATGTGAAAAAATGTAATAAATAAGGGAGAAATGCACATTAAATAGCCTGCAGCCCTTAGTAAATAAGAAAAGAAAACAGGAAAGAAAATTTTTTGTAAAGCGAAATATACGTCTTAAAACATGTAAAAACAACGTTTTGAGAACCAATATCGTGCCAAAATTAGTACATGACAGTGAATTGTTTTAAATTTGCAACAACAAAAACACCAATTTGATGCAAAAATGCAACACATAAACCATGTTCTGAATTTCACAAATAAGGGCGGAGAAGGAAGAAAAAATTTTTTAGAAAAAATTTTTCCATAAACAAATGAGATATTTCCTATGCTTTTTCGGGTCAAAAGAATGCAAAAGAAGAAAAAAGATGAAAAATTTCTAAAGTTGGCATATCTTTTGCTCTTTACATAGGCAAGACACAACGAAGACAGTGTAACACCACCGTGTCAGTACTTATTATATTTTTTAACTTTAGAAAGGATGATTTATTATGGCATTAATGACAGGCGAACAGTATATTGAAAGCATGAGAAAATTAAACTTGCAAGTTTACATGTTCGGCAAAAAAATTGAAAACGTTGTAGACGATCCGATTCTTCGTCCCTCTTTGAACTCCGTTCGTATGACATACGATCTGGCTCAAAAACCGGAATATCAAGAATTGATGACAGTTATTTCTCCGTATACTGGCGAACGCGTAAACCGCTTCACTCATATTCATCAGAGCACAACAGACCTGATGAACAAAGTTAAAATGCAGCGTTTGCTCGGTCAGAAAACAGCAGCTTGCTTCCAGCGCTGCGTAGGCATGGACGCATTTAATGCTGTATTCTCCACGACATATGACATTGACAAAAAATACGGCACAAAATATCATGAAAACTTCATGAACTTCTTAAAACGCGTTCAGAAAGAAGACCTCACTGTTGACGGTGCTATGACAGACCCGAAAGGTGACCGCGGCTTGGCTCCACATGCTCAGAAAGACCCGGACCTCTATCTCCACGTTGTAGAACGTCGTGCAGACGGTGTTGTTGTTCGCGGTGCTAAAGCTCACCAGACTGGTTTCATCAACTCCCACGAAGTTATCGTAATGCCGACTATCGCTATGGGTCCTGATGATAAAGATTATGCAATTTCCTTCTCCTGTCCGACAGATGAAAAAGGCATTTTCATGATCGTTGGCCGTCAGTCCTGCGATACTCGTAAATTGGAAGGCGCTCAGATGGATACAGGCAATCCGGAATTCGGCGGTACAGAAGCTCTCGTAATTTTCGACAACGTATTCATTCCTAACGACCGCATTTACCTCAACGGCGAATTTGAATTTGCTGGTACTTTGGTTGAACGTTTCGCTGGTTACCATCGTCAATCTTACGGCGGCTGCAAAGTTGGCGTAGGTGACGTTTTGATTGGTGCTGCTGCTGTAGCTGCTGATTACAACGGCTGCCCGAAAGCATCCCACATCAAAGATAAAATCATCGAAATGCAGCACCTCAATGAAACATTGTTTGCTTGCGGCATTGCTTGCTCTGCTCTCGGCACGAAGACAGAATCCGGCAACTACCTCATTGACCTTCTGCTTGCAAACGTCTGCAAACAGAACGTTACACGTTTCCCGTATGAAATCGTTCGTCTTGCTGAAGATATTGCCGGCGGCTTGATGGTAACTGCTCCGTCTGAAAAAGACCTCCGCGATCCGAAGATTGGGCCGTATGTTGAAAAATATCTCCGCGGCGTAGACAGCGTTTCCACTGAAAACCGCTTGAAGATTTTACGTCTCATTGAAAACCTTAGCCTTGGTACAGCAGCCGTTGGCTATCGTACAGAATCCATGCACGGTGCTGGTTCCCCGCAGGCTCAGCGTATCATGATTTCTCGTCAGGGCAACCTCCGTATGAAGAAAGCTTTGGCT